>JANWYQ010000106.1 GCA_025055015.1 Caldilineales bacterium
AAAAAAGCCCTTGACCAGCGCGGGAGGCGATGGTAGAATGGCGGCAAGTGTGGAGACGAGAGGGTTTAGACTGGAGTGAACGCGCTTAACGCCGACAACGACCAACCAGAGCCACAGTACGAGGCCGCGTTGGCTGCCCTGGAGGCCGAGCAGGCCGCCTGGTTTGCCCGTCCGTGCGTGGAGCGCCAGCAATATGCAGGCCACTTCGTTGCTGTCCGCGGCGGCCAGGTGGTGGATCACGACCCGAGTCAACGGGCCCTCTACCTGCGCGTGCACGCCCGGTTCGGCCGGGAGCCCGTGTTGATCGTGAATGCTGACTGGGATGCTGAGCCCATGTTCAACCTTGCGGTTAGTCGCCTGTGGGGTGAGGAGAATAGAGCCGTTGCAGAATACTCGAGTGTGTAGTTGACAAACTGGACTCGGAGCTTAGGCTCTCTCTGCTTGAGAACCTGGGTCGAGAGAAGATAGAAGGGTCTGGGAAAGATTGTTGTGTATTCAGGCAGAAGCAGCAGTAGCGCCACGGGTTGCTGTGATCTCATCTGTGGGCACGCATCATCTATTGAGCACACCGATGAAGTGTAGGTGTCCCATGTACGCACTTACGCGTGTCGTTGGACTGTGTGTTGTCGCCTTGTTGACCGGAGGCGGATGTGCAGCATCGTTACAAAGAACTAATCCATTCCCAGGCTACACGCCGACGGCCGTTTCACCGCGCCTTCCCACTCCAACGCGATCATCTCCAAGCAGAGGCCCCAGTCTAGAAGAAAGGCAGGCCGTTAGTGCGGTACAAAACTACCCTATTGGCGCGAACCTGGGCTTTAAGAACCTCCTTGAATGCATGGCGTTTGTCTTGGCAGTGGACGCCGTCACGAACAATTGGCAGTTTGAGTCCATAGGCTGGTATGCGGAGCCGTCTACAGCGACCATCTGGAACGTCAGGTACAACTTCACTAAAGACGGGAGGGCTACGAGTGCGTCGTGGCACTACGATCAACGAACTGGAAACGTCAGTGGCGCAAATGAGTACGGCCAGCTAATTCTGTCGATTTGTCGTTGATTTGACCCAGGGTGTCCGAGGTCCGCATCTCCTGAACCAACTTCGTAACTGCTACCAGGGTTAAGTGCAGTCTGCCTCGTGCTTTTTCTGCAAGTCCACATCTGCTCGAACGGTCTTGCCCTTGCTCATCATCCCGTCTCGCTACTTACAGGTTAGTTTGCGGAAGGAGAAGAAAAATCAATGTCGCAACCGCTCTGGACCGATGTCCTCCAAGCCACAGGCGCAATTGGTGCGCTCATAATCTCGACCGTTGGTTTTGCTGTCCTGATCTATCAGGTCCGCCAACTTGAGCGAAGCATCCGTGGCAACGTAAATGAAAGCCTTTATAACCAAAACCTCGAGTTCCTGCGAGTTCTCACAAACAATCCAGATCTCCGTCCTTATTTCTACGAGAACAGGGACGTTACAGTGGAAGACCCCAAGTATTACCAGGTGATGAGTCTTGCGGAAATACTGGCTAGCTTCCTTGAACTGATCGCTCTGCAAAAGTCGGATATCCCAAAACACGTGTGGGTTCACTGGCTAAGCTATATTCAGGACATGTACAGAAGCAGCCCGGTGCTTCGTCAGCATTTCCGAGACAACAAGAGCTGGTATTCACGGGACATTCTTACTCTACTGGACAACAGTGTGGCTTCCGACTTACACGCACTAGCAACTAATTGACAGAACCCACTCGGCATGTTCTCCGTCTCGGTCAGGGCTAATTTGTTGGGCGAAGAAACTATGAGGCCAGAGAGTCCGAATAGAGCATCAGTCTTCTGATTAGCTGTTTGCTGGCGACTGCCATCTGGATGATTTGCTAGGGCGCTTAGCTATGGGGAGACTGTCTCCATGCGTCGGCTCATATGGTGGATGGCCACATGCCGTCATATAGTTGTTGCTCTTGTGGTAATTACGTCGGTCTCATGCGGATCTCGAGGCTCAAGAACTGATCCCAGCATAGAGGCCGGCTGGTCACCCCCCTTGGTCCCTATTCGCGTCGGTGTCAGCTCCCGGGGCGTCGTCACTGTAACCCTTGCGGAGCGTTTAACCACACCGATTGGTACTTTCGACCTTGGCATCTCTGGCAGTATTCCAATTAGACATGAGATCAATCAGCTACGATACTCCCAGGCTTTGGCGACCAAGCGCATCCTGATCGTTAGGGTTGATGACAAAGCGACCGTTTACGAGTTAGAGCCTAACAAAGAGTTCGAAGTGTCGGTGAGCAGTGGCGCGGGGTACCGCAAAGTTGACTTGGCCGTTGAGGCTGACGGAGATATTGTACTTGAAATAGAGTCGGTAAAGCCAACCAAAGCGGCACCTGCTCCCCTTGAGCGAGAGGGCCCATCCCTTTCTGCTCCAACTTTCTCTGCCGCGTGTCCGCGCCCAGAAGCCTGTATCACTTTCCCTAAACCGAACGATCGTATCAGCGGTATAGTGGCATTTCGAGGTACGGCTATCCGAGACGGCTTCCAGTACTACAAGTTTGAGTTTAGACCGGAAACAAGACCTGATTATGCGTACTTGGTGCATTTTGAAGCACCAGTTGTGCATGGCGTACTGATGGAATGGGATACGCGTACAGTTCCCTCAGGCCCATACTGGTTGAGGCTTGTCGTTGTAGACAGGACCGGAAACTACTGGCCAGAGTTTGCCGAGATACGCGTGATAGTTGCAAATTGATTGCCGGTTTCGCTAATTATCCTGAAGCTCTCTATGTCATCGAGATCTCTGTCCCCATTTCGTTTACTCGTGCAGGGATAAGGAGGGCTCCTCCCATGATGGTTTGCGGGATCTCCGGACGCACTTTTGGGTCTTTCATGATCGCACTCGCTCTGTTTCTAGCCGGATGTGTCGCTCCAATGCCACTTATAGACACGTCAAAACCAGAGGTCATCTTTCAAGAAGAGAACCGGAGGAGAGAGGAATTGCAAGAGTTCGAAATAGATAACTGTAACGGCAAGGCTGATGCCAAAAGGGTTCAGGAACGAGCGGTTTTTATCAAGTCCGACGTTTCAGCCGAGATCGCTGTCCAGCTTGGACTTACCGTTCCGGCGGCGTCCGCAGCAGTAGAAACAGCTGTAGAATTAGCGTTGGGAGACATAAGAGAACATCGCACCGCTATGGAACTAGCGGCCCCACCCGGAACACGAATGGCCTTTGAGTTGGTGTGGCTTGAGAATCGGCGAGCTGGCGTCGTACAGATACGAGGGCTAAACATACCGTTTGAAGTACTTGAGCCAGTTGATGTACGCATTAAGAGCCAATACGACGTTGGTTGTCCTGAACTAACTCCATCGCCGATTAACTCGCAGCCAGCAAGTCAAGATACGATGTCGGGAAGCTTAGTTCTTTGTGGAGAGCCAGCCTTTAATGGAAACCTTCTTACTAGCGAGCCGCTATTCTTGCGCCCTGAGCGTTACTTGTCTGGTTGGATTAGCTCAGATCCTTCAATGATCGTGCTCCCCAACGGCACTTCACGAGTTTTCGACACGCAGTACGTCCTCATCGTTGAAGATTTACCGTCAATTCAGATTAAGGGAGTGCAGACCAGGGAAGGCAAAGCAAACACTTGGGGCTGTTGGTACTCGGCAGACCTGGCGAGCGTGGTAGAGGAAGAAGCAAAGAAGGATTTCTGTGTGAAGAAAGCGGGAGGGAACGTGGCCGTACTGTATCGCGTCAGCCACACTGGCTTCGAACAGATCGCCACCACTGCCACCATTTCTTGCCCTTGAGCTTGTCGAGCCGTATCCCAGCCACTGGCTCCCCTTCCCTCGCCAGCCCCCACTCCAGAAACGAGACCCCCATGCCCCACGACATCCAGCTCCCCCTCGACCGCCCCGTCACCTTCCCTCCCCTCTGCGCGGTGTGCGAGAAGCCCAACCCGGACAGCGCGGTGAAGCTGTCCTTCCTGGAGCCTCGCTTCTCCGCGCTGGAGGCGGCGTCCACCCTGGTGCTGCGTACCGCCTACCAGGCGGAGCAGCCTACCCACACCTTCAGCGGCATCCCCGCCTGCACGGCCTACTCCTTCACCTCGCAAAAGGTCGCCGAGGCGTTCAAGGCCCTGAACCCGCCGTGACCACCGGCGCCGCCCTCGCTCGCCTTTGCCGGTGCGCCACCGATAGCCCGGCGCCGGTGGACCGGAAAGGCATCTGTTCCGCACCCCTGACCGCCATGTCCGACCGAGACTCCATCCTCTCCACCCTCCGCCGCCAGCTGCGGCCCACAGCTCACCCACCGGCCTGGACCTCCCGCCGCGCCTTCGCCGACCTCGCCGAGCGCTTCTGCGCCGCCCTCGCCGCCGCCCACGGCGAGCCCCACCGCGTCCACAGCCTGGCCGAGGCCCTGGACCTCCTGGACCGCCTCCTGGCCGACCTGGCTGTGCGGCGCGCGGTGGTCAACGCCGAGCCGCCCCTGAGCGACCTGGACCTGGCGGGCCGCTGGCCGGCCATCGCCTGGCACGTGGTGGGCCGGACGGCCGGCGACCTGCGCGCCTTCTGTGCCGCTGCGGACGTCGGCCTGAGCATGGCCGACGCGGCCCTGGCCGAGACCGGCACCGTGGTGGTCAGCAGCGGGCCGGGCAAGAGCCGCCTGGCCACCCTGCTGCCGCCGGTGCACATCGCCCTGGTCCCTGCCACTCGCCTCACCGCCGACCTCTTCACCTGGACCGCCGGCCGCACGGTCCCCCTCCCAGCCAACGTCGTCCTCATCTCCGGCCCCAGCAAGACCGCGGACATCGAGCAGACCATGGCCATCGGCGTCCACGGCCCCAAGCGCTTCATCGCCGTCCTGTACAGCGACGACCAGGCCGACTGAGCCGCCGCGGCCTTGCCAACCTGGCTGCGCTGAGTACAATGGGGGCAACGGCAGCGCCGCCGTCTCCTCGTTCCCCTTGCTCTGCGTCCCCCTGCGAGGTGGCCTATGGTGGCTAGAAGTCCGCTCGACGCCCTGAGCCAGCTCTACCCCGCCCCGCGGCTGCTCACCCGCCCCGCCCAGCTCATCCCCTACGAGTCCGACGCGCTCACCGCCTACCGCCAGCGCCCCCTGGCCGTGGTCCTGCCCGAGACCCAGGAGGAGGTGGTGCAGACCGTGCGCCTGTGCTACGAGCTGGGCATCCCCTTCGTGGCCCGCGGCAGCGGCACCAGCCTCTCCGGCGGCTCCCTGCCCATCGCTGGCGGCATCGTCATCGGCCTCAACCGCCTCAACCGCATCCTGAGGCTCGACCCCAAGCAGCGCATCGCCGTGGTCGAGCCGGGGGTCTTCAACCTGGACGTCTCCAAGGCCGCCGCGCCCTACGGCCTCTACTACGCACCTGACCCCTCCAGCCAGCCGGTGTGCACCATCGGCGGCAACGTGGCCTTCAACTCTGGCGGCGCGCACTGCCTCAAGTACGGCATGACCAGCAACCACGTCCTGGGCCTCAAGGTGGTGCTGGCTGACGGCGAGGTGGTGACCCTAGGGGGCGAGAGCCTGGAGGGCGCGGGCCCCGACCTGCCCGGCCTCTTCGTGGGCAGCGAGGGGCTCTTCGGCATCGCCCTGGAGATCACCCTGCGCCTGGTGCCCAAGGTGGAGACCTATCGCACCGTGCTGGCCGCCTACCGCAGCCTGCAGGCCGCGGGCGACGCCGTGAGCATGGTGGTGGCCAGCGGCCTGCTGCCGGGCGCCATGGAGATCATGGACAACCTGGCCATCCAGGCTGCCGAGGCGTCGGTGCACGCCGGCTACCCCCTGGACGCGGCCGGCCTGCTGATCGTGGAGCTGGAGGGGGAGACGGCCCAGGTGGAGGCGGAGTTCGCCCGCCTGCTGGAGGTGATCGAGGAGTCCGGGCCCTACGAGGTGCGCACCGCGCAGACCGACGCCGAGCGCATGAAGATCTGGAAGGGGCGCAAGGGCGCCTTCTCCGCGGTGGGCCGGCTCAGCCCCGACTACATCGTGCAGGACGGCGTGGTGCCCCGCAGCCAGCTCGGCGCAGCCCTGGCCGAGATCGAGCGCCTCAGCCGCCACTATGGCCTGCGCTGCGCCAACGTCTTCCACGCCGGCGACGGCAACCTGCACCCCTTGATCCTCTACAACGGCCGCGAGCCGGGGGCCTACGAGCGGGCCGAGGAGATGGCCGGGGAGATCCTCAAGCTGTGCGTGCGGCTGAACGGCTCCATCACCGGCGAGCACGGCGTGGGCGTGGAGAAGCGGGCCTTCCTGCCCGTCATGTTCGGGCCGGTGGACATGACGGTGATGCGCCGCCTGCGCCGGGCCATGGACCCCAAGGAGCTGGCCAACCGCGGCAAGATGCTGGACGTGGAGGCCGCCGGCGAGCCCCCGCCCCTGCTGGAGCCGGAGGCCATCCCGCCCTTGGAGGCCCCGCGCACCCCCCGGCTGCTGCGCCCGGCGTCCATCGCCGAGGTGCAGGAGGCGGTGCGGTCGTGTCAGCGGTTGCTGCCGCGGGGCGGCGGCACCAAGCCGGCCCTCTCCACCCCCCACGAGGAGGAGGTGACGGTGCTGGACCTCCGCCGGCTGAGCGGCGTGGTGGAGTACGTGCCCGCCGAGTACACCTTCACCGCGCTGGCCGGCACCCCCGTGGCCGAGGTGGAGCAGATGCTGGCCCAGCACGGCCAGTACCTTCCCTTCGACCCGCCCCTGGCCCACGCCGGCGCCACCCTGGGCGGCACCGTGGCCGCCGGCCTCAGCGGCCCCGGCCGCTACCGCTACGGCGGCGTGCGCGACTTCATCCTGGGCGTCCGCTTCGTGGACGGCCTGGGCGAGCTGGTGACCGGCGGCGGCCGGGTAGTGAAGAACGCAGCCGGCTTCGACCTGCCCAAGCTGATGGTGGGCAGCGCGGGCCGGCTGGGCGTGCTGGTGGAGCTGACCTTCAAGGTCTTCCCCCGCCCCCTGGCCTTCAGCA
This sequence comes from Caldilineales bacterium, assembly GCA_025055015.1. Lineage (GTDB taxonomy): Bacteria > Chloroflexota > Anaerolineae > JAAEKA01 > JAAEKA01 > JANWYQ01. The sequence goes on from JANWYQ010000106.1 coordinate 6,942, forward strand.
CTCTGCGGCGCCCCTACGCCAACCTGGACGCCGCGCTGGAGGCCATGACCCAGCTCACCGCTGCGCCGCTGGACATCGAGGCGCTGGACCTGGAGCCCGACCGCCGCGGCTACATCCTGTGGGTGCGCCTGGGCGGCTGGCCAGAGCCCCTGGCCGCGCGCATGGAGCGCCTGCGCCAGCGGCTCAAGGGGGGCGACGTCCTGACCGACCAGGCCGACGCGGCCGTCTGGCAGGCTGCGCGCCAGCTCGCCTGGGCGCCGGCCGACTGGTCCCTGGTCAAGGTGCCCATCACCCCCCTGCGCATCCCCGCGCTGGAGGATCACTTCCAGACGGCCGAGGCCGCGCGGCGCTACAGCGTGGGCGGCACGGTGGCCTGGGTGGCCATGCCCGGCCGGCTGGCCGCGCTGGACCACGCGCTGATCGAGATGCAGCTCTCCGGCCTGGTGCTGCGCGGGCCCATCAACCTGCCCTTCCTGGGGGTGCGCCGCGGCCTGCCCTTCGCCCAGCGGGTCAAGCAGGCCCTGGACCCCACCGAGCGCTTCCTGGAGGTGTGAGCCATGCAGCACCGGATCCCCGTCGAGGCTCTGGGCGTCCACGGCCCCACCATGGCCGCGGCTGTGGAGGCGTGCGTGCACTGCGGCTTTTGCCTGCCGGCCTGCCCGACGTACCGACTGTTGGGGGAGGAGATGGACTCCCCGCGCGGCCGCATCTTCCTGATGAAGGACGTGCTGGAGGGCAGCCTGCCCCTGGACGAGGCTCAGCCCTACCTGGACCGCTGCCTGGGCTGCGTAGGGTGCGTCACCGCGTGTCCCTCCGGCGTGCCCTACGGCGACCTGCTGGTCAGCTTCCGCAGCCACACCGCAGCGCAGCGCCATCGGCCCCTGGGCGAGCGCCTGGCCCATGGCCTGATGCGTCGCACCCTGCCCCATCCCAGCCGCTTCCGCGCCGCCGCCTCCCTGGGCAAGCTGGCGCGGCCCCTGGCCGACAGCCTGCCGGCGCCCATGCGGGCCATGGTGGGTCTGTTGCCCGAGCGCCTGCCCGAGGCCGAGCCGCTGCCCGACGTGGTGCCGGCCGAGGGCGTGCGGCGGGCGCGGGTGGCGCTGTTGGTGGGCTGCGTGCAGCAGGTGCTGGCGCCGGAGATCAACTGGGCCACCGCCCGCGTGCTGGCCCGCAACGGCGTCGAGGTGGTGATCCCCAGGAACCAGGCCTGCTGCGGCGCGCTCTCCCTGCACACCGGCGACTGGGAGGCTGCGCTGAGCCTGGCGCGCGCCAACCTGGCCGCGTTCCCGGCCGACGTGGACGCGGTCGTCACCAACGCGGCCGGCTGCGGCTCCGGCCTGCACGACTATCCCCTGCTCTTCCAGGGCCAGCCGGAGGCGGAGCAGGCAGCTGCCCTGGCGGCCAAGGCCATGGACGTCAGCGCGTTCCTGGACCGGTTGGGCTGGGAGCCGCCCCCGCCCCTGCGCCAGGAGCTGACCGTGGCCTACCACGACGCCTGCCACCTGGCCCACGCCCAGGGGGTGCGAGAGGCCCCGCGGCGGCTGCTGCGCAGCGTCCCCCACCTGACCCTGGTGGAGATCGAGGAGGGGGACCTGTGCTGCGGCTCCGCCGGCACCTACAACATCGAGCAGCCGGAGCTGGCGGCCGCCCTAGGGCAGCGCAAGGCCCAAGCCATCCTGGCCGCGCGGCCCCACGCCCTGGTCACCGGCAACATCGGCTGTCTGACCCAGATCGCCCACCACCTACGCCGCCTAGGTAGCTCCCTGCCCCTCTACCACACCGTGGAGCTCCT
>JANWYQ010000108.1 GCA_025055015.1 Caldilineales bacterium
GCCTCCTGCTCCAACCCCTTCCTGCAGATCTGGAAGGGCGGCATCCCGCCGCTCTACAACACGCGCGACGACGCCCGCATCCTGGCCGAGGTCTCGGCTGCGCTGGCCGAGGAGATCGGCGAGCCGCGGCTGCGCGACTACTGGAAGTTCGCGCTGGAAGGCCGGCCGGAGGTGTACATCCAACGCCTGCTGGATTCCTCGCTGACCACCAGCGGCTACCGCGTGCAGGACATCGTGGCCGGCAAATACGGCGAGCCGGGTGCGGCGCTGATGCTCTTCCGCACCTACCCGCGCATCCCCTTTTGGGAGCAGGTGCACGACTCCGTGCCCTTCTATACCGACACGGGCCGGCTGAACAGCTACTGCGACATCCCAGAGGCCATCGAGTACGGCGAGAACATCATCAGCCATCGCGAGGGGCCGGAGGCGACCCCCTACCTGCCCAACGTCATCGTCACCCGCAGCCGCTTCGTGCGGCCGGAGGACTATGGCATTCCGCCCGACCACATGGGTTGGGAGGAGCGCACGGTGCGCAATATCGCCATGCCCTGGGAGCAGGTCAAAGAGACCAAAAACCCGCTGTGGGAGCAAGGCTACCAATTCTATTGCCTGACACCCAAAACGCGCCATCGCGTGCACTCCTCTTGGAGCACCGTGGACTGGACCATCATCCTGGACTCCAACTTCGGCGACCCCTACCGGGCGGACAAGCGCCTGCCCGGGCCGGGCGACCATCAGCTCCACATGAACCCGCAGGCGGCCAAAGACCTGGGCATCGAGGACGGCGACTACGTGTACGTGGACGCCAACCCCGCCGACCGGCCTTACATCGGCTGGACGCCCGACGACCCCTTCTACAAGGTGGCGCGGCTGATGCTGCGGGTTAAGTACAACCCGGCCTATCCCTACCACATCGTCATGCTCAAGCACGGCCCCTTCATGGCCACGGAGAAGTCGGTCAAGGCCCATGAGACGCGGCCCGACGGCCTGGCCAAATCGGAGGGCACGGGCTACATGGCCAACCTGCGCTATGGCTCGCAGCAGTCGGTGACGCGCGACTGGTCCATGCCCATGCACCAGACCGACACCCTCTTCCACAAGCAGAAGACGGGCATGCAGTTCATCTTCGGCGGCGAGGCCGACAACCACGCGCTCAACACCGTGCCCAAGGAGACGTTGGTGCGCATCGTCAAGGCCGAGGACGGCGGCGTGGGCGGCCAGGGGCCGTGGGAGCCGACCCGAACCGGCTTCACCCCCGGCCACGAGAACGCCTTCATGCTCCGCTATCTGGCGGGCGAGACGATCGAGGTGAGCGGATGAACGACGCAATCGCTTCTCTGACCTGTATCAACTGCGGCCGCAGCGAGGCCGTGATTCCCCTGGTGCAGTGGCGACTGGCCGGCGTCCCATTCTGGATTTGTCCCGAGTGCCTGCCCTTTCTGATCCACCGCCGCAGCGAGGTCATGCCCCGCTGGAACCTGCCCCAGGTTTCCCCCCAGGAGTGAGCGATGCCCAAGGACGCGTTCGATGACGACGACCCCATGGAGCTGATCGGCATGGTGCTGCCCGGCGAGCCGGGCACCCTGGAGGCCATGGCCGAGGTTCTGGTCGAGGAGTACGTGCGGCTGGGCTGGGACGAGCCCCGGCTGATGACCCTCTTCGTCCACCCCATGTTCATGGCCACCCACCGCATCTACCGCCAGAAGGGCGAGGCCTACGTCCGGGAGCTGATCCGTCGGATGCAGGCGCGGTGGGTTATTCCAGAAGGTCGAGCAGCTCCCCCACCGTCATCTGCGCCTGACGCAGGACGGAGCGTAGAACCGTGGCATAATCCCCCAACGAGACGCAGCCGCCCGCACGCAGTTCGTACTTTTGACGCAGCGGAGCCGGAATGGTAATCCGACCCTTCGACGACATCGTGAGGGTTACTATGTTGTTTTTCGCCGAGCGAGATCAAGAACGACTTTACGGATAGCACTACACCACGCTCCGGCTTCCAAGACAACCATAAGGAGGCATCCATGCCCGACGTCTACAACTGGCAGATCGGCCGCACCATGGCCTACCCCTACCCGGAAGCCCATCCCAGCCGGCAGTTCGCGGCCGTCTTCAACATCAATCGCTGCATCGGCTGTCAGACCTGCACCGGCGCATGCAAGGCCACGTGGACGTTCTCGCGGGGGCAGGAGACCATGTGGTGGAACAACGTCGAGACCAAGCCCTACGGCAGCTATCCGCAGCATTGGGACGTGAAGGCGTTGCAGCTCCTGGACGAGGCGCATCAGGCCGCCGGCGTGCAGCCCCGCTGGGACCGCGGCCAGACCGGCGAACGGGCGCCCTACGGCGTCTACAACGGCCTGACCTTGACCGAGGCTGCCGACCCCAATGAGGTGGTGCTGGGCTACTTGCCCACGGACGCCGAATGGCGGTATCCCAACTTCTACGAGGACACCTCCACCGCCTACCCCGGCGGGCCGTTCGGCCTCAGCCCCGACGGCGCCGCCCTGCCCGAACACCAGGCCTGGTTCTTCTACCTGATGCGGGTGTGCAACCACTGCACCTATCCGGCCTGCCTGGCCGCCTGTCCACGCAAGGCCATCTACAAGCGGGAGGAGGATGGCATCGTGCTCATCGACCAGGAGCGTTGCCGCGGCTACCGCAAGTGCGTGGAGGCCTGTCCGTACAAAAAGACGATGTACCGCGGGGTCACCCAGGTGAGCGAGAAGTGCGTCGCCTGCTACCCGCGCGTCGAGGGAGCCGACCCCCTGACCGATGGCGTGCCCATGGAGGCGCGCTGCATGGCCGTCTGTCCGGGCAAGATCCGCCTGAACGGCCTGGTGGAGATCGCCGAGGACGGCTCCTGGGTGGAGGCGCCCCAGCATCCCCTCTACTACCTGGTGCACATCGCCCAGGTAGCGCTGCCGCTCTACCCGCAGTTCGGCACCGAACCCAACATCTACTACATCCCGCCCCGCTGGGCGCCGCGGCCCTATCTGCGCCAGATGTTCGGTCCCGGCGTGGATCAGGCCATCGAGCGCTACACCGCGCCCTCGCGCGAGTTGCTCGCCGTCCTGCAGCTCTTCCGCACGACGCAGAAGATGATCTTCCGTTTCGAGATCGAGGAAGGGCCGTTGGTGCGCGAGGTCGCGGTCAACGGCAAGACCTGGCAGATGTACAACGACACGGTGATCGGCTTCGACGCCAAAGGCCGCGAGGCCGTGCGGCTGAGCGTGGTCGAGCCGCTGCACGAACGGCCGCCGGAACGGCCCAATTCGATCTGAAGAGGACGACCATGAACCCTACCCCCGCGCCTTACGAGGTTACGACGACGACGGCCATCGAGCAGGCCGTGTCGCGCTCGCAGGTGTACGGCTTCCTGACGTCGGTGTACCTCTACCCGACCGAGAACTGGAGCGAAGACCTGCCGCTGGCCGCGGCCGTTGCGGCCCGGCTGCCCCATGCGCCGGCTTGGCCGGCTGTGTCGCCGCTGCCGCTGCCTTCCCTCCAGGCCGCCTACCGGCGCTGTTTCGGCGTGGCCGGCTCCCTCCCCTACGAAACCGAGTACGACCTGCCCCACGAGTATCGCCAGGCCCAGGAGCTGGCCGACATCGCCGGCTTCTACCGCGCCTTCGGCTTCACCGTCGGCGGCCCAGTGCGCGAACGGCCCGATCACCTGGCCGCCGAGCTGGAGTTCATGCACCTGCTGACGTTGAAAGAGGCCCACGCCCTGGCTACCGGCCTGACGGACGCGGCGGCCATCTGCCGTGAGGCCCAGGCCCGCTTCCTGGCCGACCATCTGGGCGCGTGGGTTGACCTGTTCGCCGCCAGCCTAGCCCTGAACACGACCGCAGAGCCATACCCACCCCTGGCCCGTTACACCACCGCCTGGGTCCACGCCGAGGCCGCTCTCCTGGGTGTTTCGCTCAGCCCGCGCCGTCGTGAGCAGGCCCGCCACACACCTTTTGACCCCGATTTCACCTGCGCCACCTGTCCGGTCGTCGAGCTGGTCGGCTACGGACGAGAGGCGGCGTGATCGCGCGCAGGAGCCTTGCCGATGAACCGTCATACCCTTCCGATTGTGTTTCTGGTCGTTCTGGCGGCCCTCGCCGTCGGCCTGCGAACGGCTCCCCTCAGCTCGCAAGGCTTGACCATCACGGCGGCGGCCGTCGAAGGCGCGCTGCCCGTGAACGCCGTGGACGACCCTCTCTGGCAGCGGACGACCGCCGTGGACGTACCCCTCAGCGCGCAGATGATCGCCAAGCCCTTCTGGCCCACGGCAAAGGTCAAATCCATCCGGGTGCGCGGCCTGCACAACGGCCAGGACCTGGCCCTGTTGTTGGAATGGAACGACGACACCCGCAACGACGCCTCGCTGCGAGTGGACGAGTTCCGCGACAGCGTGGCCGTCCAATTCCCGCTGGTCGCGGCGCAGCCGTTCGTATGCATGGGGCAGCAGGGCGGCAACGTCAACATCTGGCACTGGAAAGCCGACTGGCAGGCCGCGTTGGTTGCCCGTCGGACGTTGCAGGCCGCCCATCCCAACATCTACGTGGATTATTACCCCTTCGCCGAGGCCGATGACAACCTCTACGCTGCCGCCTACGCCGACACGACCTATCTGACCGCCGAGGCGGCGGGCAATCTGTTAGCCATGCCTGTCCATGCTTCGCCGGTCGAGGACCTGGTGGCGGGCGGCTTCGGCACCCTCACCAGCCAACCGGCCGCGGCCCAGAACGTCCAGGGGTACGGCGTGTGGCAGAACGGCGTGTGGCGGGTCATTTTCAGCCGCGGCCTGCGCTCGAACGAAAGCGACGACATCGTTCTGACCCCCGACCCGGTGTACGCGGTGGCCTTCGCCGCCTGGGACGGCGCCAACGGTGAGCGCAACGGCGCCCCGGCAACCTCGCAGTGGGTCTCGTTGAACTGCGGCGGGGCGCCCGCGCCAACGGCCCCCGCGGCGCCGGAGGCTCCCTCTGCGCCCGCGCCGATG
>JANWYQ010000199.1 GCA_025055015.1 Caldilineales bacterium
GCAGCCCGCTGGCCAGGCCGCCGGCCCGGGCGGCAGAGTTCGGCTCGGAGGAGGGCCTATGCTCGGCTCTCGAATAGCGGACGCAGTGCGCTGGTTGGTGGTTGTCGCAGTGGCAACGACCGCGGCGTTGCCTACCAGGGCTTATGCTTATGTTTACGGGGGGGAGTTTCTCACCCCTGATGCTGTGCTGCAGGAACGGATCAACTCGGTTGAGGAACAGACTGGCCTAATCTCGGAGGTTGGGCCAGTTTTTGCCTCTGCGCCGCCGGTACTGGCCATCCGCGCTGAGCCGACGCAGGCGTTGCCGGGGGAGAGGGTGAGCTTCGCCGTGACGGTGACCAATCCGTCCACTGCGACCCTGGCCAGCCTGGTGGTGGAGGGGGTGTTGCCGGAACCCCTGGAGCTGCTGCCGGACACCGCGCGCGGCGTGGGCTTCGACCCGGCGACGCGGCGGCTGAGCTGGCGGCTGCCCCAGCTGCCACCGGGGCGCAGCCTGGAGGCCAGCTTCGCCGCCCGGATGGGTGGGGCTGCGTTGGGCCAGCGCTTCACTCTGGCTTTGACCGCGCAAGGGGAGGGTATGGCGGCGCCGGTGACCAGCTGGGTGGACGTGTGGGCTGAGCCGCCTGCGCCGCCCCGCAGCCGGATCGGTCCGGCGGGCGGCGCAGTAGCCAGTCGAGTCCACGGGGTCGTAGTGACGCTGCCCGCAGGCGCCGTGGACCGGGCCGTGGAGGTGGCCATCGGCGACGGGCCCGGGGCCCTGACCTCGTCCCCGGTGGTCCATGCCTTCACCTTGGAGGCGGTAGACGAGAGCCGCGCACCGGTGATCACCTTCGGCCGGCCGGTGACCATCACCGTCAGCTTCGCAGCCCATTTGACAGCGTTGAGCGAGCAGCAGGGCTCGCCGGCGGTCTTCTGGTGGGACGAGGCGGCAGCCCAGTGGCGCAGCCTGCCCAGCCAGGTGGACTGGGCGCGGCTGACCGCAACGGCGGTCGTGGATCACTTCTCGACCTTTGGCCTGGGCGCCACCCAGGCCTTGAGCTACGGCGCACAGCACCTGCCCACAGTACACGGCTTCGTGACCGACGAGTGGAGCGGCAACAGCGGGGTGCATTATCCCTTGGCGCTGCCGCCAGGGCCGGGCGGCCTTGGGGTCAACCTGAGCCTGAGCTACAGCAGCGAGGGGGTGAACAGCATCCGCCAGGGCACCGGCTATGCCAACGGCGTCAACTACGACCAGCAGAACGGCACCACCTTTGCACGACAGGCCAGCGCCATCGGCTGGGGGTGGAGCCTGCAGGGGCTGGGACAGGTGACGGTGCAGTTGGGCGGAGCCGGCCAGGGGCGGGCCTGGTTGGGCTACGCAGGCGGCGGCTACGAGCTGAAATATGTCAATGGCCAGTGGCAGACGGAGCCGCAGAGCTTCCTGCGCATCGAACACCAGGGCGATGGGTTCGCCGTGAGTCCGTGGGTGGTGTGGGCGCCGGACGGCGTCAAGTACACCTTTGGAGCCGGCGACGGCAGCGGCATCGCCTGGAACGTCAACCGGGACGGCAACGGCAACTGCTATCGCCTGGCGCGAGAGCTGCACCTGACAGAGGTTCAGGACACCCACGGCAACCGGGTGAAGGTGAGCTACGGGGTGGAGACCAAGAACCTGCCGACGGGCTACTGCGCCAACGACTACGCGCCCTACAACCAATACGTGCGGGCTATCCGGCCGATGCGGGTGGAGTATCTGGCGCAGGACCAGAGCAGCCTGGCCAGCGTGCGGGTGGACTTTCTCTATAGCAGCCGCAGCGACACCGGCGTTCCGGGGCAGAACGACCCGTATGTGGAGAGCTACTGGAGCCAGTGGCGGCTGACCCGCATCGAGGTCAAGGTGCGCAACGGCGACGGCACGGACAGCTTTGCCCTGGCCAGGGCCTACGATCTGACGCAAGACTACCTGTGGCAGGACCAGGGCGCAGGCAAGGGGTTGTTGCGGCTCACCCACATCACCGCGCGAGGCAAAGACAACGGTGCGCTGCCGGCATGGAGCTTCACCTACGAGACCAAGAACGGCTGGCTGAACCACACCCTGCTCTCCACGGCCAGCAACGGCCAGGGGGGCAAGGTGACCTACGAGTACGCCAACGTGGCCAACATCTGGATGCACCCATGTGGCCAGAACACCCAGCGCTACCGCGTGAGCCAGCAGACCCTCGAGGACGGGTTGGGCAGCGCAGCCCACAACATCGTCCGGCGCGAGTACACTCACGGAGGGCCCTTCGCCTGGGCCAGCGGCGCGCCGACCTGCACCGACTATTTCGAGTTCGGCGGCTACCGCAGCGTCGTCGCGGAGGTGAAGAACGGCAGCGGCGCAGTGGCCCAAGCAGTGGAGAGCCAGTTTCACCAATGCGGCAGCTCAGACAGCTCGGGGCAGAACCCGTGCGGCGGCAACAACACCAGCATGGACCCGCGGCGGGGCAAAGCCTTTCTGCGCATCACCCGCACCCAGGCGGGCGGCGCAGAGCTGGCGCGGACGGAGACGACCTGGAAGACGCAGACGGAGAAGGGCACCAACTGGGTGTACCGGGAGAGCGAGACGCAGACCCTGGGCAGCGCAGCGCAGAAGACCACCTACGAGTACCAGGCGGCGTTGCAGGGCGGGCAACAGTACGGCAACGTCACCCATGTGCGCACCTACTTGGATGCCGGCAGCACGCTGCTGCGCACCGAGGTGACCGAGTACTTCCCCCGCAACGAGACGAACCGCTATATCGTTAACCGGCCGGCGCGACGCCAGATCCTGAACGCAGCCAACCAGTGCCAGGGCGAAACGCGCTATGTGTACGACAACCAGTCGGGCTACACCGTTCCGCCGACCCTGGGTGACCTGACCAAGGTGCGCACGGCGTTGACGACCTGCGGGACGCCGTGGAGCGACGTCAGCTATGGCTACGACGTCTGGGGCAACCAGACCACCGTTACCGACCCGCTGGGCAACACCACGACCACGGCCTACGAGACCAGCGGCGCCTGGCCGAAGCTGTATGCGCTGCCCACGAAAGTTACTACTCAGATTCTTACCAAAGATAATCAGCCTCTTACCATCGACACCCACTATACCTGGGACAAGGTGCTGGGGCAGGTGACGGCGGTGACCGATCCCAACGGCGCGATCACCAGCTACGAGTACGACCAGTGGGGCCGGGTGGTGAAGGAGATCCGGCCCGGGGACGGCTCGACCTCGCCGACGGTGCGCTACACGTACACCAACTACGCAGGCGCCACGGCGCCCTACCGAGTCACGGAAGAGCGTCAAGACGGCAGCGCCGGCACGGGCTATCTCGAGCGCTACACCTTCTACGACGGGCTAGGGCGGGTGGTGCAAACCCAGGCCGAAGCGGCGGCGAGCAACCAGAGCATCCTGGTCAGTTTCCAGTACAACCCCTTGGGGTTGGTGACCAAGGAGAACGTGCCCTACTTCTATGCGGCGGCGCCGGGCGTCTATCGCACCCCAGACTGGACGCAGTCCAAGACCGAGACCACCTACGACGCCTTGGGCCGGGTGACGAAGGTGATCCACCCCGACGGAACGACCACGCAAACGCATTACCAGGACCGCCAGGTGGCGGTGATCGATGCGCTCAACCGCCAGACCATCCGGGAGATGGATGGCCTGGGTCGCCTGATCCGCGTGAAGCAATACACGACAACCACCGGCCTGAACTGGGGGGCAGCCGTCTACGCGGAGACTACGTACGCCTACGACGTGGCCGACCGGCTGACGAAGGTGACGGGGCCGGACAACGCGGCCATAGAGGTAGAGTACGACCTGGCCGGGCGCAAGACCAAGGTGACCGACCCCAACATGGGCGTCTGGACCTATGCCTACGACGCGGCCGGCAACCTGACGCGACAGACGGACGCCCGCGGGCAGACCATCTGTTTCTACTACGACCGCCTCAACCGGCTGACGGGCAAGCACTACCGGACAGACATCACTTGTCCCACCAGCAACCCCACCTTGACCGTCAGCTACACCTACGACCAGGGGACGAACGGCAAGGGGCGGCGCACGGGGATGACGGACGGCTCCGGCTCCACGAGCTGGACCTACGACAATCGGGGGCGGGTGACCGAGGAGACGAAGGTCGTTAGCGGCACAGATGGGGGCACCTTTAAGACCCAGTGGGGCTATGACGCCATGGACCGGGTGGCCTGGATGAAGTACCCCGGGGGCAACGGCGGCCAGATCGGCGAGCAGGTCAACTTCACCTACAACCCCATGGGCCTCTTGCGCCAGGTGCAGAGCCATGGCAGCACCTACTACGTGGGCGATACCACCTACAACGCCCTGGGGCAGGTGGAGCTGCGGAGGCTGGGGAGCACCACAGGGGTGCTGACCACCGACTACCTCTATCGCACGGACAACTTCCGGCTGCAGTGGATCAAGACCGGGCCCACCAGCCCCTACGAGGGGCTGCAGAACCTGGAGTACGTCTACGATGCGGTGGGGAACGTCCTGACCATCAAGGACTACAAGGTGACGGGAGGCACCCAGACGCAAAGCTTTACTTATGACCCTCTGGACCGGCTACTGAGTGCCGGTGCCAGCGGGGGCAGCAGCGGGCAGGGGCAGTACAGCGAGAGCTATACCTACAACGCCAGCGGGAATCTCATGAGCAAGACGGGGGTGGGTTCTTACACCTACGGCACGCAGGCCAGCGACTGTCCGGAAGGGGCGTTGAGCAAACCCCATGCCGTGGTGACGGCCGGCAGCAACACCTACTGCTACGACCAGAACGGCAACCTGCGCCGGCGCAAGATCGGGGCAACGACCTACACCCTGACCTACGATGCGGAGAACCGGCTCACCGGGGTGAGCGGCGGGGCCAGCGCCAGCTTCGTCTACGACGGGGACGGCCAGCGGGTGAAGGCCACCTTCAACGGCACGACCACCGTCGTTGACGGACCATCTGGGCTCGACGGCCATTACCGCCAACAGCAGCGGGACGCAAGTGGCCGAGCTGCGCTACAAGGCCTGGGGGGAGACGCGCTACACCTGGGGCACCACGCCCACGGCCTACCGCTTTACAGGCCAGCGGGAAGATGCTACCATTGGGCTGTACGGGCGAAACATGTTTCGCCTCTACACTGCCGCCACTACGACCCTGTCCTCGGCCGCTTCCTCCAGCCCGACCCCCTCGTCCCGGAGCCGGGCAATCCGCAGGGCCTCAACCGAAAACGGTCGGGCTACAACATGAAAGGCCCCCGAATCTAGCGCGCCGACAGGCCGGTGCCATCTTTCGCCCCGATGTCACGGTCATGCCGGGGGTCTGGGGGCGGCACGCCCTCAGGTCGGGGGGTGCGGGGGTCCGCCCTCGCCAATCTCACCTACTTGCGCCACCCCTCGCTTCGGCGCTGCGGCGGCGTGGACGCCGGCAACGCGCGGCGGCAAAACCGGAAGGACTGACCCCACGGAGGGGGTCCACGCGGCGCGTCACAGTCAAAAGCGCAGCCCATCGCCACGCTTTTCGTTCCGTCCTCGGCCCAACCCCGCCCATGGGCGCTCCCTCCCGCCGGTGCCCGTCTTGCGGCGGCCGCACCCTGCAGGCCCGGCCGACAACCTCGCCAATGGGCATAGACCCTTCGCCACCCCAAGCCTCAGGGGACCTCGTCCGCAAACGCCTGCGGCGTGGCGCGCCCCACCCACCCGGCGCCACCCCTCGCCCTGGCGCCAAGCTCATGCCGGGGGTCTAGGGGCGGCACGCCCCCAGGTCGGGGGGTGCGGGGGTCCGCCCTCGCCAATCTCACCTACTTGCGCCA
>JANWYQ010000205.1 GCA_025055015.1 Caldilineales bacterium
CTGCCCCTTCTGCAACACCCAGGTGATCAGACCCCCCTCCTCCTCCGTCACCCAAGCGCCGTGCACCCCTGGCACCGGCGCGCCGTCCTCGATGGCCATCACGATGCGATACTCCTTGCACCCGTTCCCCTGGCACAGGGCCACGGCAAACCCGTCGAAGCGGAACACCTGGGCCGCCTGCTCATACAGCCGCTGCAGCAGCGTCTCCCGGTCGGGCGCTCCCGTGATGGCCACCGCCAAGTGGTACAGGCTCGCCAGCCGCTCTCGACGTCGCTGCGCTTCGGCCATCAGCTGTGCTTGCTGAAAGGCGATGGCGGCCTGTCCTGCGAACATCTCCACCAGCCGCACCTCCTCCTGGTTGAAGGGTCCGGCGGTCTCAGAGCCCGACACCGTGATCACGCCGATGACTCGTCCCTCTGCCATCATGGGCACTCCCACCGCCCGACGAAACGGTATTCCTTCGTAGACCGCTGCCCGGCCCTCCCAGCGCATGTAGTCCTCGACGAGCATTGTCTCCCGCCGTTGGGCTACCTTGCCCGCCAGCCCCTCACCAAACCGCAACACAGTACCCACCAGGCTTGGCTCCAGGTTATGCACTGCTACCAGCTCCAAGCTCTCGCCGTCCGGCCGCGTCAGATAAATACCGCCTAGATTGGCGCCCAGCAAAGAGGCCGCACGATGTATGATGCTGGCTAACAAGTCTCTCAGATTCCCTAGATGGCTGATGGCCAACAGAGTATCGTAGAGGGCAGCCAGCTCTTGGTCGTAATTTTGGGTTCTGGTGGACCAGTCCAGCTCAGATCGTTGCGGGTCTCCATGGGGCAAACCCTGGGAGGCGGGCAACAGCGATGCAGAGCCTTCAAGGTTTTCAGTCACCGCAAACCTCCGTGGTAGCTGTGTGCTTGTTGGAGCGTGAGGTTGTCCAAAAGCTATGACACGTTTCTACCAAACTCTTTCGAGGATAGTCTATTATAGTCTACCACGAATGTTGCTTTTAACGTAATTTGCGAGTTTATTGGCTGCCCCATTCGAGGACAGAGATCCGGCTGGACGGCGCGACGCTGCCGGCCGGCAGCGTGCTGCTGATCCCTATGTGGGTGGTGCACCGCGACCCGCAGGTGTACACCGAGCCGCTCAAGTTCGACCCCGACCGCTTGCGCCCGTGCGGGGGCCTGCGGCTACAGGTGGAGCGTCGCCAGCCCTCAGCGCCTGTGCCCGCTGCACCAACAGGCTGATGGCCTCCCCTTCTCGCTGCAGCCGACCCTCCACCAGCAACAAGCTGGCCCGGTGCAGCGCTTCCCCGTCTCGTCGCTGCCGCAGGTCGGGCCGCACCACCAGGTTCACCAGCCCTGTCTCGTCCTCCAGGGTCAGGAACAGGTGATCCTTGGCCGTGGGCGGCGCCTGGCGCACTACGACCATTCCCGCCGTCCTGACCACGGCGCCGGCCGGCTGTCCGGCCAGCTCCGCCGCGGCCAACACTCCTTTCCCGCTTAGCCAAGCCCGCCAGAACTGCATCGGATGGCCGTCGGGCGACAGGCCCATCAGCTCGTACTCCCACGCCATCGCCTCGCGGCCAGAGAGCTCCGGCAGGTCGGCGTCCACGTCTGGCGGCTCCATCAGCGCCTCCTCCTCGTAGCGCAGTCCACCCAACGCCCACAGCAGCTGTCGCCGGGGGAGGCGCAGGCTGTCCAGCGCGCCGGCCCGGATCAGGTCGGCCACCAGGGAGCGGGGCAGCCGCGTCCGCCGGCAGAAGTCGGCCAGGTCGTCGAACGGGCGATCCTCGCGCGCGGCCAGCAGCCGCTCGATCCCCGCTTGGCCCAGGCCGGCCAGGTAGCGCAGCCCCAGGCGGAGGGCATCGCCCGTGCCGGCGACCGGCTCCGCCCGGTTCCCGCCGGCAGCGAGGTGGGAGGCGACGCGCTCCAGCGTGCATCGCTCCTGGCTGGCGTTGACGTCCGGCCGCAGCACCGCGACGCCGTGGCGTTGCGCGTCGCCCACGATCACCTCTGGGCTGTAGAACCCCATGGGCTGTTGGTTGAGCAGCGCGCAGTAGAACTCGGCCGGGTAGTGCGCCTTGAGCCAGAGGGTTTGGTAGGCGATCAGCGCAAAGCTGGCGGCGTGGCTCTTGCAGAAGCCGTAGGTGGCGAAGCCGCGCAGCTGGTGGAAGGCTTGGCGGGCTATCGGCTCCTCGACCCCGCGCGCCAGCGCGCCGCGCACGAAGCGCTCCTCCAGCTCGGCCATGGCCTCGGCCGAGCGGCTGCGGCTCATGGCTCGGCGCAGCAGGTCGGCCTCGCCGGGGGTAAAGCCGGCCAGGGCCATGGCCACCCGCAGCACCTGCTCCTGGAAGACCACCACCCCCAAGGTCTCCCGCAGCGCCGGCTCCAGGGAGGGGTGGAGGTAAGTGACCGGCTCTAGCCCCTGCCGCCGGCGCAGGTAGGGGTGTACCATGCCGCCCTGGATCGGCCCCGGCCGCACGATGGCGATCTCGACGATCAAGTCCTCGAAGCGGGTCGGTCTGAGCCGCGGCAGCATGGAGATCTGCGCCCGGCTCTCCACCTGAAAACAGCCGATGGTGTCGCCTGCGGCCAGCAGCCGGTAGACGGCCGGATCGTCCAGCGGCAGCCGGTCCAGGTCCGGGGCGGTTCCGTGGCGGCGCTCCACCAGCGCGCACGCCTCGCTGAGCATGGCCAGGGTGGCCAGGCTGAGCAGGTCAATCTTGATCAGGCCGGCGTCCTCCACCGAGTCTTTGTTCCACTGGGCCACCACCGTGTTCGGCTTGGCCGCGCGCTCCAGGGGCACCACCTCTACCAGCGGCTGGGCGGTGATCAACACGCCGCCGACGTGCACCGACAGGTGCCGGGGCACGCCGACCAGCTGCGCTGCGATGTCGTTCAGCAACGCCAGCGACGGAGAAGTCGCTGCGGAACCGACATCGGCACCCATCGCCCCTTCCGCCTCCCGATCCACCGATTTGCTCTCCACCGATCTGCCCTCCACCAACCGGCCGACCTCCTCCGGCGGAAAGCCCAGCGCGCGGGCTGCGTCCCGCAGGGCCAGCCGCGGCTGATAGGTGACCACGTTGCACACCATGGCGGCATGGTCATGGCCGTAGCGGTCGTAGACGTAGGCGATCACCTCGTCGCGGCGGTCGCGGGCGAAGTCCAGGTCAATGTCGGGGATGGTGTCGGTGCGGTCGCTCAGGAAGCGCTCGAAGAGCAGGTTGTGGGCCAGGGGGTCCACCGAGGTGATGCCCAGGACGTAGGCCACCAGCGAGTTGGCGGCGGAGCCCCGGCCTTGGCAGCGGATGCCGCGCGCCCGGGCCTCGCGCACGATGTCCCACACGATCAGGAAGTAGTCGGCCAGGCCGACGGCCTCGATGACGGCTAGCTCGTGGGCCAGCTGGCTGACGGCCTGCGGCGTCGCCGGTCGGTACCGCTCCAGCAGGCCGGCGTGGGCCAGGCGGTACAGATAGCTGAAGGGGGTCTCGCCGGGCGGCAGGCCCTGGGGAAAGGCCTCGGAGCGCGGGGGAAAGGCGGGCAGCCGACGGCCGGAGAAGTCCAGGGAGACGGCGCAGCGCTCGGCGATGGTCCAGGTGGCGTCCAGCGCGTCGGGGCGCTCGCTGAAGAGGGCCGCCATCTCGGCAGCGCCCTTGAGGTAGAACTCGCTGTTGGGCCGCCGTCGCGGGCCCAGCTCGGCCAAGGAGACCCCGTGGCGCGTTGCGGTGAGCACGTCGTGTAGGCGGTGCCCGTCGGCCGTGGCGTAGTGGACGTTGTTGGTGGCCACCGCGCCGACGCCCACCGCGCGCGCCACGGCCAGCAGCCCACGGACCAGGCGGTCGTCGTCGGGCAGCAGGTGGTGCTGCAGCTCGATCCACACCCGGTCGCGGCCGAAGATGTCCACCAGCCGGCCGGCCGCTCGCACCGCGCGCGCTAGGCGGGCCGCGTCGTCGGCTGAGCCTGTCGAAGCCCCGTCGGCCGAGCTTGTCGAAGCCCCGATCAGCGCCTGGGCTACGGCGCCCTGCCGACAGCCCGACAGGCACAGCAGCCCCTCGGCGTGCCGCGCCACGTCCTCGATGGTCAGGCGAGGTTGGCCCTTAGCGCCGGCCAGGTGGCCGACAGAGATCAAACGACATAGGTTGGCGTAGCCGGCCTGCGTCTCCGCCAACAGGGTGAGATGGGTGCCGCGGGCCAAGGTCACCTCGGCGCCGACGATGGGCCGCATCCCCTGGGCCTGGGCGGCCCGCCAGAACTCCACCGCGCCGATCAGCCCATCGTGGTCGGTGAGGGCCAGGGCCGGCATCCCCAGCGCCGCGGCCCGCTCCACCAAGGCCCGAGGCGAGGAGGCGCCGTCCAGCAACGAGTAGTAGGAGTGGCAGTGGAGCTCGCAGTACATGCGCCGTCGGTCAGTCGTACACCCGCACCAGGCGCCACGTGTCCCGCCGCAGGTCGTGGGCCAGGACGCACAGCAGGCCGTCGGCCGTGGTGAGCTTGACGTACTCCTGCCAGGCCTCGTCGGTCCACCAGTCGGCGTGCGCCCGCCAGCGGTTGACCACGGCGTCCACCAAGTGCCAGGCCCCGCGCCAGGCGAAGGCCCGCAGCGCGCCTTGGGGGTCGAGCCGCACCTGCACCGGCTCGCCGAGGGGCCACAGGTAGGTCACAGCTTAACGCCAGGGAAGGAACGCCGAGCGACGCTCCAGCAGAGGGTGGTCGGGGTCGGCCAAGGTAGCCAGGCGGAAGGCGTCGGCGCCGAAGCGGGCCGCCAGCCGGTCCAGGGTGGCGGTCAGGCGCTGGCGGCTGTCGGCGGCCAGGTCGGGAAAGAGCGGGGCCTGCTGCACCGAGGCGTCGGCGATCCCGGCCAGGGTGACCACGACCTCGACGGCTGCCTCGGCCGCTTCGGCTACGCCGCTGCCTTCGACCGGCTCAGGCAGCGGCGCGCCGGCCGCTTCGACAAGCTCAGCGGCCGGTCGGCTCCAGTCGGCGCGCGCCAGCAGGCGGGCCAGGGCCAACCGCACCGGCTCTGTCGCCGCCGTGGGCTGGGGGAAGGTGTGGCTGAGGAGGAGCACGCGGCCATCGGTGCGGGTGATCTGCAGCCGCACCTGGGTCGCGGCTTGCAGGCGGCTGCGCAGGACAGCCAGGGCCGGCTCCACGCGATGGGCCAGGGCAGCCAGCAGGCGCTCGCCGTCGGCTAGAGGTGGCTCGCACTCCAGCCGCACCGAGACCTCCGGCGCCTCCCAGGGGGGCACAACCGGGCGGGGGTCCAGCCCCTGGGCCCAGCGCTGCGCCGTGCGCCCCGCCTGGCCGAAGCGGGCCAGCACGCCGGCCGCCGGCAGCCGAGCGAACTGCCCCAGGGTGCGGATGCCCAGGTGGCGAAGCTGGCGCAGGGCGTCCTCGTCCAGGGGCAGCAGCGAGGCAGGCTGGTGAGCCAGGAAGGCGCGCTGCGCAGCGGGCGCCAGCAGCAGGCCGGCGTTCTCTCCGGCAGCCCAGCCGGCCACCCCGGCGCCGAACTTGCTGGCCGTGGCGCCTAGGGTCGGCCGCCAGCCCAGATCGCGCACGACGTCGGCCAGGCCCTGGCACCACGCAGGCAAGGCGCCGCCCACGGCGGTCGAGGCCGGCTCGGCGAAGGTGAAGGGCGCCTGCACGTAGGCGCAGCCCAGGCCGTCCGGCTGCCAGCGGTCGCTGTAGGCCTTGAGCTGCTCCAGGAAGCGCTCCTGCGCCTCCCAAAGGGGGTAGCGACTGGCGGGAACCAACGTTGCCTGTGGGCAGCGGGCAACAGCCTGGTGCCGGGTCAGCCCCGGTCCGACGCCGGCCTGGGCGGCCAGGAGGTCGCCGGCCAGCACTCGATCCTCGGCGTCCAGCAGCACCAGCGGCCCCCGGCCCAGCCGTGGGTCTGCCCGCCGGGCGACGGCAGCGGCGAAGCACGGCACCCAGAGATAGGCGATCACCTGCGACGTGGGCTCTGGCTCTCTCTTGGACATCCGGTCCACCTCCTGTTTCACGCGCCGTGGACGCTGCCGTTGAAGGTGATGCGGATGGGGACGACGGCGCCGCTGCGGCCGAGCTTGTGCTTGACCACGGCGACCTGGGCGGTGTAGCCGCGCACGTCGCGGCCCTCGGTGAGCCACTCCTCCCGGCGCAGGGCCAGGCGCAGGGCTGCTACGCCGGCCAGAGGCGGACACGGCCAGCG
Source organism: Caldilineales bacterium (assembly GCA_025055015.1). GTDB lineage: Bacteria > Chloroflexota > Anaerolineae > JAAEKA01 > JAAEKA01 > JANWYQ01. The sequence continues at coordinate 6,181 of JANWYQ010000205.1, forward strand.
CGGGTCCACCAGGAAGATCACGGCGGTGACGCCCTGGGCTGCGAGCGTCCTCAGTCGTTCCAGGGCGGCGGCTACTGCGGCGGGGCCGGCCTGATGGAGCGCGTCGCCCCCGTCGAACACCAGGACGGCCAGGGTGTGGCTCTCCACCAAGGCCGTGGCGATGGCCAGCCCATCCTCGGCCCCGCGCGGCCGCACGATCAGCAGCCTCTCCAGGTCCACGCTGCACCGGTGCAGGTACTCGACGTCGCAGCCGCGGGGCAGGTCCATCCAGGCGGCCAGGGCGCTGCGATCCGCCTGGGCTGCGGCCACGGCCTTAGCCGCCAACGTAGCCTTGCCGGAGGTGGCCATGCCCACGATCTCGGTGACGCCGCCGATGGGCAGACCGCCCTCCAGGACGCGGTCCAGGGCCGGGAAGGTGGTGGACAGGCGCGGCGGGGGCCGCTCGATGGCCGCAGCCGTGCACACGGCGCGCGGGCCATAGCGCATGCGGATCTGCGCCACGGCGGCTTCGAGCTGGCGTCGGCGGTTGGACATGCAATTCGATAAGAACAAATGTTCTATCACCTTGTAGACGCCCCAGAAACGAAAAAGTCGCGGCCAGGGGATTGACGCACTTCATGTTTTGTGATAGAACCAGGATGCTTGTCTCCCGTCGCTCTCTTTACCGAGTTTTTGATCTTGCAGCCGAGCTCACCCCTTCATGCCTTGCGCCCGCGTCCTACCCCTTCTCTTGGCTGCCTGGCTCCTGGCCGCGTGCGGCAGCACGCCCACGCCTGCGCCCACGCCCACCCTGCCGCCGGAGCTGGCCCTGGGCAAGCGCGTCTTCGAGGCCCACTGCGCGGCCTGCCATAGCCTGGCCCCGGACGTGACCCTGGTGGGGCCGTCCCTGGCCGGCATCGCCCAGCGGGGCGCCACGCGGGTGGACGGCCTCGACGCCCGCGGCTACCTCTACACCTCCATCCTCCGCCCCGGCGCCTACCTCGTCCCCGGCTTCCAGGACCTGATGCCCTCCACCCTAGGCAAGGCCCTCAGCGGCGAGGAGCTGGACGCCGTGGTAGCCTTCCTCCTGGCGCAGCCGTAGCAGCTCCCCCCAAACTCCCCCCGTTCCCCACCGGAGACCTGCCATGCGACGACTGCTGAAACTCCTGGGCATCCTCTTCGGCGTGTTATTCCTGGCCCTGCTCCTGGTCATCGTCGTAGCGGCGCTGACCCCGCCGCCGGCCGACCCGCCCGTGGACATGGCCAACCACGGCGCCGGCGCCAGCAGCGTGCAGCCCTCCTACTCCGGCCTGCAGCGGGCCTGGCCCCCCACCAACGAGCCGGCCGACAACCCCACCACGCCGGAGAAGGTCGAGCTGGGCCGGCTGCTCTTCTTCGACCCCATCCTCTCCCAGGGGAACGACCGCGCCTGCGCCAGCTGCCACCACCCCGACCTGGGCTTCGGCGACGGCCGGCCGGTGGCCGAGGGCCGCAGCGGTCCCCTTAGCCGCAACACGCCCACCCTGTGGAACGTGGCCTACGCCGGTAAGCTCTTCTGGGACGGCCGGCTGGACTCGTTGGAGGCCCAGGCCGAGTTCCCCCTGACCCACCCGGAGGAGATGGGCGTGGACGACCCCGCGGCGCTGGAGGCCGAGCTGCGGGCCATCCCCGCCTATGTGGCCCGCTTCGACGCGGCCTTCGGCGGCGGCGAAAGCAGCGTGACCCTGGCCAACGCCGTGCGCGCGCTGGCCGCGTTTCAGCGCAGCCTGCTCAGCCAGAACAGCCCCTTCGACCGCTACGCGGCCGGCGACTTCGACGCCCTCACCCCGTCGCAGCGCCGCGGGCTGGCCCTCTTCCGCTCCGGCGCCACCCGCTGCTTCGAGTGCCACGCAGCGCCCACCTTCGCCAGCGACACCTTCCGGGTGATCGGCGTGCCCGACGACGACCCCGGCCGCGCGGCCGTCGTGCCCGACGGCCAGCCCGGCGCGTTCAAGGTGCCCACCCTGCGCAACATCGCCCTCACGGCGCCCTACATGCACAACGGCTCCCTGGCCACCCTGGAGGAGGTGGTGGACTTCTACGCCCAGGGCGGCGGCCGCGCCTTCGGCAACGAGCGGGTGGACGTGTTCGTCAACGGCTTCGAGCTGACCGAACAGGAGCGGGCCGATCTGGTGGCCTTCCTCTACGCGCTGACCGACGAGTCGGGCCTGCCCGAGATCCCGGCCGCGGTGCCGTCGGGGCTGCCGGTGGTGTCGCGGGTGGAGAACCCGGCGCGGGCCGTGGCCGCGGCGGTCAACCGCGGGGGCAGCGGCCAGACCGTCGCCCCGCGGCCGGCCATGACCATCACCGTGGCCCCGGGCGAGACCATCCAGGCCGCGGTGGACCGCGCCCGCCCCGGCGACACGGTCCTCATCCCCTACGGCGTGTACCACGAGACGGTCGTGGTGGACATCAGCGACCTGACCATCGAGGGCATTCCTAACGCCGCGGGCGAGTACCCCGTCCTCGACGGCCGCTTGGCGCTGGCCGACGCCGTGGTGGCCTCGGGCAACAACTTCCGGCTGGGCAAGCTCCACGTGCGGAACTACAAGGACAACGGCGTACTGGTGGAGGGCGCCACGGGCGTGCACCTGTACGACATCTTCGCCGAGCGCACGGGCACCTACGGCGTCTACCCCGTGCGCAGCACGAACGTGCTGGTCGAGCGGGTGACAGTGACCGGCGCCGAGGACGCGGGCATCTACGTGGGCCAGTCGGAGAACGCGCTGGTGCGGGACTGCGTGGCCTACGGCAACGTGGCCGGCATCGAGCTGGAGAACACCCTCAACGGCGAGGTCACCAACTGCCACGCCTACGACAACACCGCCGGGCTGCTGGTCTTCGTGCTGCCCCAGCTCACGTCCAAGATCTCGATGCACACCCGCATCCACCACAACGTCATCGAGAACAACAACCGGGAGAACTTCGCCCGCGGCGGGGTGGTGCGCTTCGTGCCGGCGGGCGTGGGCATGTTGCTGCTGGGCGCGGACGACGTGGAGGTCTATGCCAACACCGTGCGCGACCACAGCTCGGTGGGCATCGCCGTCTACAGCCTGACCCGCAGCGGCGTCTTCCAGCCCAACGAGGTGGACGTCGGCCCCCTGCCGGAGCGGGTACACGTCCACGACAACACCCTGGCCAACAACGGCTACGCGCCCGACAAGGCCCTGGTGGAGATGGGCATCCCCGGCGCCGACATCATCTGGGACGCCTCCGGCGCGGGGCATCGCTTCGACCAGCCGGGCGCCTCGGCCTTCCCCCCGCTCTTGCCCGGCAGCAGCTGGCCCGAATTCCTCCGCCGCGCCTACGGCAACATCCTCAACTTCGTGGTCGAACGAGCCATGTGAGTACCTGGTGATCGGTTACCAGTACCCAGTACCCAGTAACTAGTAACCAGTACCGAGTAACCAGTAACCAGCATCCAATTCCCTCCTCAATCCACCCGTTCCAGGATGTGGGTGATGACGGTGGCGCCGGTGCCGCCCACGTTTTGGGCCATGCCGATGCGGGCGTCGGCCACCTGATTGGGACCGGCCTGACCTGTGAGCTGCAGGTAGGTCTCGACGAGCTGATACACGCCGGTGGCGCCGACCGGATGGCCGCGCGCCTTGAGTCCGCCCAAGGTGGAGATGGGGATTCGCCCTTCCAGGGTGATCTCGCCATCGGCCCCCAACCACAAGCCCTTGCCCGGCTCGGCACAGCCCGCAGCCTCCAGGGCCAGCACGGCCATGATGGTGAAGGCATCGTGCAACTCGAAGAAGTCAATGGCCTCCGGCCCCACCCCGGCCTGGGCATAGGCCTTGCGGGTCGAAGCCACCACCCCATCCATCGCGAGCACATCGCGGCGGTCGGCAATGCCGACGCTATCGGTCGCGGCGGCCGAGGCCGCCACCCGCACCCGCGGACGCCGATCCCGACGGGCGGCGGCCGTTTCGGCCGTGCCGAGGACGATGGCCGCGGCGCCGTCGCAGATGGGCGAGGCGTCGTACAGGCGGATCGGCGCCTGCACCATGGGCGATTCCTCGTACTTCTCGATGGTGATGGCCTTCTGGAACAGCGCGTAGGGATTGGTGACGGCGTTGTGGTGGGCGTTGAGGGCAAAGGCCGCAAAGAGCGAGCGATTGGCCCGATAGCGGCGCAGGTACTCCTGCATGATGATCGCATTGAGCGACACGAAGCTATGGCCGTGGGCGCCCTCGTTGGGCCAGTCGCTGGCCGTCGCCAAGGCGCGCGTCGTCTCGTAGCGGTCGGTATGGGTCATTTTCTCGACCCCGCAGACGACCACCACATCGTGGAGACCGCCGGCGACGGCCATGTAGCCCCAGCGCATGGCCGCGCCGCCGGACCCACAGGCCGCTTCGGCCGTAGCCGCCTCGACCCCGCGCAGGCCGGCGGCATCGGCCACGAGCGCGCCCAGATGCTGCTGATGCGAAAGCATCCCCGAAAGCATATTGCCCGTGTAGAGCGCGTCGGCCGTTTCCACCCCAGCATCGGCCAAAGCCGCCCTGACGGCGCGGGCGGCCATCTCCCGTAGCGGTTCGTCCTTCTCCTTCGTGACGGGGATTTGTCCCACGCCGAGCACATACACATCACGCATGGCGGACCTCCTGTGAGGGCAAATTGTGAAATGGCGACAAGGCGACCGGGGCGAGGCCATCGGCCTGCACACAGGCCCAACGATGGCCTCAGTATAACCACCATGACGCGTTGTGTCAATTGCGACGCATTGCGTCATATCCGCAAGCCGTCTCCTGGCCCCGGTTTCGGGCCAAGGAACGGGAGCACGAAGGCCACGAAAGCGCCGCACCCCTCTCGCGCAACGATTGGACAACCGCGAACGCACGGGCTACAATGCCCCCGTCGCTCGTCGCGCCACGTCCGCCAAGGAGCATCGCCATGCCCGCTCGTGCCGGGGTCTCCTACGCCCAGACCCAATCCATCACCTGTTCGTCCTGCCATCGCGCCTTCGATTTCACCGTCTGGCTGATCGTGGACACGGCCGAACGGCCCGACCTGCTGGCGCGCATCCGCAAGGGAACCCTGCACGACGTGACCTGCCCCCATTGTCGCGCCGACCTGGGCCGCATCGAGGCGCCGCTGCTCGTTTACACCCCCTCCTCGGCGGAGAAGGGCCGTCATGGGAGGCCGTCCGCTTCCCCTCATGCGCAGAAGAGCCGGGGTGGGGAACTCCTCTTCTCCCCTCCTCGCGGCACCCCCGTCAAACGACACCGCGAGCATGCCGCCGAGCTGCTCCACGTGCTGCGCATGCGGCCGGGCGTCGTCTGGCGGAAGGAGTGGGAGAGGAATCTGTCCGTGGTCCCGCGAGAGCTGCTCCCCATCGCTCTCGCGACCAACCCGGAGGCCGCGCTGCAGGAGTTCCTCACGGAGCTCCGGACCATCGTGGGACGGTTGCGACAGGAAGACCCGGTGGCCTATACCCTCCTGGAAGAGGACGCTCACAAAGCGGTGACGGAACTCCTGACCGCCGACCCCATCAGCGCCGCCATCTTGGCCCTGTTGCAGGCCGACTCAGTCCCGGCGCTCCTACGGGTTGCCCGCGACTATCCGGTTATCCTCACGCCCGAAGCCGAGGCGCGCATCACCGCGGGACTGGATCGCACCCGCCACACCGAGACCGAAGCCCTGACCCAATCGGTCGGGAAACGCTATCGCCTGCTCCTGCAGCTCTATCAGGCGGCGCGAGAAAGGGGCCTGAGCGTGGACGAGGCCATCCAGATGACGGCGGAGCGGGAAGCCCAACGGCCGCCATCGGGCGATGTCGGCCGAGGACAACCCCCAAGCGATGTCGTCCAACGGATCGCCCTGGTCAAGGCCTTATACAACTTCCTCGTGGCCCCTACCTGGCCCGACTCCCGCCGCGTTCTCGAAGATCACCCCGATCTCTTGGGCGAGGAGGCCGACTCGTTGTTCCGCCAGCTCGCTGACGGCATGCGCAGCCGAGGCAACGAGGGGTTTGCGGCTCTCGTGGAGGAACATCGCACCCTCCTGCGTCGCTGCCGCGAGGTGGGCATCCCCCAGGCTTTCGCCGAGAAGTCCTCTCTGCCGAAGGTGCCGGGAATGCCCTCCCCATCCTAGGGCAACGGCGGCCGCCCGGCCAGCCAGTTCTGCACATCCACCACCGTGATCAGCGCCATCAGGCCGAGCAGCAGGGCAAAACCGGCCAGATGGACGAGGGCCTCCTTCTCCGGCGGGATGCGTTTGCGCCGAATCCCCTCGACCAGGACGAAGAAGAGCCGGCCGCCGTCGAGGGCCGGGATGGGCAACAGGTTGATCACGGCCAGGTTCAGGCTGAGGATGGCCGTCAGTTCGATCAGATCGGCCCAGCCCTGACGGGCCACCTCGGCCGTGATGCGGGCGATGGCCACCGGGCCGCCCACGCCGCCTTCAGGCATGGCGGCCTGTTGGCCGATCAGCCCCCGCAGCAAACCGCTCAGGCCCTCGATCATCAGGCCGATAAAGCGAACGGTGTAGGTCACGCCGGCCACCAGGGCCTGGCCGACGCCCATGCGCTCGCGAGTCACCGCATCCGGGGGGATGACGGCCGCGATGCGCACGCCGATGGCGCCCTGACCGGGGGGTATCTCGGCCGGCAGTCGGGGCACCACGCTGACGGTGAGCGGCTGCCCGGCCCGCTCGACCACGATGACGACCGGACGCCCGGCCCCGGCCCGAATGGCGTTGCTGACGTTTTCGGGACCGAAGACCTCGACGCCGTCAATGGTGAGGAATACATCGCCCACCTGCAAACCCGCCGCCGCGGCCGGGCTATCGGGAGCCACGGCCTCGATCTGCACCCGCAGGCCGGCGGGGTCCACCGTGAGACGGGGCACACCGACAACGGCCAACAGCACGGCGAAAAGAACGACGGCGGTCACGATGTTCATGAACGATCCGGCGGCCAGGACGACGGCGCGGCGTAGGGGCGGCGCCGCGGCCAAACTGCCGGGTCCGTCGAAGTCGTCCTGCTCGCCCACCATTTTGACAAAGCCGCCCAAGGGTAGCCAGTTGAGGGTGTATTCGACGCCGTTACGCTCGAAGAGCTTGAGCATGCGCGGGGGATAGCCGAAACCGAACTCGCGCACCCGCACCCCCATCCATCGGGCCGCCAGGAAATGGCCCAATTCGTGGACGAAGATGAGAAAGCCGAGGATGGGCACCACGGCCAGAACGGCCAACCCGCTCAGGTTGAACTGGTCAAACATCGCGACTCCGCAAGATAGAAAGGGTTGGCCTCATTGTAGCACAGGTGGACGATGGACGATGGAATCTTCTCTATCGTCCACCGTCCATCGTCCATCGTCACCAGCGCCCACCTCATCCCTTCCGCCGCCGAATCACGGCCCGCAGGAGCAGCAACACGAGGACGACGGGCACGGCCAGGATGAGCAGCACGGGCACCACGATGATGACCAGCCGGATGAGCAGGTCCACCAGGCCGCGCAACACCTGCACCAGCGTGCCGAAGCTCTCGCGCGCGGTCTGCAAGGGCGTCCATTCCTCCGTTGTGACGGGGACGATCAGCTCGTAGGGTCGCAGCTCCACCGTGATGGTGGAGAACGCCACCAACTTGTCCAGGCGATTGAGCTGGCCCTGCAACGACTCGATCTCGCTCTGCACCGAGTTCAGCTCGCGGTAGATGGCCATGATGTCCTCGACCTTACCCCCGCGCTCGCGCGTCTCCCGCAGCAGGGCGAGCAGCTCGTTTTCGGTGGCGCGCAACACCCGCAGCCGGGCTTCCAGGTCGTAGTACTGGTCGGTAACGTCGTTGGTGTTCATGGTCTCGTTTTCCACCCGCACGGCCAGCGCACGCAGGGCGGCGCGGGTGGCCTCGAACTGTTCGGCCGGCACCCGCAGGGTGATCGTATAGCGGAGGATGTTGTCGGTGCCGCGGTAGCCGTTCATATCGGCCACGTAACCGCCCAGCGAAGTCGCCAATTCGCTCACTTGGCGGGCGGCCGCCTCGGTATCGCGCACGATGAGGACCATGCTGGCGTTATAGATGACCTTGCGGGTCTCTTGCAGCTGCTGGTCAGACACCCTTCCGGTTTCGGCCACAACGGCCCTGCCCTCCGATGGTTGCGCGGGCAACGGCGCCGCCGGTCCGATGCCGGAGACCCCTTCCCGAGGCATGGCAGGCGCACAGCCGGTGCCGAGCTCGGCCACCATCACAAACAGAACGAGAAGTACGAGAAGCAGACGTTTCATGGGAGAAACCTCGTCGAGAAAAAACACAGTGTGTCGCGCGCACAGACGCCGGTGCGGTCGGAATGGTTCCTACTGGGTGATGACTCAGGCCGATGACGATAATGGCCCAGGTTCCGACAGG
>JANWYQ010000216.1 GCA_025055015.1 Caldilineales bacterium
TTGGTGGCCTCCTTGGCCGGATCGTCCTGCGCATCCACCACCACCAACTTCACCCCGGCCGCCTGCGCCGCCTTCTCCGCACCCTCCTTCAACGTCACGAAGAACGGGTTGTTCAACGTCGAAAGCGACAGCCCCAGGACGACCGGAGCGGCCTCCGGCTGGGCCGGCGCCGGCTGCGCCGGCTGCTGCGGCGCAGGGGTGGCCGGCGGCGCGCAGGCCGCCACCACCAGCGCCACGACGGTGATCAGGGTTGCGATCCACAGCTTGGTTCGCATGGTCTTCTACCTCCTTTGGGTGTGAACTGCTTGTGAAACCGACACAACACCGACACAACGGTGAAGCCCTACCGGATGGCCCGGTAGAGCAGCAACGCCAAGGCAATGACGGCGCCGGTGACCACCGGCTGCCAGAAGGACGAGACGTTCAGCAGGTTGAGGCCGTTGTTCAGCACGGCGATGACCAACACGCCCAGCAGGGTGCCGAACAGGCTGCCCTCGCCGCCGGAGAAGCTGGTGCCGCCCACCACCACCGCGGCGATGGCGTCGAACTCGTAGCCCAGGCCGGCGGTGGGCTGGGCCGAGTTGAGGCGGCCGGTGAGGATGATCCCCGCCAGCGCGGCCAGCAGGCCCGACAACACGTACACCAGGGCCACGTAGCCGCGGGTGGGGATGCCGGCGTAGCGGGCGGCCGTCGGGTTGTTGCCGATGGCGCGGATGGCCTGGCCGTGGCGGGTGCGCTCCAGCAGCAGGTAGCCGGCCAGGAACACCAGCCCCGCCACCACCACGGGCATGGGCACAGGCCCCAGCGAGCCGGTGCCCAGCACGCGGAACTCCGGCGGCAGGCCGGTGATAGGGCGCCCCTGGGTGTAGGTGAGGGCCAGCCCGCGCGCCACGGTCATCATGCCCAGGGTGGCGATGAAGGGCGGCACCCGGGTGCGGGCCACGATCAGGCCGTTGACCGCGCCCAGGCCTGCGCCGATGGCCAGGCCGGCCGCAATGGCCGCCGCCGGCGGCGTCCCTTTCTGCAGCAGGTCGGCCGTGATCACCGCGCTGAGCGCCAGCACCGCGCCCACCGACAGGTCAATGCCCGCAGTGAGGATCACGAAGGTCATGCCCACCGCGATGATGCCGTTGATGGTGGCCTGCCGCAGCACGTTGATCAGGTTCTGCGGCGTCAGGAAGCGGTCCGACAGCAGGCTGAGACCAACGCACAGCAGCAGGAAAGAGAGCAGCAGGCCGTAGCGCTGCAGCAGAGAGCGCCAGCTGACGGCGGGCTGCGAGAGGGCTGAGCTCTGCATGGCGACCTCAGAACGCGACGCCGGCCACCAGGATCACGTTGGCGTAGGGCGTGCACTCGCCGGTGCGCACCACCGCGCGCGCCGCGCGGGTGGCCTCCTTGAACTGGACGTGGGGCACCTGGTCCACGGGCACGTCGCCCAAGGCCTCGCGCAGCCGCGCGTAGACGTGCGGGCTGACGGCCTGCATCTCGGACGCGACGATGGCCCGCTCCACCGCCATCTCGCTGAGCACGGCCGCCAGGGTGTCGAAGAAGCCGGGCACCCCGCGCGCCACGGCCAGGTCAATGCGCTGGGTCTCCGGCGGGATGGGCAGGCCGGCGTCGGCCACCACCAGGGTGTCCAGGTGGCCTAGGCCGGCGATGACGGCAGAGAGAGGCTGGTTGAGCAGGGTGGTCTTCTTCATAGGCTGACACCTTCTCTAGGCCGCCTCAGGGCTCCGTTCCGGGTTGGCTCCCTGGCTCAGGCTTCGGCGGCCGACGCCAGCAGGGCCAGGACAGCGGCGCGGTCGGGCAGGGAGGGCTGCGCGCCCAGGCGGGTGGTGGCCAGCGCGCCGGCCGCGTTGCCCCAGCGCATGGCCTCCTCCAGCGGCCGCCCCTCGGCCAGGGCCACCGCCAGCCCGCCCAGGAACGCGTCGCCGGCCGCGGTGGTGTCCACCGGCGTGACGGGGAAGGCCGGGAAGTGCTGCACCCCCTCCCGGCGGGCCAGCAGGCTGCCCCGCTCGCCCAGGGTGAGCACCACGGTGGGCACGCCCCGGTCCAACAGGGCCCGCGCCGCCTCCTCGGCGTCGGCCAGGGTGTCCACGCTGCGGCCGGTGAGCAGCGCGGTCTCGCTCTCGTTGGGCGCCAGCACGTCCACCGCGGCCAGCAGCTCGGGCGGCAGCGGCCGCGCCGGCGCCGGGTTGAGGATCACGGCGATCCCTAGGCGACGGCCGAGCTGCGCGGCGTGCAGCACCGTCTCCAGGGGGCTCTCCAGCTGCAGCAGCAGCGCCTGGGCCCCGGCCAGCGCGGGCTGCGCCGCGTCCACGTCGGCCGGCGTCAGGCGCATGTTGGCGCCGGAGACCACCACGATGCTGTTGCGGCCGGCGTCGTCCACCTCGATCAAGGCCACGCCGGTGGCGGCGTCGGGGTCCTCCTGCACCCAGGCGTGGTCCACGCCGTTGGCGGCCAGGTTGGCCAGCAGGGGCCCGCCGAAGGCGTCCCGGCCCACGCGGCCCACCATGCTCACCTCTGCGCCCAGCCGCGCGGCGGCCACGGCCTGGTTGGCGCCCTTGCCGCCGGGCACGGTGTGCAGCTCGCGGCCGATGATGGTCTCCCCAGGCGACGGGATGCGGGGAGTGCGCACCACCAGGTCCATGTTCAGGCTGCCGACGACAACGATGCGAGCCGACATGCGGCGACCTCCTTCCATGGGGGCGATCAACGGGGAGCGGGGGCGGGCGGCGCCGCGGTGGAGCGCCGCACCACCAGGCGGGTGTTGAGCACGTAGCGCCGCGGGGGCGCCTGCATCCCCTGGATGCGCTCGGTGAGCAGGCGAGCCGCCAGCGCGCCGATCTCGTACATGGGCTGGGCCACGGTGGTCAGGGGCGGGTTGGTGTAGGAGGCCAGGGAGACGTTGTCGAACCCCACCACCGACAGGTCCGCGGGCACGCTGCGCCCCAGGTCGGCCGCGGCGCAGATCGCGCCCACCGCCATCAGGTCGTTGCAGGCGAAGAGGGCGGTGGGCGGGTCGGGCAGGGCCAGGAGCTGCTGCGCGGCGCGGTAGCCGCTGTCGTAGTGGAAGTCCCCGCGCACCACCAGCTCCTCGGCCACGGGCAGGCCGGCCTCGGCCAGGGCCTGGCGATAGCCGGCCACCCGGTCGGCGCTGGGGGTGAGGTCGGAGGGGCCGGTGATGCAGCCGATGCGGCGGTGGCCCAGGTCCAGCAGGTGGCGGGTGGCCAGCCAGCCGCCCCGCTGGTTGTCGGCCAGCACGGTGTCCGCGGCCACGCCGCTCAGCTCCCGGTCCACCACCACCACGGGCACCTGGCGGCGCTGCAGGCCCACCACCTGCTCCATGCTGTGGCCGGCGGCCACGAAGACGATGCCGTCCACCTGCTTCTCCACCAGCACGCCGGCGTAGTGCAGCTCCTTCTGCAGGTCGGAGTCGGAGTTGCAGAGGATGAGGCTGTAGCCGTTCTGGAAGCTGAAGTCCTCGATGCCCCGGGCCACCTCGGCGAAGAAGGGGTTGACGTTGTCGGGGATGATGATGCCCAGGGTGTGGGTCTGGCCGCGGCGCAGGCTGCGCGCCAGCTGGTTGGGCTGGTAGCCCAGCTCCTCCATGGCGGCCAGGACCCGCTGGCGCAGGTCGTCGCTGACGGGCCGCGTGTTGTTGATGACGTGGGAGACGGAGGTGACGGAGACGCCGGCGCGACGGGCGACGTCGTGCATGGTAGCCATGGCGCACCTGGGCATGGGGTTGAACGGCGTCAGGGGAAAGCCCTAGAGCAATCGTTTGCGCAAACGATTGCGAGCTTTTTATACCGCAAGCGGGCCGATCTGTCAAATCGGCCGAGGCCGGCGCGCGACACCCCCGCAGCGCCCGTGAATTTGGCCGCGGCGCCGGCCCTGTGCTATACTCCCGCTCCCCAGCAGCGGGGAGTGGGGGACGGTAAAAACGGCGCCTCCTGCGTCCACTCTCACGGCGCTCTCGCTGGCTTCCCCCTCCCCCTCGCCGTCCATCTCTTCCTACGCTTCCAACGAGGTCCTCCTATGCAGCTACGTCGCCGCACAACGAACCTCCTTGGCATTCTGATTGGCGCTCTCCTGCTGACCTGGACGGCCGGTCGCATGGCCGCGCCGCCCACCCTGGCCCAGGCCGTCGGCTACACCGTCCAGGGCGGCGCCGTGCTGGACCCCCAGGGCAACCCCATCCAGCTGCGCGGGGTCAACTGGTTCGGCTTCGAGACCGACATCCACGTGGTGCACGGGCTGTGGGCCCGCAACTGGCGCGACATGATCGCCCAGATGAAGGGCCTCGGGTTCAACGCCGTCCGCCTGCCCTTCTGCCCCGACACCCTGCGCGGCAGCGCCGTGGGCGGCATAGACTACTACCGCAACCCCGACCTGGTGGGCAAGAACAGCCTGCAGATCTTGGACATGGTGATGGCCGAGCTGGACGCTCAGGGCTTCTACATCCTCCTGGACCACCACCGGCCCGACTGCTACGCCATCTCCCCCCTGTGGTACACGGCCACCTACAGCGAGCAACAGTGGATCAACGACCTGGTGTTCGTGGCGCAGCGCTATGCCCACCTGCCCCGCTTCTTCGCCGTGGACCTAAAGAACGAGCCCCACGGCGCGGCCACCTGGGGCACCGGCAACCTGGCCACCGACTGGGACGCGGCAGCCGCTCGCGCCGGCCAGGCCGTCCTGGCGGCCAACCCCAACCTGCTGGTCTTCGTGGAGGGCATCCAGGAGAACCCGGTGTGCAGCAGCACCATCAACCACTGGTGGGGTGGCAACCTGGAGCCCCTGGCCTGCAGCGTCCCCGCCCTGCCGGCCCACAAGGTGGTGTACAGCCCCCACGTCTACGGCCCCGACGTCTACAACCAGCCCTACTTCAACGTGCCCGAGTTCCCGGCCAACATGCCGGCCATCTGGGAGCAGCACTTCGGCCGGTTCTCGCCCGCCTACGCCATCGTGGTGGGCGAGTTCGGCGGCCGCTACGGCCACGGCGGCGACCCCAAGGACCGCGTCTGGCAGGATGCGTTGGTGGACTGGCTGATCGGCAAGAACCTGCGCAGCGCGTTCTACTGGTCCTGGAACCCCAACAGCGGCGACACCGGCGGCATCCTCAAGGACGACTGGACCACGGTCTGGGACGACAAGATGGCCCTGCTCTACCGGCTGTGGGGCGGCTCGGCGCCCACGCCCACCGCCACCCCAACCGCCGGCCCTACCTCGACGCCGACGCCCACGCGCACCCCCACACCCACGGCCGGCGCCGGGGGCGGCGGCTATTGCAGCGTGGTGTACCGGGTGGACAACGACTGGGGCTCCGGCTTTGTGGCCACGGTGCAGGTGACCAACCGCAGCGCGGCTGCCTGGGACGGCTGGACCGTCACCTGGACCTTCGGCGGCAACCAGCAGATCGTCAACCTGTGGAACGGGCAGTATGTCCAGAC
>JANWYQ010000089.1 GCA_025055015.1 Caldilineales bacterium
CATCTAACCACCGGCCTGGAGCGCTTTCGCTTCGTGCACCAGGCCTTGCCCGAGCTTGACCTAGAGGCCATAGACACACGGGTGGAGGTGTTCGGCAAAGCGCTGCGGCTGCCCTTGCTGATTTCCTCCATGACCGGCGGCACCGCCCGAGCCGAGCAGATCAACCGCAACCTCGCTATCGGCGCACAGGCCAGAGGCATCGCGATGGGCCTGGGCTCCCAGCGCACCGGCCTGGAGGTGGCCGAGACCGCCGACACCTTCCGCGTGCGCCGGGAGGCCCCGGATATCCTGCTCTTCGCCAACCTGGGCGCGGTGCAGCTCAACAAGGGCTACACCGTGGACCACTGTCGCCGCGCCGTGGACATGATCGAGGCGGACGCCCTGATCTTGCACCTGAACCCGCTGCAGGAGGTGCTGCAGGCGGACGGCGACTGGCACTGGGCCGGTCTGCTGAAGAAGATCGAGCACGTCTGCCGCCACGTGGGGGTGCCCGTGGTGGTGAAGGAGGTCGGCTGGGGCATCTCCGGCCAGCTGGCCCGGCGGCTGGCCGAAGCCGGCGTGGCGGCCATTGACGTGGCCGGCGCCGGCGGCACGTCGTGGAGCGAGGTGGAGTACCACCGCGCGCCGACCGAGCGGCTGAAGCGGCTGGCCCGCTCCTTCGCCGACTGGGGCATCCCCACAGCCGAGAGCCTGATCGCCGTGGGCGAGGCTGCGCCGCATCTCCTGCGCTTTGCCAGCGGCGGCCTGCGCAACGGCATTGACGTGGCCAAGTGCCTGGCCCTGGGCGCTACCCTGGGCGGCTTGGCCTCCCCCTTCCTGAAGGCGGCGGTCGAGTCGGCCGAGGCCGTGGTGGAGACCATTGACTTCCTGGCAGACGAGCTGCGCATTGCCATGTTCCTGGCCGGAGCGGGCAACGTAGCAGCGCTGCGCGAGCCGGGACGGCTGGTGGTCAGTGATCGGTGGACTGCGGACGGTGAACGGTAAACGGTCTACGGTGAACGGCAAGCGGTGAGAGGCGAGCCGTAACCAGTCGCCGGTCGCTAGCCAACGGTGGAGCACGAGGGTGGAGCCGGTCCCATGACGAAGCAGATCTTCGAGCGCTATCTTCCCCTGATCGAGGCCGAGATGCAGCGGGTAGTGGGCCAAGGCGATGGGCTGTACGCCGGCCACTACGGCATGCTGCGCTACCACATGGGCTGG
>JANWYQ010000159.1 GCA_025055015.1 Caldilineales bacterium
GGCGAGCAGGGAATGGCCGCCGAGCTCGAAGAAATTGTCCTCCACCCCTACCCGTTCCACGTTGAGAAGCTGCGCGCACAGGGCAGCCAGCCGCTCCTCCACAAGGGTGCGCGGAGCCACGTAGTCAGCGGTGGCCTCGCGACCGGCCTGGTCCGGCGCCGGCAGGCGGCGGCGGTCCACCTTGCCGGCGGGGGAGCGCGGGAAGGCGTCCAGCGCTGTGTAGGTGGCGGGCACCATGTACTCGGGCAGGCGCTTGCGCAGGAAGGCCCTGAGCTCGGCGGCCGTTTCCTTCCTGGTAGCGGCCTCGCCGGTCAGTCCGGCAGGACGGACAGCCGCTTCTAGACGACTAAGGTCGTCACTACGAGGGGCGGGGATGTAGTACGCGTGCAACACATCTCCGTGGGCGGTGACCACTGCGTCTTGCACGGCGGGGTGCTCCCGCAGCGCAGCCTCCACCTCGCCTAGCTCGATGCGGAACCCGCGCACCTTCACCTGGTCGTCCATCCGGCCTAAGAACTCCACGTTGCCGTCCGGCCGGTAGCGCACTAGGTCGCCGGTGCGGTACAGCAGGTGGTCGGCATCGAACGACCAGGGCTCGCCAACCGGGAAGGGGCCGCGGGTAGCGCGCAGCTCGAAACCCGCAATCCCAAACTTCTGATCGCCGACCTCTGCGAAGGGGTCTGGCACGAACCGCTCGGCGGTGAGCTCCGGGCGATTGAGGTAGCCACGGCCCACGTTGACGCCGCCGATCAGCAGCTCGCCCGGCACGCCGATGGGAACAGGCTGCAAGTTGGCGTCCACCACGTACAGCCGACAGTTGCCGATGGGCCGGCCGATGGGCGGATCGTCGGGTTCGGCCGGATCGCACAGGTACATGGACGCGCAGACGGTGGTCTCAGTAGGCCCATAGGCGTTGAAAAAGCGGCGGCCCTGCACGGCGGGCTCCGAGCCCTGTGAGGAGAGCCCCGGGCGCGCCGAGGGGTGGCGTTCGACAGGCTTGCGCTGCGAGGTCGCCCAGCGCCTCACGATCTCGGCCGAGCAGCGCTCGCCGGCGGCCACGATCACCCGCAGGTCCGACAACGGCTCCGGGGGCAGCACCGACAACACCGACGGCGGCAGGGTGACGTGGGTGATCCGCTGTTCTGCCATGAGCCTCACCAGATCCAGGCCCGACGCCAACGTCTCCTGGGGCGCCAGCACCAGCGCTGCGCCGTTGGCCAGGGCCATGAACACTTCCCACACCGAGGCGTCGAAGGAAAAGGGAGAGAACTGCAGCACTCGGCAGGTGGCGTCCACGTCGAAGGCCAGTCGTTGCACCTCGGCCAGGTTGGACAACCCCCGATGGCGCAGCACAGCGCCCTTAGGCTGGCCCGTGGAGCCGGAGGTATAGATGACATAAGCCGCGTTGTACGGCGTCAACGAACACGCCAGGTCGTGATCGGGCTCCAAGGCCAGCCGCGGCCACGCCGAGTCCACAGCCAGCACGGTCACGCTGGGGTCAACCTCTGGCAGGCGGGGCAACAAATAGCTGGTGGTGAGCAGCACGGGGATCTGCGAGTCCCCGATCATGTAGCTCAGGCGCTGGGGCGGGTAGGTGGGATCGAGGGGCAGGTAGGCGCCGCCGGCCTTAAGGACGCCTAGGATGGCTACCACCATGGCCGGGGTGCGATCAATGGCAATGCCGACCACCGTTTCGGGCCCAACGCCGAGCTTGTAGAGGTAGCGCGCCAGCTGGTTTGCGCGACGGTTGAGCTCGCCGTAGGTGAGGGTCTCCACGGCGCCGGAGCGGTGGGCCATGATCACGGCCGGCGCGTCAGGATGGGCGGCGGCGCGCGCCTCGAACAGGCAATGGGCGCACCGGTCAACCGGGGTAGGCAGCGCAGTCTCGTTCCACTCCACCAGCATGAGGCGGAGCTCGGCGGGGGTCAACAGGGGCAGGGTGGCGATGGCGGCGTCTGGGTTCGCGGCAACGGCCTCCAGCAGGGTCTGCAGGTGGCCCACCATGCGGCGGATGGTGTCCCCGTTGAACAGGTCGGTGTTGTACTCGATGGCGCCGCTGAGTCCGGCCTCGGTCTCCGCCATGGCCAGGGTCAGGTCGAACTTGGCCGTGCCGCTGTCCACAGCCACCGGCTGGATCACCAGGCCGGGTAGGTGCAGCGGCTGCATGGGGATGTTCTGCAGGCCAAAGGCCACCTGGAACAGGGGGGAATGGCTCAGCGCGCGCTCCGGCTGCAGCGCGTCCACCAGCATCTCAAAGGGCACGTCCTGGTGTGCGTAGGCGTCGAGGGCGGTCTGCCGCACCTGCCGCAGCAGCTCCCGGAAGGTGTGCACCTGGTCGAAGCGGGCGCGCATCACCAGGGTGTTGACGAAGAAGCCGACGACGTTCTCCACCTCTGGGTAGTGGCGGCCGGCGATGGGGGTGCCGACGTTGATGTCGCTCTGGCCGCTGTAGCGGTACAACAGGGTCTGGTAGGCAGCCAGCAGGGTCATGAACAGGGTGGCGCCCTCTTGCCGGCCCAGGGCCAGGAGGCGATCGCTCAGGGCCTTGGGCAGCGTGAAGTGCTCGGTAGCCCCGCGCCAGGTCATCACCGCCGGCCGCGGGCGATCGGTCGGCAGGTTCAGCAGGGTGGTGCTGCCGGCAAGCTGCTCCCGCCAATAGCGCAGCTGGCGTTCCAGCGGCGACCAGTCGCCTTCGCCCGACAGCCACTCCCGCTGCCAGGCGGCGTAGTCGGTGTACTCCACGGCCAGCGGCGGCAGCGGATCAGCGTCGGCGTCCGTGGCCAGGGCTGTGTACAGGGTACCCAGCTCCCGCACCAGGATAGCCATGGACCAGCCGTCAGCGACGATGTGATGAACGGTAAAGACGGCCAGGTGGTCGTCGTCGGCTAGCTTGATCAGCCGGCCGCGCAGCAAGGAGGGCGAGACAGAGCCGTCCAGGTGGAACGGCTGCTTGACCTCGTCCTGGGCGCGGCGCAGGGCCTCGGCCTCCCGTTCCTCGGCCGGCAGGTCGGTCAGGTCGTCAACGGGCAGGGGCACGGTTGCGTCGGGGGCCGTCATCTGGACAGGCTGGCCGCCGACGTTGCGGAAGGTCGTGCGCAGCTGCGCATGTCGGCGCACCAGGCGGTTCAGGGCTTCTCGCAGCCGATCCACGTCCAGCTCGCCCAGCAAGCGGACGACGGTGGGGATGTTGTAGAA
Source organism: Caldilineales bacterium (assembly GCA_025055015.1). Taxonomy (GTDB): domain Bacteria; phylum Chloroflexota; class Anaerolineae; order JAAEKA01; family JAAEKA01; genus JANWYQ01. The sequence continues at coordinate 3,196 of JANWYQ010000159.1, forward strand.
CAGGTTGCCGGGCTCCAACTGGTCCAGGAACCACAGGCGCTGCTGGGCAAAGGAGAGGGGTGGGGGACCGTCGGCGGGCCGCGGGCGAATGGGGGGAGCTTGCAGTCCGAGGGCCGCGGCGCGCGCGGCCTGGATGCGCTGAGCCAGACCGGCCACGGTGGGTGCGTCGAACAGGGCCTGGAGGGGCAGCTCTACGCCGAACGCCTCGCGCACGCGGGAGACCACCTGGGTGGCCAGCAAGGAGTGGCCGCCAATCTCGAAGAAGTCCTCGTGGATGCCAACCCGCGGCCGGTTGAGCACCCGGGCCCAAATCTCGGCCAACATCTCCTCGACAGGAGAACGAGGGGCATGGTAGCCCTTGTCAGGGGCAGCGACCTCCGGCTCAGGCGCGGGCAGCGCGCGCCGGTTGATCTTGCCGGTGGCGGTCAGGGGCAGAGCCTCCAGGACCACAAAGGCGGCGGGCACCATGAAGTCGGGCAGGCGCTGGCGCAGATGGCGGCGCAGGTGGTCGGGCGTCACGGTGGCGCCGGGCTGCGGCACCACGTATGCCACCAGTTGCTTGCCTCCTCCTGTCGCCTCCCGCGTCACCACCACCGCTTCCTTGACCTCAGGTGAGGCAGCCAAGGCGGCCTCAACCTCCCCCGGCTCCACGCGAAAGCCCCGGATCTTCACCTGGTCGTCTGCCCGGCCCAGGAACTCCAGGTTGCCGTCGGGCAGCCAGCGGACCAGGTCGCCGGTCTTGTAGAGGCGGGGAGCGGGGAGCGGGGAGCGGGGAGCGGTGGTCGGCGATCGGTGAACGGTGAACGGTGAAGGGTGATCGGTGATCGGTAGCCGGTTATCGCCGTCGTCCGACTGATGACTGATCACCGATAACTGATCACTGATCACTGAAAACGGATCAGGCAGGAAGCGCTCCGCCGTCAGCTCCGGCCGGTTCAGGTAGCCCAGGGCCACGCCGGCGCCGCCGATGAGCAGCTCGCCGGGCACGCCCACGGGCACGGGCTGCATCTGCTCGTCCACCGCGTAGACCTGCACGTTGGCAATGGGCCGGCCGATGGGCAGTCGCTCCACGTCCTCCGGCACGTCGGTCGTGGTGCGGTGGAAGGTGGCGGTGATAGTGGCTTCGGTGGGGCCGTACAGGGTGATCAGGGGTAGCGCACGGCCCACGAGGGCGGTGAAGGCGCGCAGCCGCTCGACCGAAGGCGCCTCGCCGCCCAGCATGAGGAGGCGCAGGGGCACATGGCACCGAACTCCTGCGGCCTCCAGGTCATCTACCAGCGCGTGGAAGACCGGCGCAGGCATGTGCAGCACCGTCACCCCCTGGCGCTCGCAGAAGCGCACCAGTGGCAGGCCTAGCGCCTCGCCCTGCGGACCGGCCAGCACCAA
>JANWYQ010000077.1 GCA_025055015.1 Caldilineales bacterium
CCCCGACGCCGCCTCCATTGCCCACCCCGCGGCCGACTGCGACGCCGGGCCCTACGCCCACGCCCGACCCGGGCCGGCTGGCCGAGGTGGGGAGCCGCGAGGCGTTGCTGGCAGCCGTGCCGATGCTGGCCGAGCGGGAGCAGCGCTTTACGGAGGCGCTGGCCAGCGACCAGCCGGTGCTCCTGTACCAGGGGGAGCTGGACGCCCGTCAACAACAGGCCCAGGCCATCGCCGTGGCCGACGCCACAGTGCGCTCCTTCGTGTTCGATCGGTTGACCGGTGCGCCGCTGCGCAGCGAGGTGATGATGGTGCGGCCGGCCCTGCCCTCCGACCTCAGCGGCGAGGCAGCCCAGCGCTGTGCGAACCAGACCTGTTACCGGGTCGAGATCTACAACTACGCGGCCAACGCCACGGTGGTGGCCCTGGTGAACTTGGATCGGGGCAGCGTGGTCAACGTGGTCTACTATCCGGAGACGCAGCCGGAGCTGCCGCCGTATCTAGGGGAGCTGGCGGCGCAGATCGCCATCCACTCGCCCGAGGTGGCGGAGGCGCTGGGCTTTCGGCCTGGGGTGGACATGGCCGGCATGCCCAACGTGAAGACGGCGCTGAACAACACCCAGTGCGAGCGCTCGCGGCACCTGTGCGTCGGCCCCACGTTCATCCTGCCCGGCCAGGGCCGCGCCCTGTGGGCCATCGTGGACCTGACGGAGGGGCGGCTGGTGGGCACCCGTTGGACCGACACCGGCCAGGGGGAGGGCGCAGCGGTGACAGAGCAAGGCCTGCAGGACGCAGTAGTGATGGCCACCTACTGCGAGCGGTCGCAGCGTCTGGCGCGGGACGGCTGGGAGCTGAGCTACCAGCTCACCTCGTCGGACGGGCTGGAGGTGCGGGACGTGACCTTCCAGGGCCGGCCGGTGCTGCGCAGCGCCAAGCTGGTGGACTGGCACGTGAGCTACTCGACGGACCAAGGGTTCGGGTACAGCGACGCCACGGGGTGTCCCCTGTTCAGCACGGCCTCGGTGGTGGCCTTCAGCGGGCCGACGGTGCTGGAGATCGAGCAGGAGGGGGAGGCGGTCGGCTTTGTGCTGGAGCAGGACTTTCGCAGCGAGCAGTGGCCGCTGCCGTGCAACTACCGCTACGTGCACACCTTTGAGTTCTACCGGGATGGCCGCTTCCGTATCGGTGGTCGCAACCTAGGGCGGGGCTGCGGAAACCGGGGGACCTATCGGCCGGTGCTGCGCTTCCACTTGACGCCGGGAGCCTTCGACGGACCCGCCGACCTAGCCCAGTGGGACGGCTTCCAGTGGACGCCATGGACGGAGGAAGGGTGGGTGAAGCTGGACGAGAACGCCCCCCACACGGCCGAGGGCTATGCGTTCCGCATCCTGGGCGCGGACGGCCGGGGCTACTACCTCGAGCCCAACCGGGGACAGTTCGGCGACGGCTCGCGCGGGGACAACCCCTATGTGTACGTCACGGTCTACAGGCCGGAGGAGGGGGACGCCGACCTGCTGACCATCGGCCCTTGTTGCAACACCGACCATCGGCAGGGGCCGGAGAAGTTCATGGACCCGCCGGAGCCGCTGGGCGACGGCCTTGTGCTGTGGTACGTGCCGGAGCTCAAGAACGACGACACGCCGGGCAACGAGTATTGCTGGGCCGAGAGCTACGTGGCGGCGGGCCTGGTGCGCTACCGGGTTTTTCCCTGCGCCTTTGGGCCGATGTTCGTGCCGGCGCCGTGAGGTGAGCTGTGGCCAAGCCAGCGGCATCCAACAAGAAGAAGCGCGCTTCTCAGCGCCGTTCCCAGGCCGGAGAGGGTTTGGCCTGGCCGGCCAGAGCGGCGCTGGTGGCTGTAATAGGGCTCGCGCTCGTGGTCGCCGCAGTCGGTTTGCTGCGCAGCCGACCCCAGGGCGAGGCGCCGACCACGCCGACCGCGACGGCGGCGCCGACGGTGGTGGTCATCGGGCCGGTGGACGGCTGCCGGGCGGGGCCGCGGTTTCAGGCAAGCCTGGGGCTGGGCCCCCGGGCCGCGTTGACCACTGCCCTCACCGACGTCAAAGGGCTGGCGGTTCTGGACCCGGACGGCAACGAGGGCCAAGGCCGGGTTTATCAGCACGAGACGTGGGACGACGCCGGCTACTTGGGACCCTTCATCACCGACCGGCACGGCCACATCTACACGGCGCCGGTGCCGCTGGTGAGCCTGGTGGACAATCCGCCGGAGCAGCAGAACCGCATCTACCGGGTGGACAGCGACACGCAGGAGATGGCGCTGTACGTGGAGTTGCCGTGGGCGCAGCCGCCCAGCGGCGCCAATCCGTTCGGCGTGGTGGGGCTGGCCTACGACTGCGAGACCGAGAGCCTATATGCGTCGTCGCTGGCCGGCTCCACGGCCCGCCAGGAGGTGGGGCGGCTCTTTCGGGTTGACTTGACCACGGGGCAGGTGGCAGCGCACCACGACGGCGTGGACGCCATGGGGCTGGCGGTGTTCAACGGCGTGGACGGCAAGCGGCTGTACTACGGCTTGGCGCGGCGGCCGGAAGTGTGGTCGGTGGGGCTGGACCCGGCGGGGAACTTCGTGGGGGAGCCGCGGCGGGAGTTCTCGTACGGGGAGCACGCGGTGGGCGGTCGGCGCACCGCTCGGCGCATCCGGTTTCAGGGCGGGGACACGATGGTGTTGAACCTGATGGACTTCAACTATACCCTGCAGGTGGCCGGCCAGCGGCGGGAGGATGTGCTGTTCTATCGCTACGACCCGGCTGCGGCGCGGTGGGACTTCGTGCGCATCGAGGCCGCGCAGTAACGCGTTTGGCCGGCGATCTCGCCAACACGCTGTGACAAACCTTCATCCCGCCCGCAGCCGCTCGAAGAGCCTCACCGTGGCCGGAGAGGGCGGCACGTCCAGCTCCACCCGCAGCCGCTCCACGCAGCGTGCGCAGCATACGTGCGCAGGACCTGGGCGCGGTTGCCCAGCCGCACGAGACCAGCTAGGTTCGATGTCCTATCAGCCTGGATACTCTTCCAGAAGGGCAGTGATGGCGCGCTTTAAACTCCCCAACTTGTTCTGGCACACGTCGAAGATCACCTCAGCGTCCAGAAAAAAGTAGTGATGGCTGAGAAAATCGCGTATCCCTTTGGCGCCTTTCCAGTCAACTTCGGGGAAGCGGTGCGCTAAGTTTACGTCAGAGACCCTCTCCAGCTGTTTGACCTGCTCCCCTATGGCGATGAGCATCATCGTGATCCCGTCGAGGCGATCTATGCCTTCGTCGCTGGCCAGGAAGTCTTCGGCGCGCTCGATGCCTCTGAACCGACGCTCGATGCGCTCGATGGCCGTTGCGATGCTGGCTAGGACTTGATGCACCAACAGGGGATCAGATGTAGATGGCTTCATGTTCGATGCGGTGCTTGAGATAGTCGTTCAGGTGCCTGTGGTAGCGGATTAAATCCACCGGTGCGGCGAGTATCTCTTCCAATTCTTCTTTCATATGGACCATTTTGAACAGGTCCGGGGGCATCTCGACGACGATGTCAACGTCACTCACATCGGTCGCTTCGTTGCGCGCCACAGAGCCAAAGATGCCCAGGCGGGTGACGCCATATTTGGCTGAAAGCTCTTGCTTGTGGGCGCTGAGGATTTGAAGGACGGCGTCGCGTTTCATGGTCTCTAGTCCTTGTAGCGCAACTCCGCAGGAGTTGCGCTACATTAAGCCACCTCGGCCAACACTTGGCCTAGGCTTGGTTGGTCGGACGGAGCAACACGGTTTTGCGGGCCGAAAGGTCAGTCGCTGGGGTTTCAACATAGCTCGTCTCCTTTCACCCAGTGTTGCATGTCCATTATACCCCTCGCCGGCGATCTCGCCAACACGCTGTGACAAACCTTCATCCCGCCCGCAGCCGCTCGAAGAGCCTCACCGTGGCCGGAGAGGGCGGCACGTCCAGCTCCGCCCGCAGCCGCTCCACGCAGCGCTGGTACGTGCGCAGGACCTGGGCGCGGTTGCCCAGGCGCGCGTGGGCCAGCATCAGCAGCCGGTAGGCGTGCTCCCAGCACTCGTCCCGCTGCAGGATGGCCTGGCACACGGCGATCACCTCGTCCCACCGCCCCTGCTCCGCCAGCCCATCGGCCAGCCGGTCGGCCACGTGCAACCACACGCCCAACAGCCGCTCCCGCTCCTCCGCGCACCACTCGTCGTAGGGATAGTCCTGCAGAAAGTCGCCGCGGTACAGCGCCATCGCAGCCCGGTAGCGCTCAATGAAGCCGGCATCCCCCTGTCGAGCCAGGCGATCCCCCTCGGCCGCCAGCCGCTCGAACTCCTCAGCGTCCAGCCAGAGGTCGGCGCCCGGCCGCAGGCCGTACAGCGTGCCCTCCCGCAGCACGTAGGCCGAGGGCGCGCGGGCGGGCAGGTCCGGCTCCAGCACGCGGTAGAGGGTGCTCAGCGCCACCTTGAAGTCGCGCGAGGCGGTTTCGGCGTCCAGCCCCGGCCACAGGGCCTCCACGATCTGGTCGCGCTCCAACAGGCGGCCGCGGCGGGTGAGCAGGAGCTGGAAGAGCTGGCGGGCCTTGTCGCGGCGCCACTCGTGCGGGGAGATAGCCTCCGCGCCGCGCCAGACCTGGAACGCGCCCAGGGTGTGCACCCGCAGCTGGTAGCCGGGGTGCAGCTCCACCCGGCTCAGGCCCAGCCGATCCAAAAGGCTGATGGCGTAGCTACGTACCCGTTCCAGGCCACGGCCCACGAGCAACAAGGGCACGCAGCGCCGCGAGTCGGGCGGGCCCAGCAAGGTCGTCCGCAGAAAGAGCCAGTCGTAGCCGTGGTCGCGCGCCAGGCGCAGCAGCTCCTCGACGCCGTGGGCCAGGCGAGCCTGGTCCCCGACCGCGTGCCAGAGCAGGCATTGCCACAGCCGGGCGGCCGCCTCGCCGAAGGTGTCGCTGCACTCGCGGAAGGCTGCTGCCGTCTCGGCCAGCAGGCCGCCGGCGTCGTCGTGGCGGCCGGTCAGCACGTAGCTGGCGGCCAGCGCCAGGCGGGTCAGCGCCGTCACCCACTCGTCCCCGGTCTGCTGGGCGATGGCGATGCCCTGCGCGGCAGCCTCCTCGGCCGCGGCCAGGTTGCCCCCGTATCCGTGAACGCGGCACAGCCCCCAGCTGGCCTCCACTTTCAGCCGCGGCACGGCCAGCTCCTCGGCGATGGCGATGGCCTGGTGGAAGCATTGCTTGGCGCGCCCGGCCGCGTCCGCCGACGCTTGGAGCTGCCAGGCGTGGCCCTGGCGCATGTAGCCCACGGCGGTGATGAAGGGGGAGCTGAGGGCCTGGCCTCGCTCGGTGCCCTCCACCGCCGTCTGCAGCGCCCGTTCCCCCTCCCCCTGAAAGGAGAGCACCAGGGAAAGCAACAAGAGGGTCTCTCGGTGGGCGCGCGGGCGCAACACCGGCGCCAACCGCTCTGCCTCTGCCCGCTCCTCCAGGATGGCCCGCGCCTCAGACAGCCGGCCGGTGCGGATCAGCACCCGCACGGCCAGCTCTGCCTCGGTGCTCACCGCCTCGCGCAGGGCAGCGGCCTCGGCCCGAAAGCGCTCTGCGTCCTCCAGCCGCCCCAGGTTGAGCCGGTTCTCGGCCAGCAGCTCCAGCAGCCGGATGCGGGTCTCCCGGTCCTCCTGGCCGTCGGAGAGGCGCAGGGCCTCCTGCAACAGGTGCTCGGCCTGGGCGGGGTTGACGGTGTCCAGGTAAACCCGGGCCTGGCCGCGCAGGGCCTGGCCTGCCGTCCGCAGATCTCCCTGGGCCTTGCTGATGGCCTCTGCCTGGCGATACCACGCCAGCGCCTCGTTGAAGCGGCTGTGCAGGCGGGCCACGTCTCCCAGGTAGCACAGCAGCGCGGGCCGGCGCTCTAGGGTGCTGGGCGGCAGGGCGTGGATGGCGGCGGCCAGCGCGTCCAGCCGGCCCAGGCGTACCATCTCCTGGCCCAGGCGGCGCAGGACATCGGCCGCCTCGTCCCACGCCTCCGCAGCCAGCAGATGGTGCAGCGCCTCCTCCTGTTGACCCTGGCCCAGGTAGAAGCCGGCGGCGCGGCGATGGGCAGCCTGCGCCTCCTGCGGCGTCAGCTGGCGCAGCAGGAACTGGCGAAACAGCGGGTGATAGCGCGCGTGGCCATCGCCGAGGCTCACCACGAACAGCCCGGCGTCCAAGAGCTGCCGCAACACCTCCGCCGCGTCCCCCACCTCCACCTCTCCTGTTCCGTCTCTCGCTCTGTTCCCCCCTTTCCTCTCCTTCCTTGGCTCGTCGGCGTCCACCAGCCACCGACAGGCCTCGGGCGTCAGCTCCCGCAGCACGGCCGTCTGGCGCAGAAAGGCGACCATCTCGGGCGGCTGTTGGGCCAACACCTCGTCGGCCAGGTAGGTGAACAGGTCCTCGGCGTGGTCCAGCGGCCGCAGGACGGCCTCGTGCGCGCTGCGCCGCCCCAGCAGGGGCAAGGCGATGGGCCAGCCCTCGGTCTCGGCCAGCAGCCGGCTCACCTGCTCCTGGCTGAGGCTCAATCCGTAGTGCTGGGCGAAGAGCGCGGCGATCTCGTCGGCGGTGAAGGCCAGGTCGCTGCGGTCGAGCTCCAACACCTCCCCGCGCAGGCGCCAAGCGGCCAAGGAGGGGAGAGGCACGGGCAGCCGGGTGGCCAGCACCGTGTGCAGGCGATGGGGCGCGCGGTCCACCAAGCGGTTCAGCGCGTCCAGGATCTGCGGCGACTGGGCGATGTGGTGGGCGTCGTCCAATACCAACAACAGCGGACCCTCCAGCCGCGGGTCGAGCTCGTTCACCAGGGCGTCCACGGTGGCGCGCCACCGGGCCGGACCGCTCACGGCGCTCCCGGCCTCCAGAGCCGCTCCGGCCGCGTCGGACAGGGAGGGAACGGCCAGGCGCAGGCTCTGCACCAGGTGGTGCATAAAGACCAGGGGCTCGGCATCCTCGGCGTCCAGGTGGTACCAGGCGGTGGGCAGGCCGGAGGCGGCCAGCAGCGCCAGCGCCGTGCTCTTGCCGTAGCCGGCTTCGGCGTGGACCACGGTGAGCCGATGGTCCAGGGCCTCGGCCAGCCGTGCAGTGAGCCGCGGGCGGTCGAGGGTACGCCGGGGCAGGTGGGGCGGGGTGAGCTTGGTGCGCAGGACGAGCATGGGGCACGCAAGGAGCAACGAATGGCACGCAACGAGTGCGGTGTAACTCGTGGGTAACTGGGGTGTGCTATGCTTGGAACGGCCGGCGCGAGGCGCTGTCCCCGCGTCGCCGAGCCGGATTGTAGCACGGACTTCCCCAAAAGCCGAAGCTGCGTTGGCGCAGGTGGTCCATGTCTGAGACGGTCATCAGCTCGTTCGTCTTGCGCTTTACTCAGGAAGCGGGCGGCGGTCAGCCGTGGCGTGGGGTGGTGCGCCACGTCCAGAGCGATGAGGAGATCCGCTTCACCCGCATCGAGGAGGCGCTGCGCTTCATGCAGCGCTTCGTGGACCTGGGCGAGGGGGACGGCGGCCGGCTGGCCTCGCCGCCGATCCATCCGGCCGGCGCAGCCGGCGACCCGGCGGGGGAGGAGGAGCGGCCATGACCGCCGCACAGCCGCCCGTGGGCATTGTCAGCGTGGGAACCTATTCGCCGCCGGGGTACATGACCGCAGCGGAGATCGCGGCAGCCAGCGGCCTGCCGGAGTGGGTGATCCGCGACAAGATGGGCATCGTGGGCAAGCACGTGGGAGGGCCCGACGACCAGCCCAACGAGATGGCCATCAAGGCCGCGCTGGACTGCCTCAGCCGCTGCGACATCCCGGCCGGCGAAATCGACGTGGTCCTCTGCACCACCGAGGAGTGGCGCGAGTACCTGCTGTGGACCAGCGGCATTCACCTGGCCTACGAGATCGGCGCGGTGAACGCCTGGGCGGTGGACCTGCACATGCGCTGCGCGACCACGGTGGGCGCCATGAAGATGGCCAAGGACATGATGCTGGCCGATCCCGAGATCAACACGGTGTTGATTGCAGGCGGCTACCGTGTGTCCGACTTCATTGACTTTCGCAACCCCCGCACCTCCTTCCTGTGGAACATCGGCGCCGGTGCGGGCGCCATGCTGCTGCGCAAGGGGTGGCCGGCCAACCACGTCCTCGGCTGCCACCTGATCGTGGACGGCAGCATGAGCAAGCATGTGATCGTGCCGGCCAGCGGCACCGCGCAGTTCCCCACCCCCCAGGCCATCGCCGGCAACACCCTGGCCCCGGAGCTGTTCTACTTCGACCTGGTGGAGCCGGAGGCCATGAAGAACCGGCTCAACGCGGTCAGCATGGACAACTGGCTGCGCTGCGTGGACGAGGCCCTGCGCAAGAGCGGCCCCAAGCCGGACGGCACCCCCTACACCCGCCGCGATATCGGCTTCCTCAACATGGTGCTGATCAAGCCCTCGGGCCATCGAGAGATGCTGGAGCGGCTGGGGCTGGCCGAGGAGCAGTCGGTGTACCTAGGCGCGATCGGCCACACCGGCGAGCAGGACGCCATGTTCGGCATCCGCGAGGGCCTGGCCACCGGCCGGCTCAAGGACGGCGACCTGATGGCCATCGTGGCCGCAGGCATCGGCTATGTCTGGGCGGCGGGTGTGGTGAGATGGGGCCGGGGAGCGGTGAACGGTGATCGGTGAACGGCGACCAGCGAGCAGAAAACGGTGGTGGGTGAGCAGTGATCGGTGACCAGTAGGCAGGAAACGGTAACCGGTGAGTGGCCACCGGTGATGGGCAGCTGGTAAGCAGGCGAAGGCTCGCAGGTAGAGCGATTGTCGTAGGTGGAGATTTCGAGTTCTCACCGTGCATCAAGGAGCGAGAGCGTTGGCGAAGGACATCTGCGACATCTCAAGGCGCTCTCCTCGTGAGGAGATTTGCTCGCTCACCGATCAGAGGCGACCGATCTCTAGGCACCGTCAACCGGTCAGCGGCTACCGGTAACTGATGACCGCTTGCTGGTCCCCGGTTACCGGTCACCAATACACAAGGAGGATAGCCATGCGTCTCAAGGACAAAGTTACGCTCATCACGGGCGGCGCAGCCGGCATCGGCAAGGCGACGGCGCAACGCTTTCAGGAAGAGGGCGCCGTAGTGGTAATCTGCGACGTCAAGGAGGACGTGGGCCAAGCGACGGCCGACGAGCTGGGGCTGGCCGCTTTCTACCGGGTCAACGTGGCCGACCGGCAGGACGTGCAGCGCTGGGTGGACGACGTGGTAGCCCGCTTCGGCCGCATTGATGTGCTGGTGAACAACGCCGGTGTGCTGCGGGACGGCCGCCTGGTGGTGGTGAAGGACGGCGAGCTGGTGAAGCAGATGCCGGAGGCCGACTGGGACCTGGTGATCGCCGTGAACCTGAAGGGGGTGTTCAACTGCACCCAGGCGGTCGCGCCGGTGATGATCCGCCAGGGCAGCGGCGTCATCCTCAACGCCAGCTCGGTGGTCGGCATTGACGGCAACTTCGGCCAGACCAACTACGTGGCCACCAAGGCGGGCGTGATCGGCATGACCAAGGTATGGGCGCGAGAGCTGGGCCGCTACGGCATCCGCGTCAACGCGGTGGCGCCCGGCTTTATCCTCACGGAGATGACCCTGCAGATGCCGGAGAAGATCCGCGAGGAGATGGCCGCGCGCATCCCGCTGCGCCGCATGGGCCAGCCGCGCGACATCGCCAACGCCTATCTCTTCCTGGCCTCCGACGAGGCTAGCTACATCAACGGCGAGGTGCTGCGGGTGGACGGCGGGATTGTGGTGGGAACCTAGGGAATGGTCAATGGTCAATGGTCAATGGTCAATGGCCAATGGTCAATGTCCAATGGTCAATGGCCAATGGGCGATGGGCAACGAAAGGAGGCGAAGATGGCGAAAGGGGATGATATCGAGGAGAGGCTGATTGACTTTGCGGTGCTGATCATCAAGCTGTGCGCCGCGCTTCCGGATACGCTCGCTGGTCGTCACGTGGCCGGGCAACTGCTTCGGAGTGGTACGTCGCCGGCGTCTCACTACTCAGAGGGACGCGGCGCTGAAAGCCGACGTGACTTTGTCCACAAGCTTGGCGTATGTCTGAAGGAACTCAACGAGTCCGCCGTGTGGCTCAAGATCGCGCTGCGCAGCAAAATGGCGCCTGAGGCGGAGGTCCTGCCGATCCTCACCGAATGCATCGAGCTGAGCAAGATCATCAACAGCAGCATCCAGACCGCTCGACGAAACACTCGCTGACCAATGCTCCATCGCCAACGATTAATCGCCCATGGTCAACGGTCGAGGCCGATCGCTCATTGACAATTGGCCATTGACCATTGACCATTGGCCATTGCTCATTGACCATTGGCAATTAATCATTGATCATTCTCCCCTACTCTATGCACGCCGCAGATCTTCTGACCCACCGGGCTCGTCTCACTCCCAGCCGCGAGGCGCTGTTGGAGCTGGAGACGGGCCGCAGGTTCACCTACGCAGACCTGAACGAGCGCGCCTGTCGGCTGGCGAACTTCATGGCGGGCCTGGGCGTGGGGCCAGGCGACCGGGTGTCAATCCTGGCCCACAACGGCGTGGTCTACCTGGACCTGTTCTACGGCCTGGGCAAGATCGGCGCCATCTTCACGCCGCTCAACTGGCGGCTCACGGCGGCCGAGCTGAGCTACATCGTCGGCGACTGCACGCCCACGGCCCTGGTGGTCGGCCCGGAGTTCGCCGGCGTGTGGGCCGAGCTGCGCCAGAGGGTGGACATCCCCCACGTGATCCGGCTGGGCGGCGCGGAGGTGCCGGGCGCGTTGGACTACGACGCGGGCCTGGCCGCGGCCTCGTCCGCGGAGCCCAGGCGGCCGCTCCTGGACGGCGAGTCGCCCTATTGCATCCTCTACACCTCCGGCACCACCGGCAAGCCCAAGGGCGCGGTCCTGCCCCACCGCCAGATCCTGTGGAACTGCATCAACACCGTGGCGAGCTGGGGCCTGTCGGAGCGCGACGTGTCGCCGGTGCTGACGCCGCTGTTCCACGCCGGCGGACTGTTCGCCTTCATGACGCCCCTGTTCTACGTCGGCGGCCGTATCGTGCTGGCCAAGGGGTTCGACGCCGAGCAGTCGCTGCGGGTGATCGAGCAGGAGCGGTGCACGGTGATCCTGGGCGTGCCGACGCTGTTCCAGATGTGGCTGGACGCGTCCAACTTCGCGCAGGCCGACTTCAGCGCCGTGCACTTCTTCATCAGCGGTGGCGCGCCGCTGCCCGTGCCCCTGGTGGAGGCCTGGCGCAGCCAGAAGCCCGTGGTCTTTCGCCAGGGCTATGGCCTAACCGAGGTCGGCCCCAACTGCTTCAGCATGACCGACGAGGAGTCCTTTCGCAAGACCGGCTCGGTGGGCAAGCCGATCTTCCACAGCCAGATGCGGCTGGTGGACCCGGCCACCGGCGCCGACGTGCCCGCAGGCCAGACCGGCGAGCTGCTCATCCGCGGGCCGCACGTGTGCACCGGCTACTGGCGCAACCCGGAGGCCACGGCCAAGTCCCTGGTGGACGGCTGGTTCCACACGGGCGACATGGCCCGGATGGACGAGGACGGCTTCTACTACATCGTGGGCCGCTTCAAGGACATGATCATCAGCGGCGGCGAGAACGTCTACGCGGCCGAGGTCGAGGCGGTCTTCCGCGACCACCCCGCAGTGCAGGACGCCGCGTTGATCGGCATGCCCGACCCCAAGTGGGGCGAGGTGGGGCTCATGGTGGTGGTGCTCAAGGCGGGCAAGACGGCCAGCGAGGAGGAGCTGCGGCAGTTCTGCGCCGGCCGGCTGGCCCGCTACAAGGTGCCCAAACGGGTGGTCTTCGTGGACGCGCTGCCCGTGTCGCCCTACGGCAAGGTGATGAAGTCGGAGCTCAGGCGGCGATTTGTGCCTGCTGAAGACCAGACTGGGCCAGTCTGAGAGACTGGCCCAGTCTCGAAGGACAAGTTATGACCCGCTACGGAACCATCATCAGCACCGGCCGCTACGTGCCGGAGACGGTACACACCAACGACATGCTCAAGGAGCAGGTCAGCCGGGTCAACCCCGACCTGGCCAAGGTGGTGGACACCTTCTACGAGAGCTCCGGTATCCGGGCGCGGCGCTATGCCCCGCGCGAGTGGGCTGCGTCGGACATCGCGGTGCGGGCCGCGCAGGCAGCGCTGGACAAGGCCGGGGTCAAGCCCGAGCAGGTGGACATGATCCTGCTGGGCACCGACACGCCCGACTACATCACGCCGGCCACCTCCACCGTGGTGCAGCACAAGCTGGGCGCGGTCAACGCCGGCACCTACGACATCGGCTGCGCGTGCGCGTCCTTCCCCACCGGCATCGCCACCGCCTCCAGCCTGCTGGCCGCCAACCCGTGGATGCGCTACGTGCTGGTGATCGGCGTGTACATGATGAGCAAGCTGGCCGACCCCACCGACGTGGTCTCCTTCTTCTACAGCGACGGCGCCGGCGCGGCGCTGCTAACCGCCGCCGACCGGCCGGGCTTCATCTCCTCCGCCTACCTGGCCGACGGCTCCTACCACCGCTACTGGGGCCTGTACGCCGGCGGCACCTACGAGCCGGCCAGCGTGGAGGCGGTGCAGGCCGGCCGCACCAACGTTCGCCTGTTGCAGCGCTACCCGCCCGACGTCAACCACATCAACTGGCCCAAGATCGCCCACATGCTGGCGGAGCGGGGCGGCTTTGCCATCCCGGACCTGGACCTCATCATTTTCACCCAGGTCCGGCTGCCCTCCATCAAGCTGGTGATGGAGACCCTGGGCCTGCCGCTGGAGAAGACCCACTGGATCATGGAGGAGTGGGGCTACACGGGCTCGGCCTGCATTGGCATGGCCCTGGACGACGCCATCGAGAAAGGCAAGGTCAAGTCGGGCGACCTGGTGGCCCTGGTCGGCTCCGGCGTCGGCTACAACTACGCCGGCGCCGCGCTGCGGATGCCGTGAGGCCCACACCGGCATCCTTCCCCAAGGATGCCAACTTTCCCCCTGCGGAGGCAACCATGTCCATCCCTACCTTACCGGGCATCACGCCCAAGACCATTGCCACCCGGCGCATCACCACCCGCGTGCTGTTCAGCGGGCCGGAGGACGGCACGCCGGTGCTCTTCCTGCACGGCAACGCCTCGTCTGCCACCTGGTGGGAGGAGACGATGCTGGCGCTGTCGGGCCCTGCGACGAGCTCAGGGCCCGGCTTCCGCTGCATTGCGCCCGACCAGCGCGGCTTCGGCGACGCAGACCCGGCCCAGGTGATTGACGCCACCCGCGGCGCAGGCGACTGGGCCGACGACGCCGTGGCTCTGCTGGATGCGCTGGGCATCGCGCGGGCGCACGTGGTGGGCAACTCGCTGGGCGGCGTGGTGGTGTGGCGGCTGCTGGCCGACCACCCGGAGCGCTTCCTGTCGGCCACGGTGGTGGCCCCCGGCTCCCCCTACGGCTTCGGCGGCACCAAGGACCTGGACGGCACCCCGTGCTGGCCCGACTACGCCGGCTCCGGCGCCGGGCTGATCGCCCCGCCGGTGGTGGAGGCGGTCAAGGCCGGCGACCGCAGCCTGGAGAACCCCTTCGGCTACCGCGGCGCGCTGCGCCGGCTGGTCTTCAAGCCCCCCTTCGTGCCCGCGCGCGAGGAGGACCTGCTGACGGCGGCGCTGTCCATGCACATCGGCGAGCGCGCGTTCCCCGGCGACAAGGTGTTGTCGCCCAACTGGCCCTTCGTAGCGCCGGGCGTCTGGGGCGCCGCCAACGCGCTCTCGCCCAAGTACGTGAGCGAGGCCGTGCCGCGGCTGCTGGCTGCGCAGCCCAAGCCGCCCGTGCTCTGGGTGCGGGGCAGCCACGACCTGTCCGTCTCCGACAACGCAGCCGCCGACCCGGCCACCCTGGGCGCGCTAGGCCTCCTGCCCGGCTGGCCCGGCCCTGCGGTCTACCCGCCCCAGCCCATGGTCAGCCAGACGCGCGCCGTACTGGACCGCTACGCAGCGGCCGGCGGCCGGTACCAGGAGGTAGTGATCCAGGACGCCGGCCACGCGCCGTTCATCGAGAAGCCGGAGGAGTTCAACCGGGCCCTTCACGCGTTCTGGCGCGAGACGAGCCCGGCGTAACCAGTCATGCGCAGCTCGTGACCGCTCACCGATCACCGATCACTGATTACCGATCACCGTTTACCGTTCACCGTTCACCCTGCCAAACACCGACCCATGTACATCGGCGACTACCTCGGGCGACGACAGATCTACAGCCCGGACAAGCTGGCCATCATAGACGTGGGCAAGACGCCGCCCCTGGAGCTGACCTACCGCCAGATGAACGACCGCGCCAACCGGCTGGCCAACTGGCTACGGGACGTGGCCGGCGTGCAGAAGGGTGACCGGGTGGCGATCCTGGCGCGCGACGGCGTGGAGCACCTGGACCTGTTCTACGCCTGCGGCAAGCTGGGCGCCATCCACACCCCTCTCAACTGGCGGCTGTACCCACGCGAGCTCGTCGGCCTCCTCCAGCTCACCACCCCCAAGGCCCTGCTGTTCTCCGATGACTTCAAGGACGCCGTGGCCCAGATCAAACTGTCAATGGCTACTGGTCCATCGCCAATTGCCAACGCAGAAGGCGCGCCCCCATTGGCCATTGGCCATTGGCCATTGACCATTGACCATTTCTTGCACCTGGACGGCTCCGGCTTATCCTTCAGCCGCGACTACCGATCTACCCTTTCCCAGTCTTCCGACCGACCGGTCACCTGCGAAACCGTCACCGAGGAGGATATCGCCTGCCTGCTCTTCACCGGCGGCACCACCGGCCTGCCCAAGGCAGCCATGATCAGCCACCGCATGATCTGCTGGAACGTGCTGAACACGGTGATCCACGACCTGCGCCACGACGACGTCTACCTCAACGTGTTCCCCCTGTTCCACGCCGGCGGGCTGTTCACCTACCTGTCGTCGCAGGTGATCTTCGGCAACACCACCGTGCTCACTCGCCAGTTCGACCCTGTTCAGGTGTTGGAGCTGATCCAGCGCTACCGGGTAACGGTGTTCGCAGGGGTGCCCACCATGTACCAGATGCTCACCACCGCGGCCAACTGGGAGACGGCGGACCTGAGCAGCCTGCGCTTCTGCACCAGCGGCGGCGCGCCGCTGCCGGTGCCGCTGGTCGAGAAGTACACCCGCGAGAAGGGAGTGCGCTTCAAGCAGGGCTTCGGCATGACGGAGTTCGGGCCGGGGCTGTTCGCCTTGCCGCCGGAGGATGCCATCCACAAGGCGGGCAGCATCGGCCGGCCCAACTTCTTCGTAGACGTGCGGGTGGTGGACGACGAGAACCGCCCGCTGGGGCCCCATCAGCCGGGCGAGCTGGTGCTGAAGGGCCCCAGCCGCTGCTCCGGCTACTGGAACAACCCAGAGGCGTCCGCGGCCGCGCTGGACGCCGAGGGCTGGTTCCACACCGGCGACATCGTGCGCTACGACGAGGAGTGGTACTTCTACGTGGTGGACCGCAAGAAGGACATGTTCATCAGCGGCGGCGAGAACGTCTACCCGGCGGAGATCGAGGCGGTGCTCTACCGGCACCCGGCCGTGCACATGTGCGCCGTGGTGGGCGTGCCCGACCCCAAGTGGGGCGAGGTGGGCAAGGCCGTGGTGGTGCTCAAGCCGGGCATGACCGCGACCGCCGAGGAGCTGATCGCCTTCATGGCCGACCACCTGGCGCGCTACAAGGTGCCCAAGTACGTGGAGTTTCGTAGCGAGCTGCCGCTCTCCGGCATGGGCAAGATCCTGCGGCGCGAGCTGCGCTGACCGGTAGTCCGTAACCAGTGATCGGTGATCGGTGATCGGTGCGACTACCTGTTGGTGATCACCGGCTGCCAATCATCAACGGGAAAGGAGCCGACCATGAGCAGTTTGCCGTACGCCAAGAGCTTTCGCGATCTGGTGGTGTACCAGCAAGCGAGGGCGTTGGCCAAGGATATCTTTGAGATCTCTAAGCGGTTCCCGCGCGAGGAGATGTACTCCCTGACCGATCAAATCCGGCGCTCGTCTCGGGCCATCGGCGCGCAGATCGCAGAAGCTTGGGCAAAACGGCGATATGAGCGCAGTTTCGTCAGCAAGTTGACCGACGCCGATGGCGAACAGCAGGAAACCCAGCACTGGCTGGAGACTGCTGCTGACTGTGAGTACCTATCAGCATCGGAGCTACATGACCTGCTGTCCCGGTGCGAGCGGATCGGCAAGATGCTCGGCAGAATGATCGAAAAAGCCGACCTCTTCTGCGGCGAGCTCAAGCTTACTCTGCGCGAGCCTGCCGAAGAGTACTTCGTTGAGACCGACTGGCTTGAGGACGAGTGACCGGTAGCTAGTGACCAGTGATCCGTGACCAGTAGTAGCTCATCGGTTTTTGGTAGCGGTTTACCTATCACCTATCACCTATCACCGATTACCGATTACTGATTACTGATCACTGACCACCGTTCACCGTTCACCGTTCACCGATCACGGAGGCATTCCATGAGCACCATCCCCACCCTTCCCGGCATCACCTCTCAGACTGTGCAGACCCCGCGGCTGAGGGTTCACGTGTTGACCAGCGGACCGGCCGACGGCGTGCCGGTGCTGTTCATCCACGGCAACGGCTCGTCGGCGACGTTCTGGGAGGAGACGATGCTGGCCCTGCCCGGCCCTTCGACAGGCTCGGGGCCAGGCTTTCGCGGCATTGCGCCGGACCTGCGCGGCTACGGCGACACCGAGCCCTTGCCCGTGGACGCCACCCTGGGCCTGGGCGACATGGTTGAGGACCTGCTGTCCCTGGTGGACGTCCTCGGCCTGTCGGCCTACCACGTGGTGGGCCACAGCATGGGTGGTGGGGTGGCCATGAAGCTGACCATCGCGCGGCCGGCGGCGGTGCTGTCGCTGACCCTGGTGGACACCGTCTCCCCCTACGGCTACAGCGGCAGCAAGGACGTAAACGGCACCCCCTGCTACGACGACGGCGCGCCGGCCGGAGCCGGCAGCGTCAACCCGGAGTTCGTGCGGCTGGTGCGGGAGAAGGAGCGGGGCGCCGAGAACCCGATGGCTCCCCGCAACGTGCTGCGCCAGTTCTACGTGAAGCCGCCCTTCGTGCCAGCCCGGGAGGAGGAGCTGCTGAGCAGCATGCTCTCCATGCGGGTGGGCGAGGACTGGTATCCCGGCGACTTTGCGCCATCCCCCCACTGGCCGGGCGTCTGCCCCGGCAAGCGAGGCATCGTCAACGCCTTTAGCCGCAAGTACTTCGACGCCAGCGGCATCGTGGACATCCAGCCCAAGCCGCCCATCCTGTGGATCCGCGGGGCGGACGACACCGTGGTGTCCAACAACGCGTTCTGGGACATCGCTGCGCTGGGCGCCATGGGCTTCGTGCCCGGCTGGCCGGGACCGGAGGAGTGCCCGCCCCAGCCTATGCTGGACCAGACGCGCGCCGTGCTGGAGCGCTACGCCGCCAAAGGCGGCCGCTATCGCGAGGAGGTGATTGCCGACGCCGGCCACAGCCCCTTCCTGGAGAAGCCGGCGGAGTTCAACAAGGCCTTTCACGGGTTCTTGAGCGAGACGAGCAAGGCATGACGAGCTGAGCGCAACTCGTCACCGATCACCGATTACCGATCACTGATCACTGATTACTGATCACTGATCACTGATCACCGGTCACCGTTCACCGTCCACCGTTCACCCATCACTCCAAGGAGGAGAACTGCCATGAGCCGTCTATACGTGTTCCTCACTGTGGCGCTGCTGGCATCGTTGGTGCTGGCAGGCTGTCCTGGGGGCGCTGCCACCCCCGCGCCGACCCAGGCCCCGGCCGAGGCCCCCACCCCGACGCCGGTGCCGCCTACGCCGACCCCGGTGCCGCCCACCCCCACCCCTGTGCCGCCCACCCCGACCCCTGAGCCGCCGACCCCGACCCCGGCGCCCGCAGGGCCCTTCACCTGCGACCAGCCCATCAAAGTCGGCTTGATTACCGACCTCACCGGCCCATTGGCGCTGTACGGCGTGATGACCAGCCGCTCGTTCCAGCTCGGCATGGAGTACGCCAGCGGCGCGGCCGGCACCGCCGTGGACGCTGCGACCACCGCCTA
Source organism: Caldilineales bacterium (assembly GCA_025055015.1). Taxonomy (GTDB): domain Bacteria; phylum Chloroflexota; class Anaerolineae; order JAAEKA01; family JAAEKA01; genus JANWYQ01. Next base: position 18,089 of record JANWYQ010000077.1, read on the forward strand.
CAAGTTCGGCGACTGCGAGGTGCGGGTGCTGCTGCGCGACGACAAGGGCAAGGCCGAGGAGACCGCCACCCTGGCGCGCGAGCTGATCGAGCGGGACAAGGTCAACCTGCTGGTGGGCACGGTGAGCTCCGGCAGCACGGCTACCCTGCAGGAGATCGCCAAGGAGAGCAAGGTGCCGTTGATCGTGGCCCCGGCCGCAGCCAACGACATCACCGGCGCCAACTTCAACGAGTACACCTTCCGCGTCAGCCGCAACAACTACCAGGACTTCATCAACCTCTGCCAGTACCTGACCACCAAGTACAAGAAGTTCATCCAGATCGCGCCCGACTACAGCTTCGGCTACGGCGGCGCTGCGGCCGCGCGCGATGCCTGCACCAAGTTCGGCGGCGAGTTTGTGGCCGACGACATCTTTGCGCCGCTGACCACCACTGACTTCACTCCTTACATGGAGCAGATCGCCAACAGCGGCGCCGAGGCCTGGATCGTCACCTGGGCTGGCGGCGGCTTCGTGCCCATGTTCCAGGCCGCCAAGGAGCTGGGCGTGCTGGACACCATGGGCCTGGGCGCGTCCTTCTTCGACAACAAGACCATGGCCGCTATCTTCGGGCCCGTGGCGGACAAGATGCAGGGGCAGACCAGCGGCATCCTGTACCACTACACCGCGCCCAAGAACCCCATCAACGACTGGCTGGTGCAGCAGGTGAAGGCGCGGTATAATGAGCCGCCCGACCTGTTCGACGCCGACGGCATGAACGCTGCGCTGGCCGTTGTCGAGGCCCTGAAGAAGACGGGCGGCAGCACCGACGCGGCTGCACTGCTCAAGGCCCTAGAGGGCATGGAGTTCGAGGGCCCCAAGGGCAAGATCTTCATCCGCCCCGAGGACCACGTGGCCATCCAGGACATGTACATCGTCAAGCTCGTGAACCTGGCGGCGCCCGACTTCGCCATGTTCGAGACCGTCACCACCACCCGGCCTGAGCCGCCCTGCTTGCTGCCTGAGGCCCTCAAGGCCCGCTGCGGCAACCTGCCCTACGGCAGCCTAGGCGGGAAGTGAGGTGGTAAACCGGTAGCCGGCCAGCTGGTAGATTGGTGGGTTGGTGGTCGGTCAGGCTGCCAACCTGCCAATCTACCCCTCTACCAGGTGACCAATCTACCAATCTGCCACTCCGCCAAGTTACCAAGGTACCACCTTACCACTCTACCAACCCACCCACCACCCATGCCCGACATCCTCCTCGAGACCCGCGACCTACGCAAGGCCTTCGGCGCGCTGGTGGCGGTGGACGACGTCAGCATCCAGGTGGAGGCCGGCGCCATCCACTCCATCATCGGGCCCAACGGCGCGGGCAAGACCACGCTCTTCAACCTGATCAGCGGCACTTTGGAGCCCACCTCCGGCCGGGTGATCTTCAAGGGCAAGGACATCACCCGGTTGCCGCCCTATCGCAGCGCGCACCTCGGCATCGGCCGCTCCTTCCAGATCACCAACCTGTTCCCCAACCTGACCGCGCTGGAGAACGTGCGCCTGGCCTGTCAGGCCCTGGGCCGGGACAACTTCCGCTTCCTGCGGCCGGCCAGCCACTTCCAGCAGTACGAGCGCCGTGCATGGGCGATCCTGCAGCAGGTGGGGCTGCTGGAGCGGGCCCTGATGCCGGCCCGGGTCCTGCCCCATGGCGACCAGCGCAAGCTGGAGCTGGGCATCATCCTGGCCGGCGACCCGGAGCTGATGCTGCTGGACGAGCCCACCGCGGGCATGGCGGCCGAGCAGGTGCCGGAGCTGATGGCGTTGATCCGCCAAGTCCACGGTGCGGGCAACAAGACCATCCTCCTGGTGGAGCACAACATGAACGTGGTGATGAACATCTCCCACCGCATCACCGTCATGCACCAGGGCCGCGTGCTGGCCGAGGGCACGCCGGCGGAGATCGCAGCCAACGGGGAGGTGCAGAGCGCGTATTTGGGTGGCCTGTATGAATTGTGAATGCTCAATTGTCAATGTTCCATTGTCAATACGAGGCCAGCAGCGATGCGCTGCTTTCATCGGCTTTTACCGTTGGCCATCGGCCATTGACCGTTGACCATTGACAATTGTCCATTAACTATTGACCATTGACATGAGCGTCCTCCTCGACGTCCGCAACATCCACACCTTCATCGGCCAGTTCCACATCCTCGAGGGCGTGAGCCTGCAGGTGAACGAGGGAGAGATCGTGGCCCTGTTGGGCCGCAACGGCGCGGGCAAGACCACCACCCTCAAGACCATCCTCGGCCTCACGCCCCCGCGCAGCGGCCAGGTCATCTTCGCCGGCCGGGAGGTGCAGGGCCGGCGGCCGTTCGAGATCGCTTCGCTGGGCATCGGCTACGTGCCCGAGCATCGGGCCATCTTCCGCGACCTCAGCGTCCACGAGAACCTGAAGATCGCCGAGCGCCGCAAGGGGGACCTGGACCGCAAGGCCGACTTCATCTTTGGCCTCTTCCCAGACCTGAAGCGGCTGATCCACCTCCCCGGCACCCACCTCTCCGGTGGCCAGCAGCAGATGTTGGCCGTGGCCCGCGCCTTGGTGCCGGACAACCGGCTGCTCTTGATTGACGAGCCCAGCGAGGGCCTGGCGCCGGTCATCATCGAGGCCCTGATGGAGGCCATCCGCAAGCTGTCCGCCACCACCACCGTGGTGCTGGTGGAGCAGAACTTCCTCGTCGCCAGCCATCTGGCCCAGCGTTTCGTCATCATCGAAGAAGGCCGCTCCGTCCTCAGCGGCGCCATGGCCGACCTGGTGCGCGACAAGGCGACTATTCACCGATACCTGGGCGCAGCCTGAGCAATGGCCAATGGTCAATGGGCAATGGTCAATGGGCAATGGCCAATGGGCAAGGGGCGGTGGGTGCTGGTTAGCCGTGGAAGCCGCGGACGTTGGTCTTGAGACTTGTCGTCGGAGGTACCTCCGCTTATCATGCGGCGCGGGTTGAGGGCTCGGCTCTTTTGCGGAGGGCACGCGTCCGGCGAAGCGCCTCCCGGCCCAGGCAAGGCAAGATTTTCCACCCGCCCCTCACCTGCGGCTGGGCGCAGGCGACGGTAATACCACCTGGTCAACCTGCCGCTCACCGCGGTTCAGCCGTCGAACGCCTCACCTCCGGCCCCTGCACCTCTCCATCCATCCGTTGCCCATTAACCGTTAACCATAAACCGTTAACCATTAACCGTTGACCATTGACCATTGACAATTGACAATTGACAATTTCCATGCACCGCTTCCTCCCGACCCTCGCCAAGAACCGCACCCTCTTCCTGACCCTGGCTGTGCTGGCCTTGCT
>JANWYQ010000222.1 GCA_025055015.1 Caldilineales bacterium
GCGGTGAGCGATGATCCGTTCAACGGTTGGCGCCAGGGCCCACCTGTGGTAAGATGCAGCAAACTGCCAGGGAGCGAAGCCCATGAGCGCTGAAAAGGTCCATACGAGCGCAACAGCCGACGCGGCTCCGACCGCGCCTCCTCTGCCGGCTGCCTCGCCGGCCTCGCCGGGGGAGGCAGCGCTGCGCCGCCGGCTGCTGGAGGTGCTCTCCGAGCCTCTTCCCCCGGGCCGCATGACCTACGAGGAGTTCCTGGCCTGGGCCGACGAGGATACCCTGGCCGAGTGGGTGGATGGGGAGGTGATCGTGACCGGTCTCGCGTCTCTACAACACCAGACTGTGGCCGGTTTCCTCCTCCAGCTGGTTAGCCTTGCGGTCGAAGCCTGGCAGCTGGGCGTGGTCATCCCTCCGCCCTTCCAGATGAAGCTCCAGCGGTCAGGGCGTGAGCCGGACTTGATATATCTGGCCAGGGAGCACCTGGACCGCCTGCGACCGACTTACCTCGACGGCCCGGCCGACCTGGTGGTAGAGATCGTGTCGCCGGAGAGCGTGGGCCGCGACCGGGGGGAGAAGTTCACCGAGTACGAGGCCGCCGGCATACCGGAGTACTGGCTGGTTGACCCGCAGCGCCGCTGGGCCGAGTTCTATCGCCTGGAGGGAGAGCGCTACCACATGGCCTTCCAGGGCGCCGAGGGTCGCTACGACTCGGCCGTCCTCCCCGGCTTCTGGCTGCGGGTCGAGTGGCTCTGGCAAGACCCCCTGCCCCCCGTCCTGGACGTGTTGCGGCAGTTGGGGGTGATCTGACGGGAAGCGCAGGGTAGAGATGGCGGCCTCGTCAGACCCCTACGTGGCTTATTGGAAACAGCGTCAAGCCAGGGAGCGCGAGCGCAGCCAGCGCCTGGCGGAGGAGGCGCGCCGCGATGCCGAGCGCATTGCGGCGATGCTGCGCCGCGACTTCGGCGTCACCCGCGTGGTGCTGTACGGCTCGCTGGCTCGCGGCCGCTTCCGCCCCGACTCCGACATTGACCTGGCGGTGGCAGGGCTGCCGGCCGAGCTGTTCTTCGCTGCTCTGGCGCAGGCCTCCACCCTGAGCCGGTTCCCTGTTGACCTGAAGCCGCTGGAGGCTCTGGACGACCACTTTCGCGCCCGCGTGCTCGCCGCCGGCGAGGAGCTCTAACATGCAACCCGTGTCCCCGGACGCGCTCACCGGTCTGGCGGTGGACATCCTTGCCGAGCTAAGCCGCCTGCGCGTCTTGACTGACGACATCTTGGCTGTGCAAAGGGAAATAGAGCGCGATCCTGCCCACGCTCGCCTGTTCTACGAGAACCTGGCCCTGAAGCTACACAACTTCTACACCGGCTGCGAGCGGATCTTCCAAACCGTGGCGTCAGAGCTGAACGGGGGCTGGCCAACCGGGTTCGACTGGCACCGGCGTCTGTTAGAGCGCATGGGGACAACATGGCAGGGACGGCCGGCGCTGCTTTCGGCGACATCGGTGGAAAGCCTGCGCGAATACCTGGCCTTTCGCCATGTTGTACGACACATCTACGGCTTTGAGTTGGACGTGGACCGCGTTCGCCGGCTAACCGAACGCTATCCCCAGGTCTGGCAGCAGGTGGAGGCCGATGTGCTGCGCTTTGTGGGCTGGCTGGAGACGCTCAGTCGCCAGCTTGCCGAGTCCTAAATGGCCGTAGTCCTCCTCCTCACCCAGGTCCTCCCCTACCCCCTGGACGCCGGCCCCAAGGTGCGGGCCTACTACATGCTGCGCCATCTGGCGGGCCAGCACCGGGTCACCCTGGTCTCCTTCGTGCGGCCCGACGACCGGCCGGAGTACGTGCAGCACTTGAGGGGCATCGCCGCCGAGGTGCACACCGTGCCCATTCACCGCTCAACCCTGCGCAACCTGCGGGCGGGAACCAAGGGGCTGCTCACCGGCCTGCCGATCGCCATCGTCCGTGACGAGATGACGGAGATGGCTGCGCTGCTGCGCCGGCTGGCCGCCGAGGCGCGCTTCGACGTGGTCCACGCCGATCAGCTCTCCATGGCATCCTGGGGGCTGCTGGC
>JANWYQ010000020.1 GCA_025055015.1 Caldilineales bacterium
CAAGCCCTTCTCGGTGGCCAGCCGCCGGCCGGTCTTGGCGACCATGCGCAGCACCTCGCTCAGGTCCACGGGCTCCTGCGCCAATTTGAGCTGGCCGGCCTCGCTGCTGGCCAGATCGAGCACGTCGTTGATCAGCCGGCCCAAGTGCTGGGCATGGGCCAGGATGCGCTCCACGTCGCCGCGGAAGGGTTCCGGCAGCGGCGTTTCCGTCTGTTCCTGGTCGCGCAGGAGGATATTGCTCAGCCCGACGATCATGCTCAGCGGCGTGCGCAGCTCGTGGCTGACCATGGAGAGAAAGCGCGTTTTGAGCCGATTCGCTTCCTCGGCCAGGCGCCGGCCCTCGGTCGCCTCCCGGTACAGTTGTGCCATGTTGAGCGCGGCGGCCAGTTGCTGGACAATGGCGCCGTACAGCTCCAGCATGCCGGTGTCGAACACCATGTAGCCGAGCTGGTTGCCCACAGCGCGCAACGGCACCAACGCCAGGCTGAACGGCTCCTGTGCACCCTCGGGGTCCGTTTCGTCAGAGAGCAGACCCCGCGGAGGAAACTCGCGGCTGCGGAAGCGCAACGGGAACGGCTGGTGGGGCGGGATGGGCTTGGGCTGGGGAACCAGACGTCGCAGGGAGCTCCACGCGACCGGATCGTCCCCTTCGGCTTCCAACAAGGCCACACCCGCGATCCGGATCCCCATCTCCGGCAGATGTTGCGCCAGGATTTCGTAGGCCTGGTCCTCGTTCAAGGCCGCCAGGAGCTGGGTCGTCAGCAGGCTGACACGGTCTCGCATGAGGCGCTCGTTGACGATGTGAAGGCGATGGCGGCGCCGCATCGCCATGCTGATGGCGACGCGCGCGGCATCGAGCCAATCCGCCGTGATGGCCGCGGCCCCAGGTTCCACCAGATCGGGCAGGTGTTCGCGAAGCACCGAGATCGCCGCTTGCCACAGGTGCGGGTCCTCGCCGCCGGCGGCGGAAAGGTTGCGGCGGAGGGTTCCCTGTTCCAGCACAGCGTCCAAAGCCTGCCAGAATGTCTCCCGGTTTCCCCAGCGGGCAGCATCCACCAGGGCGGCCACCAAGCGATGACAACCGTTCCTGACCGCTGTGGGACTCAAGTCCTGAGCTTCGGCCAGCACGGCCGCGGCCATGACCTCGGCCACCTGCCGCTGCACGGCCGCCGTATCCCGCCCCAGTTCACCGACTTCGCCGTAGGCCGCAGCGGCGCTGGCACGCCAGTCGCATCCGCACGACTCGCGCGGCACCAGGCGAACGGGGATCCGCACCGGCTCCGACGGGAGAGGGCGACCTTCGAGGCGTTGCAGGAGGAGTTCCACGGCTCGGAAGCCCAGCTCGAACAGCGAGACGTGCACACTGCTCAGCGGGGGCTGTTGCGCCACGGCTTCCGGCCGATCGTCGAAACCGATGATGGCGACATCCTGCGGAATGCGCAGCCCGGCCTCGCGCAGCGCCTGCATGGCGCCCATCGCCGACTCGTCGTTGCTGGCCAAAACCGCGCTGAACGAGGCGCCGCTGGCCAGGAACTCCCTGATGGCCGTATAGCCGCCCTCGTACACGTGCCGGCCGAAGGCGATGAGACGTTCATCGGCCGGCAAGTCATAGAGACGAAGCGCCTCGTGATAGGCTCTAAGCCGGGCGCCGGTATCCCCATCCATATCGTTGAGGCTGCCCGCGATGAAGGCGATGCGGCGATGGCCGTGCTCGACCAGATGGCGCATGGCCTCCAGGATGCCGCCGGCGTTGTCGGCGACGACCGTCGGGCCGGGTTGGCCGGAGGCGACGAACACCACCGGGTGGCCGGCTGCCATGACCTCCTGGATGTAGCGGGCTCGCTCGGCCGAATGCAACGGGTTCATGATAATCAGGCCATCGGTGTTCCACGGGCCGATCGGGACGAAGTCACTGTCGGCCGCGGGTTCAGGCCAGGCAGGGCAGAACGGGCTGTCGAAGGTGGCCGAAGGCCCCATGCCACACCCCAAAAGCAGATTGCAGCCGAAGTGCTGCGCGGCTTCACGAATGGCCCGAAAGAGCGGGGCAAGGTAGCTGAGGGGGGAGGCCGTCCAGTAATACTGCCAGCCGGCCAGGACACCCAGGATGGGCCGTCGGTACCGACGGACGGAGAGACGAGAAATGGCTCGGTTCATCACGTCTGCCCTAGGGTTGAGGTCCAGAGGACACAGCCGCCTGACACGGGTTTGTCGTCAACAAAGTGAACAACCGTCCTATCTCGCCGGTTGCCAGGCGTCATAGCCATCACCCGACGGCAACCGGCGCTGGACCCGCCGTCGGCCGCCTCTATCCTAAACAGTCTATCGCCAACGGGCAGCCATGTCAAACACTGTTTTTCAGCGGCGCGATCCCAATATTGACAAGCCTTATTTTAAGTGATAAAATAAGGCTCAAAATAACCCATGCTCACCCCCAGCCGCTCTCCCGACCTTCGCCTGCACAACCGCGAGACGCTCCTGCGTCGCCTCTTCCTCCACGCGCCCTGCAGCCGTCTCGACCTCAGCCAGGCCACCGGCCTCAGCCCCGGCACCGTCACCAACCTGGTGGCCGAGCTGCTCGAGGCTGGCGTCGTCCTGGAACAGGGCAGCGTGGGGTCCGAGGGTGGCCGACCCCGCACCCTGCTGGCGCCCAACCCCGACTACCGCCGCCTCCTCGGCGTGGACCTGGGCGAGACGCACCTGCAGATGGAGCTCTTCGACTTCACCCTGCGCCGGCTCCACCGGGTGCGCCTGTCGGTGACCAACGGCCGCCCGCAGGACTACGTGGCCCTCATCGCCGAGGCCCTGGAGGAGACGCTGGCAGCCACCGGCATGGCGGCCGATCGCATCCTGGGCATGGGCGTGGGCGTGCCAGGGGTGGTGGAGCACGACGGCCACGTTCTCGTCTCGGCGCCGCTGTGGGGCTGGGAGAGCATCCCCTTCTACGCCATGTTGCGCGAGCGGGTGGCCGTCCCCTTCTACATTGACAACGGCGCCAAGGCCATGACCCTGGCCGAGGCTTGGTTCGGGGCCGGCCGGGGCGCGGACAACCTGGCCGCGCTGTTGGTGGGCACGGGCGTGGGCGCGGGCATCATCACCCAGGGGACCCTCTATCGGGGAGCCACTAACAGCGCCGGCGAGTGGGGCCACACGAAAATCGTCCCCCAAGGCCGCTCCTGCCGCTGCGGCAGCTACGGCTGCCTGGAGAGCTACGTCGGTGCGCCGGGGGTGCTGCAGACCTGGCAGGCCCACGACCCTGGCGTCCACCTCCCCACTGACCAGGTCGCCGGCCTGCAGGCCTTCTTGGGGGCCTTGGAACGGGGCGACCCCGGCGCGACGGCTGCCCTGGCCGAGACTGCGGCCTACCTGGGCCTGGGGCTGGCCAATTTGGTCAACCTCTTTAACCCGGAACGGGTCGTCCTGGGCGGCTGGGCCGGCCTGACCCTGGGCGCCTACCTGCTGGAGGCCGTTCGTCCCCACCTGGAGCGCCACGTTTTACCCCCCTCGCGCAAGAAGCTGGACATTCGCCTGTGTCGCTTCGGCCAGGACGCCATCTGCACCGGCGCCGCCTGCCTGATCCTGGACCAGTTCTTCCAGGGCAACGAACGCTTTCGCTGACGCCTATGCTGCTCTCCGCCGACTACCCCTACTACCGCGACGACCCCGCCCACTGGGAGCATCGCCTGCGCCGCCTCCAGGCCATGGGCATCCCTGTCGTCACCTGCTACGTGCCGTGGCGCCACCATCAGCCGCGGCCCGACATGGCGCCTGACTTCGACGGCCGCACCCAACCCAACCGAGACGTGCGCGGCTTTCTGACCCTGTGCCAGGCGTTGGGCCTGGAGGTCATCCTCAAGCCCGGCCCCTTCGTCCACGCCGAGCTGAACTACGGCGGCCTGCCCGATTGGGTTTGCCCCCTGTTCGCGCCCATCGAGCCGATCCGCGACCACGCCGCCGCGCTGCGCACCTGGAGCGGCGCGGCCCTGGACGTGCACGGGGCCGTGGTCGCCTGGCCGCTGCCTGCGCCCTTCGACCCGACCTTCCTGGCCCACGTGCAGACGTGGATGGCCGCCGTGCGGGAGGCCGTGCTGGCCCCCTTTGCCGCGCCGGCCGGCCCCATCGTCGCCGTCCAGATCGGCAACGAGGGCCTCTACTCCGACGGCCAGGCCGCGCCCTGGGCCTACGACTACAGCCCGACAGGTCTGGCCCAGTTCCGCCGCTTTCTCCAGGCCAAGTACGGCGATCCGGCCGCGCTGGCCCAGGCCCACGGCCGCCCTTACGCCGGTTGGGCCGACGCGCCTGCGCCGCAACTGCCGGCCGATGACCTGCTGGCCTGTTGCCCACAGGCCCTGGTGGACTGGGGCGAGTTCCAGGCCTGGTACCTGGCCGAGGTCTTTCGGACCTGGGCCGCGCCCCTGGCCACCGACCTGCCCATCCTGGTCAACCAGAACCCGCCCCTGGACGCGCCCTACGGCCTGGATGCCTGGCTGACCCGGGTCGAGCCCGAGCGCTGGCACGGCCTGACCTACGGCTTTACCAACTGGGTGGGCGATGTCTCGGCCCGGCCCTCGGCCTTCGACCGCTACGCCCTAGTGGCCCGGCGCTACCCCGGCGTCAACTTGGAGGAGAACTGGGGCTTCGCTGCGCTCTACGACGCCGCCTACGCCGACGCCAGCACCAGCTTCTACCAGACCCTGCTCATCCTCAACGCCGGCGCGCGCGGCTTCAACATCTACACCGGCGTGGCCACCGGCGGCTACGACCCCAACCTGACCGTGCTGCCCCAGACGCCCTATCCCGACTGCGCGCCCATCACGGCGGAAGGCGGCTGGACGCCCAAGGCCGAGAGCGTCCGCTGGTTGGCGGCCTTCTTCCGCCGCTACGGCCAGGAGTTCCTGGAGGCCGCCCCCCGGCAAGACCTGGCCTGGGCCTTCTCGTCCGCCGTCGCCCGGTTGGACGTCTGGAAGCCCGCCCACCAACCCCGCCACGGCGCTTTCCTGGCTGGGTTCATGCAGGCCGCACGGCGGACGCACCGCGACTACGCCCTGGTCAACCTGGATGCGGCTGCGGCGGAGGCGCTGGCCCGCTATCGGCAGGTCTACGGGGCTGCGCCGGACGGGCTGCCGCCCGCGGCGCAGGCCACGCTGGCCGACTACCTGGCACGCGGGGGCGAGGTAGTCTGGGTGGGGCCACTGCCCGCAACGGCCCAAAGCCTGGCCGCGGCCGGCCGGTTCCGGGTCCAGGCGACCGCCGCGGTGGAGGCCGACCCCGACCTGGCCGTGGAGGGCGAGGCCGACGTGTGGGTGCGCTCGCACTCCGGCCGCGACCTGCACTTCGTCACCGTGCTGCCCGCGATAGGCCAGCGCGAGGCCGTGCGGGTGCATTTGCGCCTGAACGGCCGGCCCCACGAGCTCACGGTCCAGGCCGCGGCCGCCGGCGGCGCGCTGCTGCGCATCGCCGAAGGCCGCATCGCCGCCTGCCTGGTGAAGGGGCACAACGGCTTCCTGGGCCACAGCGTGACCCCGGCCGTGGCTTTGGACGGCCAGAGCTGCGCCGGCGATGGCCCCGGCGACCTGGCCCACATCGCTGGGCAGCGCTTCTTCCTCCCCGCGGAGGCCCCATGAGCCGACGCCTGCTCCTGGCCCTGATGCTCCTGTTCCTGAGCGGCTGTATGTCCTCGACCCCACCCACCCCAACCGCCATGCCCTCACCGGTCCCTTCGCCCACGGCCACAACCATGGCAGCGACCGCCAACGTTCAGGCCTGGATCACCACCTTCGACCGGCAGCGGCTGCTGGCACCGGCCGACCTGCGCAGCGACCGCGGCGCCGAAACGACCATCGTCGTGGACGAGACCATGCGCTATCAGCGCATGGAGGGCTTTGGCGCGGCCATGACCGACTCGGCGGCTTGGGTGCTGATGCGGGTGTTGGACGAAGCCCGCCGCGACGAGGTCATGGGAAACCTTTTCGGGCCGGAGGGCATCCGTCTGAGCTATCTGCGGGTCCCCATGGGCGCCTCGGACTTCGCCCGCCGCGACTACACCTACGACGACATGGAACGGGGCCAAGTGGACCCGGGGCTGCGCCGCTTCAACATCGAGTACGACAAGCCCTACATCCTGCCTGCGCTACGCTTGGCCAAGGCCCTGAACCCGGAACTGCGCTTCATGGCCTCGCCCTGGAGCGCGCCGGCCTGGATGAAGCAGCCGCCCACCCTCCACGGCGGTCGCCTCAACCCCGCCTACTACCAGGCCTTCGCCGATTACCACGTCCGCTTTGTCCAGGCCTACGCCGAGGAGGGGATCGTCATTGACGCCCTGACCCCGCAGAACGAGCCGCTCCACACCTCCAGCAGCTATCCGACGATGGCCATGAGCGCAGCCGAGCAAGCCACCTTCGTGCGGGATTACCTGGCCCCGGCCCTGCGCCGTGCCGGTCTGTCCACCCGTATCCTGGTCTTCGACCACAACTGGGACCTGGTGGACTTCCCCCTGGAGGTGCTGGCGGACCCGGCCACGGCCGCCGTGGTGGACGGGGTGGCCTTCCACTGCTACGGCGGCGACGTGTCGGCCCAGTCGGTGGTGCATCGGGCGCACCCGGACAAGGGCATCTGGTTCACCGAGTGCTCTGGCGGCGGCTGGTCCACCGATTTCGGCGCCAACATCGTCTGGAACGTGCGCCACCTGGTGGTGGGCAACTTCCGCCATTGGGGCAACAGCCTGCTGCTGTGGAACCTGGCCCTGGACGAGAACGCCGGCCCGCAGAACGGCGGTTGCGAGAACTGCCGCGGGGTGGTGACCGTGGACAGCCGGGACGGCAGCGTGACCTACAACGAGGAGTACTACATCCTGGGCCACGTCAGCCGGTTCGTGCGGCCGGGCGCCTACCGCATCGAGAGCACCGCGCCAGGCCGCGGGGTACCGCCCAACGTGGCCTTCCTGAACCCTGACGGCTCCCTGGCGTTGATCGTCCTGGCCGAAAGCCCGCTGGCCCTGGAGATTGCCTGGTGCGGGCAAAGCGCGACCTTCGACCTGCCCGGCGAGAGCCTGGTGACGTTTGTCTGTCGGTAATTGGTAACTGGTTACTGGTTACTTAGGAGGCCATCCGGCGTCGTGGGTCTTCCATCCCGCAGTAAGGCCGATGGTCAAGACGAAGGACGAATGGCGAAGGACGGAGAGGTTTTCGCCTTCCCACAGTAAGGCCGAGGGCCGGGACGGACGAAGCTCCCCCAAGCTCCCTCAAGCTCCCTCAAGCTCCCATGAGTTCCTCCGAGCTCCCCTGAGTTCCTCTACAACCAAAGGAGTGAGAACCATGCCCTACCATCCCCTCCCCTTCCATCGGCGGCATGGCCTGGCCCTGGCCCTGCTGCTGGCCCTGAGCCTGGTGGTGGCCGCCTGCGCCGGCCGTGCCACCCCCACCCCCGAACCGACGGCCACGTCGGTTCCCACCGTGGCGCCGACGCCGACGCCCGAACCCACGGCCACGCCGACGCCCGAACCCGCCGTGACCACCCTCATCGAGGACTTCGAGGGATCGCCGCAGCTCTCGGCCAACGATAACACCCAGGCCGCGTTGGGCGACGTAGCCTACAACGGCAGCCGCTCCCTCAAGAGCGAGAGCAGCGAGGGCGAATGGCACACCGTGGGCGTGGCCTTCGCCCAGCCCCTGGACTTCAGCCGGCATCAGGCCCTGTGTTTCTTCGTCTACGACACCACCGCCTTCAACAACGGCCGGGCCGCCAACACCGTGGGCGTGAAGCTCTACGACGCCGACGGCAAGAGCGTCGAGCGCTACAGCGACAACGAGGGCGTGGGCGACAACCCCAAGACCCGCAAGGACCGCTGGACGCCCATCTGCATGAACCTGATCTCCTTCACAGGCATTGACCAGACCCGCATCGGCAAGGTCGAGTTCACCATGTACTGGCCGGGCGTGTACTACTTCGACGACCTGACCCTGCTGGCCCGCGGGGATACGCTGGCCGTGAAGGAGCAGCCCGAGGAGGAAGGGCCCACCCAGGAGGTCGTGTTGCAGGACTTCGAGGGCGAGGGCGAGATGTTCTACGCCGACTACCAGGCCGAGGTCAGCCTGGCCACCGACGTGGTGCACGGCGGCAAGGGCAGCCTCAAGGCCGTGGGGCCCAGCGGCGAGTGGCACGCCTTCGGCGCCTACCCCGCTGCGCGGCCCTTCGACGCCAGCGGATTTGGTCGGCTCTGCTTCTGGATATACGATACCACCACCTTCAACGACGGTAAAGCCGATAACACCGTGGGCGTGCGCCTCTTCGACGCCACCGGCGCCAACCAGGAGGTGTGGACCGACAACCCCGACGCCGGCGAGAACCCCAAGACGGTCACCAACGAGTGGGTGCCGATGTGCATGAACCTGGACGCCTACACCGAGGTGGACCTGACCCAACTCGATAAGGTCCAGTTCGCCATGTACTGGCCGGGCACCTACTATGTGGACGATATCACCCTGGTCGGCGTGGGGACCGCCGCGGCCAAACCCGCACCGCCTCGCCTGATGGCCCAGGACTTCGAGGGCGAGGGCGAGATGGCTTATCCCGACTACCAGGCCGAGGTGAGCATCGTCAACGACGTGGTGCACAGCGGCAAGGCGGCCATGAAGGCCGTCGGCCCCAGCGGCGAATGGCACGCCTTCGGCGCTTACCTCAGCCCGCGGCCCTTCGACGCCACCCCTTACGACAAGGTCTGCTTCTGGTTCAACGACACCACCACCCACAACGACGGTAAGGCTGATAACACCGTGGGCGTGCGCCTCTTCGACGCCACCGGCGCCAACCAGGAGGTCTGGACCGACCACGAGGCGGCCGGCGCCAACCCCAAGACGGTAACCAACGAGTGGGTGCACATGTGCATCAACCTGGCGGCCTACACCGAGCTTGACCTGACCCAGCTCGACAAGATCCAGTTCGCCATGTACTGGCCCGGCACCTACTACGTGGACGACATCGAGTTCGTTCGGGGCGAGGTGGCCGCGGCCGCCCACGTGGCCCAGGACTTCGAGGGCGAGGGCGAGATGGCCTATCCCGACTACCAGGCCGAGGTGAGCATCGTCAACGACGTGGTGCACGGCGGCAAGGCGGCCATGAAGGCCGTCGGCCCCAGCGGCGAATGGCACGCCTTCGGCGCTTACCTCAGCCCGCGGCCCTTCGACGCCACCGGCTACGGCCGCGTCTGCTTCTGGTTCAACGATACGACCACGAACAACGACGGCAAGGCCGATAACACCGTGGGCGTGCGCCTCTTCGACGCCACCGGCGCCAACCAGGAGGTCTGGACCGACGCGGCCAACGCCGGGGTCAACCCCAAGACGGTCACCGACCAGTGGGTGCGGATGTGCGTCAATCTGGCCGCCTACCGCGAGCTTGACCTGACCCAGCTCGACAAGATCCAGTTCGCCATGTACTGGCCCGGCACCTACTACGTGGACGACATCGTCTTTGTGCCGTAAGGCTGTTCCCGGCCGGGTGCGGGCCGGCAGCCCCTGCCCGCCGGCCTGCACCCGCCTCTCAGGAGGTATTCTATGCACACTCCGCCTCTGTCTCGCCGTGAGTTCCTGCGTCTGCTGGCGTTGGGCGCTGCGGCCGCAGCCGTGCAGGCCTGCGGCGGTCAGCCCACCCCGGGCGGCATGACGCCCGCGGCCGGCGCCACGGCTACCGGGCCGCAGCCCACCGCTCCCGGCGCCGCAGCCCCTGCCGTGCGGGTGACCCTCAAGACCGCGGGCTGGCCGATGGACGTCTTCTTCAAGAACCCCAAGCCGGGGACGCGGGAGGCGGGCTACAACAAGGCCCTGCAACAGTGGCTGGACGCTAACCCCGGCGTCACCATCGAGGCGATCGAGTTCAACCCCTGGAGCGCGGACGCGCTGCGCACGGCCATCGCCGGCGGCACCGCGCCCTTCTGCTATCCCATCGGCGTGTTGGGCTCGTGGAACGTGCCTGGCATCCAGGCCGCCAACGCCGAGGGCCTCTTCGCCGACATCACCGAAGCCTTCGCCAAGAACGGTGTAGCCGACCTGCTGGACCCCAAGGTCCTGGCCAGTCCCTCCCGCTGGCAAACCCAAGACGGCCGCATCTTCGGCATCCCCTACGAGATCGTCTCCAGCGAGGGCTTCTTCTTCAACCGCGAGCACCTGGCCGAGATCGGGATGGACGAGATCCCCATGAGCTGGACCTGGCAGGACATGCGGGAGCTGGCCGCGCGGCTGACCAAGGGCAACCGCAAGGGCCTAGCCATGGCCGCCTACGTTCTGGACTGGATCCTGCCCACCTACGGCATTGACTTTGACGGCCTGGTGTCCCGCTACCCCGTGCCGGGACGCAGCTTCAATTGGCGCTGGGACTTCACCACCTTCGTGGACGACATCGCCGAGGGCGTGGCCCTGTGGCGGGCTATGTACTTCGAGGACAAGTCGGTCTACAGCGACCCCAACTTCTGGGATTTCTCGCAGAACGGGCAGACGGCTGCGGCCTTCTACGAGGGCACGGCCTCCATGACCCCCGGCATCCACCTCTTCTTCTCGGACATGGCCCTCAAGATGGGCAAGTCCATCGCGGAAGCCGACCGCTTCATGGGCTTCGTCAGCCAGCCCTACGGCCCCTTGGGCTACTCGTACCAGCTCCCCTTTGCCGTCAGCGCCTGGGGCTTCAACCCCGACCTGAAGCCGGTGGAGCTGGACAAGGCCGTCTCTCTCTTCGCCTACATGCACCTGGGCGAGGGCTTTGTCACCACCGTGCAGGAGATCTACAACGTCACCGGCGACGCTAGCGAGATCGTGCGGGCCATTCGCTGGCCCTTCACCAACCGCTACTCGGAGAACGTGCCGGGCGTGCCCACGCCCCTCAGCCAGGCCGCCGGCCCCAACTTCTCCCGCGCGCTGCAGGCCATTTTCAACCGGCCCAAACTGCCCGAGGTCGGCGAGTACATCCCCGCTGAGGTGAACCGCGGGCCGGGCGACACCCCCTGGTACGACAAGATCACTCGCTGGGCCTTCACCCAGGACGCGTTCGACGTCAAGCGCGAGGCCGCGGAGATGGAGGACATCCTCAACCGCCAGGCCAAGACCTTCCCCTCCGGCGTGGATGAGAACGCCTTCGCCGAGGGCATCCGCCGTTACTACGCGGACATGGCTGCGTTCCTGCAAACCCACGCGCCCCGCTTCTACAGCGAGCGCTTCCTGCCCTTCTACGACCTGCGCATCAAGCCCAACTTCGGTTGATCGGAGCGTCCCATGGCCGTCACCGCCCCCGTTGCGCCGCCCCCTGTCCCCACCGCCGAGCCAGCGGCGGCCGCGCCAACTGCCGCTGCGCAGCCGGCCGTCCGCCGCTGGCAGGTGTGGGCCTTCGTGCTGCCTGCCATCCTGTTCCAGTTCTTCTGGGGCTGGTACCCGATGCTGGTGGCTATCTTCCTCAGCCTGACCAACGCGCCCATCCGCGGCCAGGTGACCTTTGTGGGCTTCAACAACTACGCCCGGCTGCTGGCCGACCCGTTGGTGGCCATGTCCTTCCGGGTGACCTTCGTCTACGCGGGCCTGGGCATCCTCCTCACCTTTGGCATCCCCATCCTGATCGCCATCCTGCTCATGGAGATGCCCCCGCGGCTCATCCGGGTGATGATGCTGTTGTGGTTCGTGCCCCTGAGCGGCATCGCCAGCACCATCTTCTGGCAGTACATGTACAACGAGCAGTTCGGCATCCTGCAGTTTATCGCCACGGAGGTACTGGGACTGCCCCCAAGGGCCTTTCTGAGCAACGAGCGCTGGGTCATCTTCTGGCTGATCTTCCCCGGCATCCTCATGTTCGGCCCCGGCCTGTACTACATGACCAGCTTGCAGAGCATCCCCCGCTCCTACTTCGAGGCGGCCGAGATCGAAGGCGCGAGCTTCTGGCGCAAGATCTGGACCATCTCGCTGCCCCGGATGCGGCCCATCATCTCCATGAGCCTGATCTTCGCCATCATCGGCTCCATGCAGGAGTTCGCCTTCCCCGACCTGATGACGCGCGGGGGTCCTAACGGCGCCAGCCGCACGGTGGTCATGTACATGTTCGACATCCTCAACGACGGCCGCTACGGCGACGCCACTGCGCTCTCGGTGATGCTCTTTGCGGTCATCATGGTGCTCGTGCTGGTCTATCGCCGCTTGGTCACCGACGATCCCGACGCCTAGGAGGCCCGACGATGCTCTTCCCGACCGTTGGACGCAAGCAATGGCAGGTGCGCCTGGGCTGGTACGGGGTCCAGGTTCTGCTGTGGACGGGGGTGATCCTGCACCTCATCCCCTTCTACCTGATGCTGGTGACCTCCATCAAGCCGGCCAGCGAGGCCATGGCCATGCCGCCCACCCTGTGGCCCAAGGAGCCGACCTTCGTGGCCTGGCGGCTCGTGTGGCAGATCTCGGACGTAGCCCAGTCGGTGCTGTCGCAGCCCCTGTACCGCTACTTCCTCAACTCGCTGATCATGACCTTCGGCGTGATCGCCCTCTCCATTCCGGTCACGTCGCTGGCCGCCTACGCCTCCAGCAAGCTCATCAAGGGGCCCCTTGCCCGGCCGCTGTTCATCTTCTTCATCGGCACCCTGATGATGCCGGGGATCGTCACCCTCATCCCCTCGTTCCTGCTCACCCGCAACTTCCCCTTCCCCTTGCCCGTGGCGCCCACCATCCCCGGCACCGACATCGCCTTCCCCACCCTGCGCATCTGGAACACCTACTGGGCGGTGATCATCCCCGCCGGGTTCAGCGCGGGCAATTTTCTGCTCTTCAAGGGCTTCTTCGACAGCATTCCCGACTCCATCATCAACGCTGCGCGCGTGGACGGCGGCTCGGAGTTCAACATCTTCCGCCGCATCGTGCTGCCCATGAGCAAGCCGGTCTATGCGGTGACCATCTACTTCACCTTCGGCGGCGTGTGGGACAGCTACCTGTGGCCGCTGGTGGTGATCCAGGACAGCGCCATCGCGCCGTTGACGGTGGCCATCCGCCGCATCACCGATGCCTTCTCCTACGCCGGCACCACCAGCCCCATGACGGCCATGGGCGCGGCCTCGGCCCTGCAGCCCCTCATCGAACAGGGCCTCTCCTGGAATGGGTTGATGGTGCTGGGCCTGCTGCAAGCGCTGCCCGTGTTCATCTTCTTCATCATCGCCCGCGAGTACCTGATGCAGGGCGTGCGCATCCAGGGGTTGAAATAGCATGGCCGGCGTCACTCTCGACCACGTCAGCAAGCGTTACCATACCCTGACGGCCGATGGCCGGCCGGTCACCGGGCTGGACGATGTCTCCCTGCACATCGCCGACGGCGAGGCCGTCAGCGTAGTGGGGCCGTCGGGCTGCGGCAAGAGCACGTTGCTCAAGGTCATCGCCGGGCTGGAGATGCCTGACGCCGGCCGGGTGCTGTTCAACGACGTGGACGTGACCCGCTGGCCGGCCCAAGCGCGCGGGGTGGGGATGGTCTTCCAGGACTACGCGCTCTACCCGGCCCGCGAGGGCGAGGACAACCTAAGCTACTACTTCGAGGTGCGCAAGCGCACCGAGGAGGAGAAGGTCCGCCGCGTGCGCGAGGTGGCGACGCTGATGGGCATCGGCTTCGACCTGCTGCTGGAGCGCCAGGTGGACACCCTCTCCGGCGGCGAGAAGCAACGGGTGGGCATTGCCCGCTGCATCGTGCGCGACCCCAACGTCTTCCTGATGGACGAGCCCATCTCGAACCTGGACGCCAAGCTGCGCGAGCGCACCCGCATCGAGATCAAGCGGCTGATCAAGGCCTTCGGCATCACCACCGTGTACGTCACTCACGACCAGCAGGAGGCCGTGTTCATGGGCGACCGCATCGCGGTCATGCGCGCGGGCCGCATCGAGCAGTTCGGCGCCTTCGACGACCTCTACTTCAGCCCGGCCAACCTGTTCGTGGCCACCCTGATCGGCACCCCACCCATGAGCGTTCTGCCGGCCGTGCGCCGCGCGGAGACGCTGGAGCTGGCCGGCGCATCGCTGCCCCTGCCGCCCGACCTGGCCGCAGAGCTGCCCGCAGGGCCGTTGCGCCTGGGCGTGCGGCCGGAGGGCTGGCTGTTGGACCCGCCCGGCGCCGCCCTGACCCTGCCCATCCGCCATGTGGAGCGGATCTACACCGAGCGTGCGGCCTACGCCGCCGGTGACCTGGCCGGCAGCCCGGTGCATGTCCTCGTGCCCCTCGATCTTCCCGCCCAGGCGGCCCTGCGCATTGCGCCCGATTGGGAGCGCAGCTTTTTCTTCGCCGCCGAGGGCGAGGCGGCGCTCCGTGTGCCCGGACCGCCTGACCTGTTCTGAGACGAAGCCATGTCTGCTGTTGAAGTCGTCCATCTGACCAAGGTGTTCGGCGACAAGGTCGCCGTCCGCGAGGTTTCCTTCCGCCTGGAGGAAGGGGAGTTCCTCGTCCTGGTGGGGCCGTCCGGCTGCGGCAAGACCACCACGCTGCGCATGCTGGCCGGGCTGGAGGCGCCCACCCGCGGGGAGATCGTCATCCACGGCCGCCGGGTGAACGACATCCGCCCGCGCGACCGCAACGTGGCCATGGTCTTCCAGGACTACGCGGTCTTCCCGCACATGACCGTGTACGAGAACATCGCCTACGGCCTGCGCTCGCGGCGGGCGCCGGCCGCGGTGATCCGCGAGCGGGTGCCCCAGGCCGCGCGGACTTTTCGCATTGACCACCTGCTCGACCGCAAGCCGCGGCAGCTCAGCGGCGGCGAGCGCCAGCGGGTGGCCCTGGCCCGAGCCTACGTGCGCGACGCCGACCTGTACCTCTACGACGAGCCCCTGGCCAACCTGGACGCGCAGCTCCGCTACCAGGCGCGGGAGGACATCCTGGCCCTCCACCGTCAGAAGGGCAAGCCCAGCATCTACGTCACCCACGACCAGGCCGAGGCCATGGCCCTGGGCGACCGCATTGCCGTCATGCGCGACGGCCGCATCGAGCAACTGGGTACCGGCGCCGAGCTCTATCAGCAGCCCCGCAGCCGCTTTGTGGCCTATTTCATCGGCACACCCAGCATCAACCTCTTCGGCATCACCCTGCGAGAGGAGACGGGCAGCCTGGTGGCCGAGCACGCCGCCTTTCGCCTAACCGTGCCGCCGGAGCGCCGCGGCGCGCTGGCGCCCTATCGCGACCGGCCCCTCGACCTGGGCATCCGGCCGGAGGACTTGCACGTGCCCCGGCTGGCGCCCTTCCCGGTGGACGAGGGCAACCAGCTCCAGGGGATCATCAACGTCATCGAGCCGCTGGCCAGCGGCAGCGTGCTCTACCTGAGCACCCTGGGCGAGCCGGCCGCGGATTTCACGGCCACCGTGCGCACGCGCGTGCCCGCGTCCTACCTGGGCAAGGCCATCCCCTTGGCCGTAAACATGGCCAAGGTCCACTTCTTCGACCCGGAGACCGGGCTGGCGATCCGCTGAGGGTGCCGCGATGCCTTTCTTCGAGGACACAGGACCTCGGCCCGAAGAGGAGCGCTCGCCCATCTGGCGGGCGGTGGCCCACATCGGCGAGCGGCCGGAGCAGATGGTGGCGCTCAATCTGCTGTGGACACTGCAGGCCGCTCCACTGCTGCTGGCCTGGGCCTTCCCGGCCTGGCCGCTGCCCCTGCGGCTGGCCCTCTCCCTGTACACGGCCGTGGCCCTGATCCCGGTCGGCGCGGCGCTGCTGGAGCTGCTGGCCGCCGTCGGCCGGGGCCAACCCGTGGGCCGGGAGGACCTCGGCCCGGCGCTGCGGCGGCACGCCTGGCGGTCGTTGCGGGTCTTCGTGCCGCTGTTCACCCTGGTCGCCGGGCTGCTCGGCCTGACGGTTTGGGCCGACGGCCGCGAGCTGACAGCCCTCGGCGTGGCGACGCGGCTGGCCTTGCTCTGGCTGGGCGTGCTGAGCGTGCACTGGGGCGGGGCCTACCTGGAGGGCTGCGAGGCGTGGGGTGTGCTGGCCGTGTCGGCGCGGCGCTTCTGGCAGCGACCCGGCCTCACCCTGGCCGCGGCGCTGGTTGCAGCCTTGGCCCTGCTGCTGGGCCTGGCCTCGGTGGGCGGTTTCTTTCTCATCGTTCCCGTCTTCCTGGGCCTGCTCCAGGTGGAGCTGGCCCGTCCGTTTCAGGTCGCGGTGTGAGCCATGCTCGTCATCTCCCATCTCACCAAGCGCTTCGGTAACCGCACGGTTCTCGACGATCTCTCCCTGGAGGTGCAGGCAGGCGAGTTCTTCGTTCTGTTGGGGCCTTCGGGCAGCGGCAAGAGCACGTTGCTGCGCATTTTGAGCGGGATCGAGCGGGCCGACGCCGGCGATGTGCGGCTGAACGGCCGCGATCTGCTGGCCCTGCCCCCGCGCGAGCGCAATCTGGGCATGGTATTCCAGGACTACGGGCTGTACCCGCACATGAACGCCTATCAGAACATCGCCTATGGGCTGGAGGCGCGTGGACTGCCCCGGGCCGAGGTGGACGCGCGGGTGCGGGAGGCGGCAGCGCGGCTGGGCCTGACCGACCTGCTGAACCGCAATGTCAACGACCTCTCTGGCGGCGAGCAGCAGCGGGTGGCCCTGGCCCGCGTCCTGGCCCGCGACGCCGACCTGTGCCTTTTCGACGAGCCCATCTCCAACCTGGACCCCAAGCTGCGCAGCCAGGCGCGCCGCGACATCCAGATGCTGCACCGCCTGAAGGGCAAACCCACCCTCTACGTGACCCACGACCAGAACGAGGCCCTGGCCCTGGCCGACCGCCTGGCCGTGCTGCACAACGGCCGGCTCCAACAGGTGGGCCGGCCGGAGGAGCTGCTGACCCGGCCGGCCAACGTCTTCGTGGCGGGCTTCCTGGGTTCGCCGCCCATGAACCTGCTGCAGGGCCGGCTACGCCGCGAGGTCGAGACCCTCTACGCCGACCTGGGCCCCGGCCTGAGCCTGCAGCTGCCCAGAGCTCCGGCCGGCTACGGCAAGGCCGAGGTCATCGTGGGCATCCCGCCCACGGCCCTCTACGCCCCCGGCCAGCCCCTGCCTGACGAGGCGATCCCGGCCGGCCCGCTGATCGGCGTCATCGCCGACCTAGAGCCCCTCATCGGCGAGGCGGTGGTGGCGCTGCGCCTGCCCGGCGATCGGACGCTGGCCGCGCTCTTCCGCAACGTGGACGAGACACAGTTCCAGCCTGGCGAGCCTCTGGCCGTGACCGTGGACGCCGCCGCCCTATGCTTCTTTGACCCCGACACAGGGGAGGCGGTGGTGACTGGTGACCGGTGACTGGTTACTGGGAGGTCGCCTGGCATCGTGGGTCTTGCGCCCCGGATGAAGGCCCGAGGGCGGGGACGGACGAAGCTCCCCTAAGCTCCTCCGGATGGCATCCGAAGCTACAGCTCCTCCGAGCTCCCGTGAGTTCCTCTACAACCTAAAGAAGCGAGAACCATGCCCTACCATCCCTCCTTCCATTGGTGGCATGGCCTGCTCCTGGCCCTGATGCTGGTCCCGAGCCTGGTGGTGGCTGCCTGCGCCGGCCGCGCCACCCCCATCCCCAAACCGACGGCCACGCCGGTTCCTACCGTGGCGCCGACGCCGACGCCCGAGCCCACGGCCACGCCGACGCCCGCTGTGACCACCCTCATCGAGGACCGTGAGAGATCGCCGCAGCTCTCGGCCAACGATACCACCCCTGAGTTCCTCCGAGCTATGCCCTCCACCCATCTTCCCAACCATCTTCCCAACGGCTGGACGCTTGTCTGGCACGACGAGTTCGACGGTCCGGCCGGCAGCCCGCCCAATCTCGCGTTCTGGAATTTCGACATCGGCGGCCACGGCTGGGGCAATCAGGAATGGCAGTACTACACCGACCGACCCGAGAACGCGGCCCTGGACGGCCGCGGGCACCTGGTGATCACGGCGCGACCGGCCGAGCCGGGCCTGGCCTGCTGGTACGGTCCCTGTCGCTACACCTCGGCACGGCTCCACACGAAAGGCAAGGTGGAGTTTACCTACGGCCGGGTGGAAGCGCGGCTGCGCCTGCCCTACGGCCAGGGGCTGTGGCCGGCCTTCTGGATGCTGGGCGCAGCCTTTCCCACCACCGACTGGCCCGACTGCGGCGAGATTGACATCATGGAGGTCGTCGGCCGCGAGCCGTTCACGGTGCACGGGACGGTGCACGGCCCCGGCTACAGCGGCGCCGCGGGCGTCACCCACGCCTATCGCCTGCCCGGCGACGCGCCTCTTCACGCCGATTTTCACGTCTTCGCCGTGGAGTGGGAGGCAGATGAGATCCGCTGGTTCCTGGACGAGCACTGCTATGCTCGGCTGCCCCGTAGCCGTTTTGAGACGCTGCCCTGGGTCTTTGACCGGCCTTTCTTCCTGCTGCTGAACGTGGCCGTCGGCGGTCTCTGGCCCGGCTATCCCGACGAGACGACGGTGTTCCCGCAGACGATGCTGGTGGACTACGTGCGGGTGTATCAGCGTTGAGCTGTCGCACAGGGCAGGGAAAGGCCGGTGGCCGGTTGCTAGGTACTGGATACTGGATACTGGATACTGGGTACCGGCACAGGAGACGTGACAGGCGTTATGGACAAAGGTTCACGCGTGCCGGTGTTTCTCGACCAAAGCCTGCACGGACGCCGGGAAACGAGCAGCGTAGTCTCGCAGCCGGTCGGCATCCAGCGCCGACAGGTCCAGATCGGCCGGGTCCAGGGCCGACAGCCCGCGGGCGACCAGGTAGAGCTGGTCCAAGACCGCTTTCTCCGGTTCGGCCACGTAGAGGCCGCCCTGCAGCGTATAGCCAAAAAAGAGCGACGGCTTGAGCTGGTGGAACTCCACTGTCGTCTCCCCCAGGGTCATCCTCTGCGTGCGATGGGTGGTGGCAAAGGTCAGCACGTAGGGCACCTGGCTGAGGATGCCGTAGCGCGACAGGGCCGCCTCGAAGGAGAGATAGGACGGATAGACGAGCTGATTGGCGATGCGGGCCGGGTCGGCGCTTTGCAGGGCGAGCTGATACACCCCCTGCCGCAGGCGCACCAGCACGCCATTCCGCACCAGCCGATTGAGGGTCACATAGAGGGCCGGGCGCCGCTGCCCCAGCACCTTCTCCAGATCG
The DNA here is from genome assembly GCA_025055015.1 of Caldilineales bacterium. Taxonomy (GTDB): domain Bacteria; phylum Chloroflexota; class Anaerolineae; order JAAEKA01; family JAAEKA01; genus JANWYQ01. The sequence goes on from JANWYQ010000020.1 coordinate 19,091, forward strand.
GCCGGGCTCAAGAACGGCTTGTTCAGCCTCAACAGGGTCTGGATCAAGGCCATGTCCTTCGCCGTCATAGGTTCGCGCTCCAGGCTTCGATCACGGCCCAATGGCTCATGGGCAGGTACTTGCGCAGCTCCCGCCGCACGACCTTAGGGTCCAGGCCGCTCAGGTCGGGCGTGAAGGGACGATCGTTCCTGATTTCTTGACAAATCTGCTAAGTTTCACCGAACAATAGCTCGCAAGCCTTGTCCTGTCAAACGGCAGTAACAACCCGTTACCGACCACCGTTTACCGTTCACCGTTCACCGCCCCATGGTCCTCCTCTTCGGCGACTACTTCTGCGACCTGATCTTCACCGGCCTGCCCGACTTGCCCCGGCTGGGGGCGGACCTGTTCAGCCAGGACCTGGCCGTGGTGCCCGGCGGCGCCTTCAACCTGGCCCTGGCCCTGACCCGACTGCAGGTGCCCACCCGCTGGGCCGCGCGCTTCGGCGACGACCTGTTCAGCCGCTTCGTGCGCGAGGAATGCCGCCGCCACGGCCTGGACGAGACCCTGTTCGAGGTGCACCCGCAGCCCTACCGGTCGGTAAGCGTGTCCTTCTCCTACGCCCACGACCGCGGCTTCCTCAGCTACTGCGATCCCCTGCCGGAGCGGGACGTGCGGCCCATCCTGGCGGCGCAGCGGGCCGACTGGGTGATCCACCTGCCCTTCGACGGTGCGGCCGAGACCCAGGCGCTGCTGGACTTCGCTCACGCGCAAGGGAGCCGCGTCTTCAGCGATTGCCAGTACGTGGACATGACCCTGGCCACGCCAGGCCTGATCGAGACATTGCGGCGGATTGACATCTTCGCGCCCAACCGCAGCGAGGCCGCGCAGCTCACCGGCTGCGACGACCCGGCCCGGGCCGCGCGCGAGCTGGCGCGCTATTGCCCGCTGGTGGTCGTCAAGGCCGGCGCAGACGGCGCCTACGCCTGCCGGGGCGATCGAGTGTGGCACGCGGCGGCCCTGGATGTACCCGTGGTGGACACCACGGCCGCGGGCGACTGCTTCAACGCCGGCTTCCTGGCCGCGCTGCTGCGGGGCGAAGACCTGCCCACCTGCCTGCGCTGGGGCAACATCGCCGGCGGCCTCAGCGTCACCGCCCACGGCGCCCTGGCCACGCCCACCCTGGCCGAGCTGCAGGAGGTGTTGGCGACCGACAAATGGTAATTGTGCGTCCCGGATGTCGGCCGATTGTCGAGACAAAGGACGAAAGACGGAGGACGGAGAAGTTCCTCCAGTTCCTCGAAACGGCTCGCAGGGTGACAATGTTCGGCTCATAGCGACGCAAGATGGCATCTTGCGCTACGCTCCCATTCCATCGTCCATCGTCTAACCATGAAACTCACCCTCATCGGCGGCGGGGGTGTGCGCACCCCCCTCTTCCTCATGTCCCTCTTGCGCTGGCATACCCGCCTGGGCCTGACCGAGCTGTGCCTGATAGACGTGGATGCCCGCAAGCTGTCCGTGTTCGCGGCGCTCAGCCGCGCCCTGCTGGCGCAGGCCGGCGATCCTTTCCGGCTGACCCATACCACCGACGCCCGCGCGGCCCTGACCGGCGCCGACTACGTGGTGACGGCCATC
>JANWYQ010000060.1 GCA_025055015.1 Caldilineales bacterium
TCCGCAGTGCGGCCCTCCTCCTTGTTTGCGGAGCCAGGCGCCCCCAGGCGCCGGCCTATCGTTCGCGCCGGGGAAGACGTCGTTCGCACCTGGGGGTGCGAACGCCGCGGTACGACCCTCCTCCTCGTTTGCGGAGCTAGGCGCCCTAGGCTACTCCCCCAGCGCGTCGGAGGTCAACGCCGCCTGCTCGGCCGCGCACTGGGGACAATGGCGGGGGTCCTTGAGCTGCACCATGTGTCGGGTGCACACGGCGAACACCTCCATGCGCTCGCCGAAGGGGAAGCGCTTGCGGATGGTGCCCTCCAACGCCAGATGCGCGCAGTCGGTCTCCCGCAGGATGCCGGGCACCGGGCAGGTGTCGCACACAGGGCGCTGCCAACGCAGCGAGTCGCGGCTGCGCGGCAGGCGACACTCCTGGACCTCGCGGCCGCGATAGTAGTCCTCGTAGTAGAACCGACAGTTGGGGCGGGGTTTGCGGTTCACCGGCCGATAGTCCTCACCATAGCACCAAAGTGATGCCGGCCAGAATGATGCCGGCGCCGACGATCTCGTTGACCTGGGGCACGGCGCCCACCAGCAGCAGGCCCAGCAGGATGCCGCCCACCACCTCCAACGTCGCAATCAGGTTGACGGTGGTGGCGTGGGTGTGGCGCAGCGCCGCGTTGTAGAGGGTGTGGCCCAGGCCGAGGGGGAAGATGCCGAGGCCGAGCACCGCCGCGCCGGTGCGCAAGGTCAGCTGCCCGGGGCGATAGGTCAGCAGCGCCGCCGGCAGCGCCCACAGCGCCGCCAGTCCGTACACCGCCACCGCGTAGTTGAAGAGGGAGTAGCGGGTGCGCTGCCCACGGCCTGCCACTGAGTAGAGGCCGAAGGTGATGGCCGAGCCCAGCGCCAACAGGTCGCCCAGGGCCATGGTGGCGTTCCACCGCGGCTCGAAGCCAGCCAGCACTGCCACGCCCACCACCACAATCAGCACGCCCAGCCACTTGCGGCCGATGATGGGCTCCTTGAGAAACCAAGCGGAGAACAGCGTCACAAAGATCGGCGCCGTGTAGACGATGGACAGCGCGTGCGCGATGGTGGTGTAGTTTAACGACGCAATGTAGAACACGAAGTGCAGCGCCGTGATCAGGCCGAAGAGCACGAACATGGGGAGATCGCGGCGCGCGATGTGCAGCCGTTCCCCGCGCACGCGCATCAGCAACAGGATGGCCAGCGCCGCCACCGCCAGCCGTCCGGCGGTCTTGAAGTAGGCGCTCAGCGGGTTGGCCCAGATGATGAGGACGGGGCTGGTGGAGAAGAAGAACACCGCCGCCAGGGCCAGCAACACGCCGCGACGCGTCTCGTGGCCGACCGCCGGCTCAGCCGCTAGCGCTTGGGACTGCTGGTTGGCCATAGCAGGTCACATGCCGGGCGCAGGCGCGAAGGTGAGGGCCAGGCCTAGGGCCATGCTGAGGATGATGAGAATGCTGATGGTCACCAACAAGATCTGCCGCCAGTCGCGGCGCTTGCGTCGCTGACTCGATTTCGTCATACCGCCTGTCTTACCTCTTCTACCCGACGAGAGTCGGCTCCCAGCCGTGCGGCGCCGGAGACCGACCGCCGTCAACGCGCGATCGCCTCCACCGTCACCCGCTGCGACACCTGGCCGTTGCCGTACGCCGTCAGGTCGTACTGGTACAGCCCCGGCTGCGGCGGACAGTCGTCCAGGGAGGCGTTGGGGTTCCAGTTGTTGAGCAGGATCACGCCGTTGCGCACCAGGTTTACGCTGGTGGCGTTGCGAGTGCGCCAGGTCAGGGTGACACACTGGCCCACCGCAATCTGGTTGAGGTTGGGGGTGAAGCTGACGATGCCCGGACCCGGCCCCGGCGCAGCCAGCACCGTCACCGTCACCTGCCGCGTCTGCTGGGTGCCGTCGCGCAGCACTACCCGCAGGGTGTAGGTGGTGGTCGTCGGCGGGCACACCTGCTGCTGGCCCTGGCCTACCACACCTTGCTCGTTCAGGAAGACAGCCTGCACGTTCTGCACGTCCCAGCGCAGGGTGGTGCACTGGCCCGCGTTGATGGTGGGGCTGTCCACCCAGAAGGTGATCACTACCGCCGGCGGGCCCACCACGTTGATGGTGATGGGGAAGTCGGTGGAGCGGTTGGCCGTGTCCACCACCCGCAGCACGTAGGTGGTGGTGGTCGGCGGGCACACCGGTCGAGAGTCGTGGCCGCCCACGCCCTGCACGTTGTTGCCGTCAATGAAGTACACCGCGCGCACGTTGTCCACGTCCCAGCGGATGCTGGTGCACTGGCCGGGGTTGATCCAGTCCGCGTCGGCGCGCAGGTTGGGGTTGATGGCCGTCGGCGGCGGTGGAGGTGGCGGGTTGGGGTCGGGCACCTGGATGCCCACCCAGATCACCTCGCCGAAGAAGCGGCCGCGGTTGTCCTGCATCTTCCAGAAGGCCTGGAAGGTGCCGTAGGCCTGCGGCGCCTGCAGGTCCACCGCCAGGTCCACCGTCTGTCCGCGGTCCACGCGGCGACCGACGGCCACAGCCGTGCCACCCATCTGCGCCTCCGGCCGGTTGCCGTTGACAAACGCCAGCCGGAAGTCGGGCTCCCACGGACACGTGCCCACGTTGCGCACGCGCCAGCGCTTGGTGAAGGGCTGTCCCGGCGCCATCACCGGCGGCGCAGTCATGTTCTTGTCGTCCAGGTTCAAGTCCGCGACGTAGGCCATGCCGTGCACGCACGCGGGCGGTGCCGGGGTGGGCGTTGCCGGCGTCGTCGGAGGGGACGGGGGCGTCGTCTCACCAGGGCCGGGGGCGACCTCCTCGCCGGAGACCCCCAGGTAGAGCTTGGCCAGCCTGGCAAAGGTGCCATCGCTCTGAATGGCCAACAGGGCGATGTTGAGCTGGTCAACCAGCGTGGAGCCCTGCCGGGCTGCAATGGCCATGCGCTGTTTGTTGAAGTTCTCGCCTGCGATCTTGAGGTCGGCGTAGCGGCGGTCCTGCTCTTGGGCCGGCAGCAGGCCCATCAGCACCACGTCCACCTTGCCGTTGCGCAGGTCGCTCACCATGGCGTTGGCGTCCTGGTAGGTGACCAGCTGGCTCTGGCCGATGACGCCCTTGTCCACGGCGTTCTCCTGCGCCCATTGCTGGTAAGTGGTGCCCCGCTGCACACCCACCCGCTTGCCGGCCAGGTCGGTGGCCGAGCGGATGGACCCCTGAAAGGTGTTGCGCACCAGCGCTGCGTCCTGCCCCACGTAGTATAGGTTGGTGAAGCTGACGATCTGCTGCCGCTCCGGGGTCACCGAGATGGCAGCCATGGCGATGTCCACCTGGCCGAGCCGTAGGGCGTCCAGCAGGCCGTCGAAGGCGAAATCGTTGAACACCACCTCCACCCCCATGCGGCGGCCCAGCTCCTTGGCCAGGGCGATGTCGAAGCCGTCCAGCTCGAACCGGCTGTTGTAGAACTCGAAGGGCGGGTAGTCGGCCGAGGTGCCCACCACCAGCCTGCCGGCGCGCTGCACGCGCGCCCAGTCGTCCTGGCTGCGCTGGGCCGCCGGCGCCGCCGGCGGGTGGGCCAAGGCCGGGGTGACCACCAAAGCCAACATGACCGTCGCCATCAGCAGCCAGCCGAGCCATTGCTTGGGCGTTCGATCCATGGACACACCTCCGGGGAAACAAGGGACTGCTTCAGCAGTGTTCACGGGGTAGCTCACCCCACCGACGACGGACAAGCCGCTGCACGCATGAGGCCGACGGACGCAGGGGGAGGGCGCTACAAGGCAGCCTCGATTGTACCCGCTTCGAAAGAAACTGGCAAGACGTAACTATCTACCCTCACCCTGAACCTCTCCCAAAGGGAGAGGAAACGGGATCGAACAGACAATTTCGTCGCCGAAAACGACAAGATGATGGGCTCGCTCGCCCCGCTCCCAAGCGGCGAGGGGCGAGAGTGAAGAGGGCTGGGGTAGTTTACGAAAGCGTCCGAAAAGAGGAAAGCCCCAGCCAAGCCATGGCCAATTGACATGCCCCTGGCCGTGTGGTATCATCGTCCTGCCGCACGTCTTGTCTCAGGGCAGCTGCGCCAGAGGCAGGGGCCCCGGTATGTGCTCCGCAAGCCGCAAAGCTCAGGTCGGCCCGCTTGGATAGCCTCTGCAGCCATAGTTAGACAGAGACTAACGATCTCAACGAAGAGAGGTGTGTTATGACGACTGCAACGACTCCTGCGGCGGCCGTGATGGAGCAGTGGTGGGCTCAGGCCCAGGAGACCCGGCGCCGTGTGTGGGGCAACGTGCCCGACGAAAAGTGGAACGACTGGCGTTGGCAGCTCAGCCATCGCCTCAACACAGTGGACGAGCTGGCGGAGGTCATCGAGCTGACCGACGAGGAGCGCGAGGGGCTGTCCGCGCCCGAGAAGTTCCGCGTGGACATCACCCCCTACTTCGCCACCCTGATGGACCCCAAGGACCCTCGCTGTCCCGTGCGCCGTCAGGTGATCCCCTTGGGCCGCGAGCTGCGCGCCTTCACCTCCATGATGGAGGACTCGCTGGCCGAGGATGCCCACTCGCCGGTGCCTGGCTTGGTCCACCGCTACCCAGACCGGGTGCTGATGCTGGTGACCACCCAGTGCGCCAGCTACTGCCGCTACTGCACCCGCAGCCGCATCGTGGGCGACCCGTCGGCCAACTTCAGCCGGCAGGAGCACCAGATGCAGCTGGACTACATCCGACGCACGCCGCAGATCCGCGACGTGCTGCTCAGCGGCGGCGACCCGCTGGCCTTGACGCCGAAGATCTTGGACCAGCTCCTGGCCGAGCTGCGCGCCATCCCCCACGTGGAGATCGTGCGCATCGGCAGCCGCGTGCCGGTCTTCCTGCCCCAGCGCATTGACGACGAGTTCTGCGCCACCATGCGCAAGTACCACCCCCTGTGGATCAACATCCACGTGAACCACCCCAAGGAGATCACGCCGGAGCTGCGAACGGCCTGCGCGCGCATGGCGGACGCGGGCATCCCCCTGGGCAACCAGAGCGTGTTGCTGGCGGGCATCAACGACTCGGTGCACATCCAGCGCATGTTGGTGCACGAGCTGGTGAAGATGCGGGTGCGGCCCTACTACCTCTATCAGTGCGACCTGGTGGAGGGCGCCGGCCACTTCCGCACCACCGTCTCCAAGGGCATTGAGATCATTGAAGGGCTGCGCGGCCACACCAGCGGCTACGCTGTGCCCACCTACGTGGTGGACGCGCCCGGCGGCGGCGGCAAGATCCCGGTGATGCCCAACTACGTGCTCAGCATGGCGCCCGGCAAGGTGGTGCTGCGCAACTACGAGGGCTTCATCACCACCTACACCGAGCCGCTGGACTACGACCCCCTGGAGGTGAAGCACCTGGAGAAGCAAATCCCGCGGCGGCCGGAGCCGGGCCAAGAGGGCGTGTCTTACCTGCTGGAGGGCCGGCAGCTGGCCATCCGACCGGCCGGCTTCGACGCAGTCCACGCGCGCGGGGGCGAGATGCACCGCCTGCGCGCCGACGCCAGCAAGTGGCAGCCCTTCCTGGTGGGCGAGACCGTGGACGCCCAGGCCCAGGGCCCCAACGGGCCGGCCATCGCCGCGCCGGCGGACGGGGATCGGTGAACGGTGGTCGGTGGTCGGTGAACGGTAAATGGTGAACGGTAAACGTCGGCCGGTGACCCGTGGGCGCTCGCCAGACCGGTAAAACCCCTGACACCGGGCCCGCTAAACCACCCTGACACCCCAAACCGTCATCCTCAGTTGCCCATTGCCCATTGACTATTGGCCATTGACCATTGACCATTGACCATTGCGGAGCGTGTTATGCGCGTGGCGCTGTTAGCCAACTTGAAGAAAAACGCGCCCACCTGGCCCGGCATGCCGCCCGACCAGTGGGACGACCTGGACTCCGAGGAGACCGTCGAGGCCATCCTCGACGCGCTGGAAGCGGGCGGCCACGAGGCGGAGTTCTTCGAGGCGGACATCTCCATCGTCGAGAAGCTGCCCAAGTACAAGCCCGACATCTGCTTCAACATCGCCGAGAGCCACTGGGGCGACAGCCGCGAGTCACAGGTCCCTGCCATCCTGGAGATGCTGCGCCTGCCCTACACCGGCTCGCGGGTGATGGCGCTGGCCCTGGCGCTGGACAAGTCCATGACCAAGCGCATCCTCTACTTCCACGACCTGCCCACGCCCGCCTTCCAGGTCTTCGAGCGCGTGGACGAGCCGCTGGACCCCGACATGACCTTCCCCATGTTCGTGAAGCCCAGCCGCGAGGGCACGGGCATGGGCGTCAGCGCGGCCTCGGTGGTGCACAACGAGCTGGAGCTGCGTCGCCAGATCAAGGAGATCATCACCCGCTACCGCCAGCCCGCCCTGGTGGAGCACTACGTGGACGGCCGCGAGATCACCGTGGGCGTGGTAGGTAACCTGCGGGGGCCGGTGGCGCGGCGCATGCCGGCCGACGAGGACGCGCCCCGCATCACCGCCGGCCTGCACTTCCTACCGCCCTTGGAGGTGGACCTGGCCCGGTACCCCGAAGAGGAGGGCGGCATCTACACAGGGCGGGTAAAGACTGAGCTGTCGGACAACTTCTACTACCTCTGCCCGGCGCCGCTGGACGAGGAGCTGGTGCTCGACCTGAACTGGTACACGGCCGCGGTGTTCCGGGTGATCGGCTGCTGCGACGTGGCGCGGGTGGACTTCCGCTTGGATCGCCACGACAACGACAAGCCCTACATCCTGGAGGTCAACCCCCTGCCCGGCCTCAACCCGCGCATCAGTGACCTGGTGCTGGAGGCCAAGGCCGAAGGGGTGAGCCACGCCGAGCTGATCAACAGCATCCTGCTCCACGGCGCGGCGCGCTACGGCCTGCTGCCCAAGGGCATCCAGCTCAACTGGCCGGCCGTGCGGCTGCCCACAACGACGGTGTGAGCGCCGCCGGCTCGGTTGTGGGCAGGGCGGCTCACGGAGCGCTCTACCGGCCGCAATCCCCGCTCCTGTGGACCCCGACGTGTCAGACAAACGAAGAGAGGTGAGCCTTGAGCGCTCACCTCTCCTCGTTTTTCAGGGCTGCCGGACATCGCCGGCGCCGATGCCTAGCGCTCCACGCGGAAGGACACCTCGGCGCGCACGCGGAAAACGTCCACCTCGCCGGTCTCCTTCATGCGGATGTCGAACTCCTTGATCCCGATACGGGTGATGCCCCGCAGCGTGGCCTGGGCCTCCTTGATGACGTTGGTAGCTGCGTCCTCCCAGCTCACGGGCGACTCGCCCACCAGCTGGATGATCTTTACCACGGCCATGGCTGTACCTCCTTGTACAGAGGGGGAAACTTGTATAGATGGGGAAAACGGACACCGACGGTTGCGTTCCGTCCTACAGCGGCGAAAAGGTCTGTGTGAAGAATACCACAAAGGCCTGCCCTTGTCAATCTGGCTGTCGGGAGGTCCGAACGAGCAAGTGGAGTTGACAGCCCTTTGCGCAGCGGATACAATGGTCGGGTGATCTTGCGACGCCGGCAGGGAGCCGGCTGCGCCCCGCGCCAGGTGAGCCCGATGACCTCTGTCCCTACCGCCGCCATCCCCGCCGGGGACGGCGGCTTTGCGCCAGTCGAACAAGCGCCTCGCTACCGGGTGGTCTTCCAGCCGGCCGGCCGGCAGGGGCTCGTCCCTGCTGGCACTAGCCTGCTGGACGCGGCGCGGCAGCTGGGCGTGGAGATCGAGTCCATCTGCGGCGGCCGGCAGACCTGCGCCAAGTGCCAGGTGCACATTGAGGAGGGGCGCTTCAGCCGCTACGGCATTGTCTCGTCCAACGCCCACGTCACGCCGGAGGGACCGCGCGAGGCTCGCTACCGCGCCGAGAAAGGCCTGTTGCCCGGCTGCCGCATGAGCTGCGCCGCCTTGGTGCACGGGGATGTGGTGGTGACCGTGCCGGAGGAGAGCCGGGGACAGAAGCAGGTGGTGCGCAAGGCCGCCACCGAGCGCGCTATTGACCTGGCGCCGGCCGCTCGCGTCTTCTATGTCGAGCTTCCGCCGGCTGAGCTGGGCGACGAGCGCAGCGATTGGGGTCGCCTCCGCCAGGAGCTGGCAGCCCGCTTTGCTCTGGACGCCGAGAGCCTGCGCATTGACCCCGCGATCCTGCCCGCCCTCCAGCCTGCCCTGCGCGCGGGCCGAGGGGCCGTCACCGTCACCGTGTGGCAGGAGCGCGAGGTGATCCGTGTCCAGCCCGGCTACCACGAGACGGCCTACGGCGTGGCGGCGGACATCGGCACCACGACGTTGGTAGCCCATCTGGCCGAGCTGCGCACCGGGCAGGTGCTGGCCACCGAGAGCCGGATGAACCCGCAGATCAGCTACGGCGAGGACCTGATGTCCCGCGTCTCCTACGTCATGGAGCACGCCGACGGCCTGGAGCGGCTGCACCGCGCCGTGATCGAGGCCCTAAACGACATGATCGCCCGCGCCGCAGCCGTGGCCGGCCTGACGCCGGAGGACGTCAGCGACCTGGTGGTGGTGGGCAACACCATCATGCACCACATCTTCCTGGGCATTGACCCGCGCGAGCTAGGCGGCGCGCCCTTCGCCCTGGCCGTCAAGGAGCCGCTGGACGTCAAGGCGCGCGACTTGGGCTTGCGAGTCGGCCGCGGGGCCTACGTCCACCTGCCGCCGCTGGAGGCGGGCCACGTGGGCGCGGACAACGTGGCCGCCGTCATCGCCGAGGAGCCTCACCGCCGGGACGACATCACCCTGCTGATTGACGTGGGCACCAACGGCGAGATCGTGCTGGGCAACCGCCAGCGCCTGCTCTCCGCCTCCTCGCCCACCGGGCCGGCCTTCGAGGGCGCGCAGGTGCGCCACGGCATGCGGGCTGCGGCGGGCGCCATCGAGCGCGTGCGCATTGACCCGGCGACCCTGGCCGTGCGCTACAAGGTGATCGGCCGCGAGGAGTGGGTGGAGAGCCACGAGCCGGGGAAGGGACTGGGCGCAAGCCTGCCGGCGACGCCGACAGCTTCGTTCTCCGACAACGGCCAACACGGCGCCGAGGCCTCGAGGCGCCGCCGCGCCAGCGACGAGGCGCCTAGGGCGGCCGGCATCTGCGGCTCCGGCATCATCGAGGCCATCGCCGAGCTGTACAAGGCCGGGCTGATAGACGGCACCGGCCGCTTTGTGGCCGAGGCGCCGACGCCGCGCTTGGGCTTCGAGGGCGCCAAAGGCTACTTTGTGTTGGCCTGGCCCCACGAGACCGCCACCGGCCGCGAGATTGCGGTGCACGCTGACGACGTCCGCGCCATCCAGCTGGCCAAGGCCGCGCTCTACGCCGGCGCCAAGCTGCTGATGCACCACTACGGCCTGGACCAGGTGGACCGCATCGTGCTGGCCGGCGCCTTCGGCTCCTACATTGACCCAGAGCACGCCATGGTGCTGGGCATGATCCCGGACTGCGACCTGGCGCGCGTGCACGCGGTGGGCAACGCGGCCGGCGACGGCGCGCTGATCCTCCTGCTCAACCGGGCCAAGCGGGAGGAGGCAGCCCAGGTCGCCCGTCGCGTGCAACACGTGCAGACCGCCACCGATCCCCTGTTCCAGGACGAGTTCGTGGCTGCCCTGCACATCCCGCACATGCGGGACCCCTTCCCACACCTGCAGCCCGTGCTGGAGGCCGTTGCGGCCGAGCGCCTGCTGACCACGCCGCCTACCAATGCGCAGCAGGATCGCGAGGTGCGCCGCGCGCGGCGCAACCAGCATCGGCGTTAGGGCCTCGGTGACCCGCGGGCCTTGAGGCTCGCCGCCCGGGCCAAGACTCGAAGAAAGCGAAAGCCAACGGTCAACATGAGCGACGAGTTCGACGCCTTGCCTGCGGAGCTCCAAGAGCTCTACCTGAACATGCAAGACGACCTGTACGACGGCCTCAAGGACGAGGTGGTGGAAGGAACCGTGCGCGCGCTGGAGGAGTTCGGCCAGACCCCGGCGCAGATCCTGCAGTACGGCTTGGTGGCCGGCATGGACATCGTGGGCGCAGATTTCCGCGACGGCATCCTGTTCGTGCCGGAGGTGCTCATGGCGGCCAAGGCCATGAAGGCTGCCATGGAGGTGCTGCGCCCGCTGCTCACCGACTACAAGGGCGTGGAGAAACAGGGCACCGTAGTGATCGGCACGGTCAAGGGTGACATCCACGACATCGGCAAGAACCTGGTGGCGATGATGCTGGAGGGCGCCGGCTTCGAGGTCATCAACCTAGGCATCAACGTGGACGCTGATGCCTTCATTCAGGCCATCCGCGAGCACGACGCGGACATCCTGGGCATGTCCGCGCTGCTCACCACCACCATGCCCTACATGCGCACCGTCATCAACCGGCTGATCGAGGAGGGCCTGCGGGACCAGGTGATCGTGCTGGTGGGCGGCGCGCCCCTGACCGAGGCCTTTGCCGAGGACATCGGCGCCGACCGCTACTGCCGCGACGCTGCGGTCGCGGTCGAAGCGGCGAAGGCGTTGATGCAGATTAAGAAAGAAGCACGACGAGTGAAAAGCATGGCGTGACGAGCGTGGCGCAGCGAGCAGCCCATAGCCGGGCTTCCCGTGCTCCCAGACTCCCGCCGTTCCGGTCACGCAGTGCGCCTTTCACCGTTCGCATCCCCTTCTGGAGCGAGTCCCGCCATGACCGACCGACTTTTGGAGCTGCTGGAACGCAAGCCCATCGTCATGGGCGACGGCGCAATGGGCACCATGCTGCAACGGGCCGGCTTGACCGACGGCAGCGCGCCGGAGCTGTGGAACGTCACCCACCCGGAGGTGGTGCGCGCCATCTACCAGGGCTACGTGGACGCCGGCAGCGACTTCATCACCACTAACAGCTTCGGCGGCAACCGCTTCCGCCTCAAGCTGCACCACCTGCAGGACCGCGTCTTCGAGCTGAACCGAGCGGCTGCGGCGCTGGCGCGTGAGGTGGCCGGCCCCGACCGCCTGGTGGCCGGCTCCGTGGGCCCCACCGGCGAGCTGCTGGAGCCCTTGGGCCCGCTGACCCAGGCCGAGGCCGCCGAGGCCTTCGCCGAGCAGGCCGCAGGCCTGGCCGCCGGCGGAGTGGATTTCATCCTGATCGAGACCATGAGCTCCCTGGAGGAGGTGCAGGCCGCCCTCGCCGGCGCGCGCACCACCGGCCTGCCCGTGGCCGTCACCATGACCTTTGACACCAACTACCGCACCATGATGGGCGTCACCCCGGCCCAGGCGGTGCAGACCCTCCACCGGTGGGGCGTGACGGTGATCGGCGCCAACTGCGGCAATGGCCCCAAGGAGATCGAGCGGGTGATGTGGGAGATGGCGCAGGCGAAGCCGGAGGGCGTGGTGCTGATGGCCCAGTCCAACGCCGGCCTGCCCCGCTGGCAGCAGGGCGAGATCAGCTACGACGGCACCCCGCCGGTGATGGCCGAGTACGCGCAGCGGATGCGCGCCCTCGGCGTGCGGGTGATCGGCGCCTGCTGTGGCAGCACGCCCGCCCACTTGGCCGCCATGCGCGCCGCGCTGGACGGGCCGCCCCTGGCCGAGTACCACCCCGCCTTTGAGGTGCCGGAGACGGCCGCCAAGGGCGCTACTGCTGAACGCCGGGCCCGGCGCGCCGCCCAGCGCAGCGGCCGCGAGGAGGGCGAATGAACCAACGGCGACGGTGGGAGATCGTCCTGCGCCTTGCCCTCCTGGCCGTCGCCCTGCTGGCCGGCCTGCTGCTGCTGGACCAGGCCCGCTCCCTGTTCGAGGTGTGGCGGCTGGAGCCCAATGCCGCCGTGCCGACGCCGTGGCGAGACGTGCTGAATGCCGACCGCGCCACCCAAACCACGCGGATGTTGGCCCTGGTCGGCGCAGCGGCCCTGGGCAGCGCAGCTCTGGCCAGCCTGGTGTTCGTGGTCGAGCGCTCCCTCAAGGTGGGCTGGTCCTGGCTGCAAGACCGACTGAGCTGAGGGTCCGGGCTGAGGCGCTGCGATGGACGGTGCGTTTCCCTGGCGCTACCTGAGATACGAGCGCTATGGCCACGGCCAGGGCAGCGAGGTAGTAGACGGCGCAGTGGTGGAGGAAGGGCTGGTGCGCATCCATGTCAACGGCGTGGAGCTGGCGACCTTCATGTGCACCCCCTACCAGCTGGAAGCCCTGGCCCTGGGCTTCCTGCGCGCCGAGGGCGTCATTCAGAGCCTGGACGATGTGCGATTGGTGGTGCCGTGCCCTAGCCGCACCTGCGTGGACGTCTGGCTGCAGCGGGCCGACGTGCCCCTGCCCCAGCGGGCCATCCTCACCTCCGGCTGCGGCGGCGGCATCACCTTCGACGACCTGTCGCAGCGGGTGGCGCCGGTGCGCTCGTCCTTGCGGGTGACGCCGGCCCAGATCGTCGAGGGCATGCACCAGCTGATCGCAGCGGCCGCATTGTATCGCCAGACGCGCGGGGTGCACACCTCGGCCCTCAGCGACGGACAGCGGCTGGTGGCGGTAGCCGAGGACGTGGGCCGGCACAACACCCTGGACAAGCTGTGGGGCTACTGCCTGCTCCACGGCATTGACCCCGCCGACCACCTGTTGCTGGCCACCGGCCGCATCAGCTCGGAGATGCTCAACAAGGCCGCTAAGATGCGGGTGCCGGTGGTGGCCAGTCACACCTCTCCCACCAGCCTCAGCGTGCGGCTGGCTCAGGAGTGGGACATCCTGCTAGTGGGCTATGTGCGCCCCAACGGCTTCAACGTCTACGCCGGACAGTGGCGGCTGCTGCCCCTACCAGAACCGAGCGTGAAAGGTGGATCAGTGCCATGAGCCACTCGTTCAACCGCCAGATGTTGTTGCAGGAACTGCAGGCGGCGCGGCGCGAGCTGATGCGCTCCTTGAAGTTCCTCAACGAGAAAGAGGCGACGATGCTGGAGTTCCGGCCAGACTGGTGCGTGCGCGACGTGATCAGCCACATCACGGCTGTGGAGTGCACGGCCCTGGCTGCGGCTCAGCACCTGGTGGAGGACGGCAACCCCGAGTTCCACGATCCCCTAGACGAGCGGGAGTTCAACCGCCAGGCCATCCGGCGGCGGCGGGAGTTCGCCCTGAGCGAGGTGATGGACGAGCTGGCCGGCTCGCGGCGCCAGCTCTTCAAGCTGTTGCGCAAGGTCCCCGAGGACGACTTCTATGCGCCTTTTCCGGTGGGCCGCACCGGCACCGAGAAGAGCTTGGCCGACGTGGTGGCCCACATTGTTGCGCACGACTACGAACATGCCGCCGACATCTGGCAGTGGCGCGCCGCCACCGGCCTGCTCAAGCGCGAGCGCTTCCGCGACGTCATCCTGCTGGAGCGCCGCCACTTTCTGGACGCGCTCACCGGGCTGATGGAGGAGGACATGGTCTCGATCCCGGTGTGCGGCCACTGGACCGTGCGCGATGTCATGGCGCACATCTTAAGCTGGGACGAGGAGGCCTACCGCACCGCCGAGAACTGGACCAAGGAGCGGCCCTGGCAGGAGGGCGCGCTCTACGACGACGAGTGGAACGAGATCGAGGTGGCCAAGCGCCGACACATGAATGTGATTGACTTGGCCGACGGGCTGGCCACCTACCACCGCAAGTGGCTGCGCTTGTTCGACCAGACCAGCAACGCCGACCTGGTGGTCATGAGCACGGCCCCCTGGGGCGAGCGCATGGCGCTGATCAGCTTCTTCTACGAGATGGCCAGCCACGACGCAGTCCACACCCCCGACCTGCGCCGCCTCCAGCAGCGACTTCAGCGCTACTATTAGCCGGGGAGAGCCGCAAAGAAGCTGAAGCCTAGGCCCACACGAAGCCACCGAGCGCCGCAAAGAACACGACGCCGCGGCCCACGACGCCACAAAGGACTACAAAGCGGCGAAGCCGGGCGTTCGCTTCCTTCGCGCTTCGTGCCCTCCGCGCCTTCGCGCCCCTTCGCGCTCCCTCGCCTCGGCCCTTCGTTCCTTGGCGATGTCCCTCCTCCGCGCCCTTTCGCGCTCCTTCGTGTTTCGCACCTTCGCGCTTCGTGCCTTCGCGCCCCTTCGTGCCTTCGCGGTTCCCCCCCTCGCCCAGTACAAACGCTTCGCCGGTCTGAGGCGCGCCGATCGAAGCGCGCATGTCATGCCGACGGGCGCCATCCTTCGGCGGATGCCCCCCTCAAAGCGCCTCGCCTCGAACTACCCCTCCGAGCCGCCCTCCTTAGGCGGCTCGATGGCTGTGATGGAGGTCTCGCCGGTCAACAGGCCGCCGGACGCGGGCTCTGGCAGCGCGGGCGGCGCCTCCGGCAGCCGGCCGATGCGGGTGGCCTCGTCCAGGGTGAGCCCGCGGCCGTAGAGAGCCCCCAAGAAGCGGCCTAGCTCGGCCACCGGCATCCGGCGCCGGACGGGAGCCGGATCGGTTTCCCAATGCCGCTGCAGCGCCTCGAAACTCCACTCGGCGGTGATCAGCCCCTCCGTCGAGTCGGTGCCCATTTCCACCAGCACGCCGTTGTAGCGAGGGGTCATGGCGATAGGCGCGGCGATCAGCGAGCGCCCCACAAACGGCGCCTCCTCGCCGGGGGTGAAGGGGTTGTAGCCCACCAGAAAGCTCTGCGCGCCGTAGAGCTGGTTCTCTTCCACGCGCGCCAGCAGCCCCTGGCGCAGCCGCGCGTAGTGCACGGGATAGGTGCACGCGGCCTGCGCCACCAGGATCTCGGCGCCGGCATAGGCCAACAGGCGCCCCGCCTCCGGATAGAGCACGTCGTCGCCCAGGAGGAGGCCCAGCCGGCCGGCGGGCGTAGGGATCACCTGCCACCGACCCCCCGCCTGCACGAAGCCCGCCTCGTCCACGGCCGGGGTGACGGCTCCCTGCTGTCCCAGCAGCTCGCCGTCGGGCCCGAACACGGCGCTCACGTGGCGCACCCGGCCGTCGTTGCGGTCGGGCAGGTAGGCGCTGCCGGCCACCAGGGTCACGGTGTGGCGCTGCGCCAGGCGGCCGAACAGGTCGAGATAGGCGCCCCACAGGGCCTCGCCTTGATGCAACAAAGCTTGCTCCAGCAGCCGGCCGAAGTCGGTCTTCA
Source organism: Caldilineales bacterium (assembly GCA_025055015.1). Taxonomy (GTDB): domain Bacteria; phylum Chloroflexota; class Anaerolineae; order JAAEKA01; family JAAEKA01; genus JANWYQ01. Next base: position 15,045 of record JANWYQ010000060.1, read on the forward strand.
GCATGTCGGCCAAGCTGCCGGCCAAGCGGCCACGGGCGCGGGTCCAGAAGGAGGCACGGCCGCGGCGGGCCTGGTCCGCAGCCTTTAGCAGGCTCGTGCGCGCGCCGTGAAGGAAGGGCGCCAGCGCCATCAGGCCGGAGAGGGCCGGGAACACCACCAGCCGCGCTCGCTTGGCCTCGGCCGTGCGCAGGAAGCGCTCCAGGCTTTCCTCCACTTCGGGGAGGGACTGCGGCAGGCTCATGCGCATCTGCGCCGCCGCCACGACCAGCTGCTTCACGGGGACCTCCTCAGGCCACAGCCAGCGGCGCCAGGGCCTGTTGCGCCGCCTGCAGCCGCGCCAGGGTGCGCTCGCGGCCCAGGATGGCGATGCTCTCGAACAGCGGCGGGGAGACCTTGGCGCCGGTGACGGCCACCCGCACCACGCCGAAGAGCTGTCTCGACTTCAGTCCCATAGCCTCGGCCAGGCTGCGCAGGGTCTCCTCCACTGCTGCCTGGTCGAAGTCAGGCAGGTCGGCCAGGGCCCGGTGGGCGGCGGCCAGGGCTTGGGCCGACTGCGCCGCAGTCATCTTGTCACCGATCAGCTCCGTCGGGTCGGGGTAGTCCAGCGCGCCGTCCACGAAGAGGAAGCTGAGCAGCGGGGCGGCCTCAGCCAGGGTCTTGATGCGCTCCTTGATCAAGGGCACCGCCGGGCGCAGCTCCGGCCGCGCGGCCATCTCCGCCTCGCTCATGCCAAGCCCCTGGGCCACGAAAGGCACCAGCCGGCGGTAGAGCTCGTCGTCGTCTAGCTGGCGGATGTAGACGCCGTTGAGCCACACCAGCTTCTCGAAGGGCAGGGCGGCCGGCGCCGGGTTGATGCCGGCGATGTCGAACGCCGCAATGGCCTGCTCTGGCGTGAACACCTCGGTGCTGCCGTCTAGGCTCCAGCCCACGTTGGCCAGGAAGTTGAACATGGCCTCGGGCAGGTAGCCGCGGGCCCGGTAGTCCCGTACCAGCACCGGGATCACCGTGCCGTCGGGGTTGACCAGCTCGCGCTTGCTCATCTTGCCTTTGCCGGTGGGGCTGAGGATGATGGGCAGGTGGGCGAAGACCGGCGGCTCCCAGCCAAAGGCTTGGTAGAGCAGCACGCCCAGCGGCGCGCTGCTCAGCCACTCGTCGGCGCGCATGATGTGGCTGATCTCCATCAGGTGGTCGTCCACCACGGCAGCCAGGTGGTAGGTGGGCCAGCCGTCGGACTTGAGGAGCACGGCGTCTTTGAGTTGGCTGTGCTCGAAGGTGATGTCCCCGCGGATGGCATCGTGGAAGGTGGTGCTGCCCTCTAGAGGCACGGCCAGCCGAACGACGCAGGGGTCGCCGGCAGCCTCGTGCTGGGCCCGCTGCTGGGCGGTGAGGGTGCGGCAGAAGCGGTCGTAGCCGGGCTGTGGGTCGCCGCGGGCAAGCTGCTCCTGGCGCACGGCCTCCAGCCGCTCCTCGGAGCAGTAGCAGCGGTAGGCGTGGCCCTGCTCTACCAGCCAGTGGGCCCAGTGCCGATAGAGGTGAAGGCGCTGGCTCTGAAAGTAGGGGCCGTAAGGACCACCTACCTCGGGGCCTTCGTCCCACTGTAGCCCCAGCCAGCGCAGGTTGGACATGAGGTCGTCCAAGGAGTCGGGCACGAAGCGCTTGCGGTCGGTGTCTTCGATGCGCAGGATGAAGCGGCCGTTGCGGCCACGGGCGAAGAGCCAGTTGAAGAGCGCAGTGCGCGCGCCGCCGATGTGCAGATAGCCGGTGGGGCTGGGCGCAAAGCGCACGCGAACAGGACGATCGGTCATGGGCGTACTCTCAAGGCTTTCTCGACGCAGCCGGCTGCAGGGCGCCAACGCGCTCCAGAGTCGCCCGCACCTGGCGCAGGGCAGCCAAGGTCGCAGCCTCCGGCGTCTGGGCGCAGGCCGGCTCCCAGGCGGCGCGCACGGCGTGGCGCAGGCGCAGAGCCAGCTCGGCCGGGAAGTCGGGCATCTGGGCCAGCCGCTCAGCGATGGCCTGGTCGCTGAGGGCAGCGGGGCCCAGCAGGCTCAAGGCGGCCCGGCTTGGCTCGATGCCTAGACCTGCCAGCCCGACGCCGTACAGCAGGATGGCCGCCCGCAGCAGGTCCAGGTCCAGCCGCGGGCTCAGGGCCGCTAGACCTGTCGCAATGGTCAAGAGGTCGGCCACCTCGGCCAGCAGGCTGCCGGGCTGCGCCGCTGGCGCCAGCGCGATGGCCTCCACCAGCTCGCCGTCGCCGTAGAAGGCCATGGCCAGGCGGCGCAAGTTGGGGTCCGCGATGTGATCGGCCGCCGGCAGCACGACGTCCAGCAGCGAGTCCAGGTCCACTGTCGGTGCAGGGAAGAGGTCCGCCAGGCTCACCTCCCCCGTCTCGGCCGGCTCGATCTGGTCGAGGCGCAGGCGCAGGCGGTCGCCGTCCAACACCGCCCGGCCGCGCACCCGCACCGGCCGGTCCACCTGGAGCTGTCGCGCTGCGGCCTCGGCCCCCTCCCACAGCCGCGCCTCGATCTGGCCGCTGCGGTCCGCCAGCACCAGGCGGAGGAAATGGCCCTTCTGGGCGTCCTTGAAGCGATCCAGCCGCGCCTCCACCAGCCGAAAGTAGTCGCTGATGCGGTCGCCAGGACGGATGTCGGCGGCGTAGACGCGTTTCATGTCTTCCCTTGGATTTTGGCCCACTCGTCCTTGAGGGCCACGGTGCGGTTGAAGACCAGGCGCTCCGGCGTGGAGTCGGGGTCTACGCAGAAGTAGGCCAGCCGCTCGAACTGGTAAAGGCTGCCCGGCGCCGCGCCGGCCACGCTGGGCTCCACATAACAGGTGCGCACCTCCAGGGAGTTGGGGTTGAGGTTGTCCAGCCAGCTCCCGCCCTCGGGCACGTCGTCGGGGTCCTCCTTGAGGAAGAGCCGGTCGTACAGCCGCGCCTCGGCGGTCAGCGCGTGGGGAACGGACACCCAATGGATGGTGCTCTTAACCTTGCGGCCGTCGGGCGCCGAGCCCCCACGGGTCTCCGGATCGTAGGTGCACAGCAGCTCCACCACGTTGCCGTCTGCGTCCTTGACCACGTCCACGCACTTGATGAAATAGCCGTAGCGCAGGCGCACCTCACGGCCGGGGGAGAGACGATAGTACTTGGGCGGTGGCACCTCACGGAAGTCCTCGCGCTCGATCCACAGCTCTCGGGTGAAGGGCACCAGCCGGGTGCCGGCGGAGGGATCCTCTGGGTTGTTGATCGCCTCCAACCACTCCACCTGGCCTTCGGGGTAGTTGACCAAAGTGACCTTGAGGGGGTCCAGCACGCCCATCACCCGCAGCGCGCGGCGGTTCAGGTCCTGGCGGATGCAGTACTCCAGCAGAGCGATGTCCACTGTGCTGTTGTTCTTGGCCACGCCGATGCGCTCGGTGAAGTCCTTGAGGGCCTCCGGGGTTACCCCGCGGCGGCGCAGCCCGCGCAGGGTGGGCAGCCGAGGGTCGTCCCAGCCGCGCACGTGGCCCTCGTTGACCAGCCGCAGCAGCCGGCGCTTGCTCATGACTGTATAGGTCAGATTGAGGCGGGCGAACTCGATCTGCCGCGGCGCGTAGATGCCCAGGGCCTGCAGGAACCACTCGTACAACGGGCGATGGTCCTCGAACTCCAGCGTGCAAATGGAGTGGGTGATGCCCTCGATGCTGTCGGACTGGCCGTGAGCCCAGTCGTAGGTGGGGTAGATGCACCAGGCGTTGCCCGTGCGCGGATGCTCGGCGTGGAGGATGCGGTACATCACCGGGTCCCGCAAGTTCAGGTTGGGCGAGGCCATGTCAATCTTGGCCCGCAGCGTGCGACTGCCGTCAGGGAACTCGCCCGCGCGCATGCGTCGGAAGAGATCTAGGTTCTCCTCCACCGAGCGGTCGCGGTAGGGGCTGTTGCGGCCGGGCTCGGTGAGCGTGCCGCGGTACTCGCGCACCTCGTCGGCGCTCAGGTCGCACACGTAGGCCAGCCCCTTGCGGATCAGATCCTCCGCCCACTGGTAGAGCTGCTCGAAGTAGTCGGAAGCGTAGAAGAGGCGGTCCTCCCAGTCTGCGCCCAGCCAGCGCACGTCCTCGATGATGGCGTCAATGTATTCCTGTTCCTCCTTGGTGGGGTTGGTGTCGTCGAACCGGAGGTTGAACTTGCCGCCGTAGTCCTTGGCGATGCCGTAGTTGAGCATCACGGACTTGGCGTGGCCGATGTGCAGGTAGCCGTTGGGCTCCGGGGGAAAGCGGGTATGCACGCGGCCGCCAAAGCGCCCGGTGCGGATGTCCTCGTCAATGATCTCGCGAATGAAGTCAGTGCGCGATGTCGTCTCGCCGTTGGTCATGGCTGGTTGTTCCGTCGTGGACTCAGACTGGCCCAGTCTACCGACTGGGCCAGTCTGGACGGAAGGCATTCTAACACAGCCAACGAGAGACGCCAAGTCAAGGCAGCAGCGGTCAGCGGTGGAGAGGCTGCCGCCGATGAAGCTGCGCCACTTCCCCGCAGCCGGGCGTCTCTTGTTCGGCACGCTCCTCCCCTCTAGGAGAACGACGAAGGACGAGGGCTCTCTCACGGCTGCTCAAGACCAGCAGCGCACAGCAGTGGCCTGAGCGATATGGATAGAACAAGGGGATAGAGCAAAGCCGGCGCTAGGAGGCGCCGTTGCCGGCCTGCGCCAGCGCCTTGTCCACGCCTATCGCCGCTTCCTCCAGGGTCTGGGCGCTCAGCACCGCGTCCAGCAGCGCCGACATGGCCGACAAGGGCGCGCTGCGCACCCGGGCCGCCAGCTCCTCGGGCACGCCGCCAAACCGCCGGCTCAGCGCCTGCACTACTAAGGCCGCTTGACCCTGCTGCAGGCCCTGCTCCAGCCCCTTCTGCATCCCGCGCTGGAGGGCCTCCTGCTCGATCTCCAAGTACCACGGCGACTCGCGTAGCATCACCATATCCCACCTCATCAGCTTGACTACCTCGTCGGGCGTCAGCACAAAGGTCGCAAAAAAGGCCAACAGCGGCTCCATCTCCGCCAACCGCTCGTCCGCCCGCAACATCGCCAACGCCCGCACCACCAGGCTCGGCTCCTGCCCACCCCGCAGCACCGGCACAAACGGCAGCAGCGTGGACCACCGCTGCTCCAACACCAGCCCG
>JANWYQ010000087.1 GCA_025055015.1 Caldilineales bacterium
TGCTGCTCCTCTGGCGCGACCTGCAAAGCCTGCCCGGCCTCCTCCTGTGGCCCCTGGCCACCGCCCTTCTCCTGGCCGGCGCGTGGCTTGAGGCCAAGGATGCCAACCCCGCCGCCGGCGATCGGTCATCGGTTACCGGCCAGCGGCCACCGGTAACCGGCGACCCGGCACCGGCCAGCGGCAACCGTTCACCGTTCACCGTTCACCGCTCACCGCTTACCGCCCACTGGGACCTCGTCCTTCTGTTCCTGATCCTCCTGGTTGCGGCCTGGGCCCGCTTCCATCAGCTCGACGTCTACCCCAACGGCTGCCAGTCGGACGAGTGCAACAACGGCTTGGACGCCCTGCGCTGGCTGGGCGGCGCGCCCTACACCCCCTACGCCGAGACCAACGAGGGACAAGCCACCTTCTTCACCTACCTGATCGCGCTCAGCTTCCGCGTCTTCGGCGTCGGGGTAGAGCAGATGCGCTACGTGTCCGCGGCTGTGGGCGTGCTCACCGTGGCCGCCTTCTACTTCCTGGCCCGCGACCTGTACGGCCGCCGCGCCGGGCTGGCCGCCGCGGCGATGCTGGCTGGCGACCGGTGGCACATCACCTTCAGCCGCATTGTCTACGAGCTGATCATGCAGCCCCTGTTCATGGTGCTGCTGTTCTTCTTCCTGTTGCGGGCCCTGCGGGAGGGACGGCGGCGGGACTGGGCCCTGGCCGGGGTGATGCTGGCCGCCGGGCTGAACACCTACACTGCGTTTCGGGTGGTGCCTATCCTGGTGGCCGCCTTCCTGGTGTTCTGGGCCGTCCGCACGTGGCTGACCGACCGGCCTGCCCTGCGCCACGACCTGCAGGGAATGGGGCTGATGGCCGCTGCGGCGGCCGTGGCTGTGCTGCCCCTGGGCGTCTACGTGGTGCAGAACTGGGACGTCTTCACCAGCCGCATGCGCCACATCAGCGTCATGCGCGACGTGGAACGGGTGGGCAGCCTACAGCCCATCCTCGACAACCTGCGCAAGACGCTGTACATGTTCAACTGGCAGGGGGACCTGGCCGCGCTGAACAACCTGCCAGGCGCGCCCATGTTGGGCACGCTGGTGGGGGTCCTCTTCGTGCTGGGGCTGGGCTACAGCCTATGGCACGGGCTGCGCGGCCGGCCGATCCCCGTGCTCTATGCCATGTGGTTCGTGGCCGTGGCCAGCCTGGCGGTGCTTTCCGTGGCCCACGAGGCGCCCACCGCGCGGCGTACCATCGGCATGGTGCCTTTGGTCTACCTGCTGGTTGCGCTGGTGACCGACCAGCTCCTGCGCCGGTGGGACGAGGCGTGGTACGGCCTGGGGCGGCGCTGGTTCGAGCTAGCCGTGGCCGCGGCCGCCGTGGCCGTGATGGCCGGCGGCATCCGCACCTACTTCCAGGTCCAGGCGCCGCACCCCGACGTCTGGGCCGCCTACAGCCCCAACGAGTCGGCCGTGGGCCGCTACCTGGCCTCCCTGCCCGGCGACGCCACGGTGTTGATCACACCCCAGTACGAGCACCACTCCGCGGTCAAGCTCATCGGCCGTGACCACCCCTACCGCGCCCTGAACCCCGTGGACGACCTGCCCTACCGCGGGGCCACCACCGGCGATCTCGTGTACGTGCTGGAGCCGGTGGACCTGCCCCTCCTGAGCCTGCTGGAGCAGATCTACCCGACCGGCCGCGGGGAGGTGCATCGCGACCGCTACGACCGCCCCCTGTTCCTCTCCTACCAAGTGCCCCAGGCCGACCTGGCCGCCACCCAGGGCATCGTAGGCCGGTTCTACACGGCCTATCCCCCGGTCACCGCGCCCGAGGCCGAGCAAACCGTGGCCAGCCTGGACCTGGACCTGGCTGCCGCGCCCCTGGCACCGCCCTTCTTCGCCCTGTGGGAGGGCACGCTGCTGGCGCCGGCTTACGGGGAGTACGCCTTCGACCTGCTGGCCGAAGGGGAAGCTGCCACCCTGCAGATCGGCCAGACCCATCGCCTGGACCTGCCGGCGGGCGGCGCCGGCCGGCTAACCGCCACTCTGGCCGCCGGATTCCATCCCCTACGGCTGGAGTACCGGGCTGCCGCGTCCGCCGGCCGCCTGCGCCTGACCTGGTCGGGCCCTGGCTTCGGCCCGCAGCCGGTGGGAAGCCCGGACCTCTTCACCTTCAAGCTGGGCGGCCAGGGGCTGGTGGGCTACTACTTCCCCAACGCCGAGTGGGCCGGGGAGCCCGCCATCGTGCGCAACGACCTGCTCATCGTGGCCAACAACCCCCTGCCGGAGCCCTTCAGCATCCTCTGGCGGGGCAAGATCGCCATCCCCGAGAGCGGCCTCTACGTCTTCGGCACCCGCTCCGACGACGGCTCCTTCGTCTTCATCAACGGCCAGCTGGTGGTGGACAACGGCGGCAGCCACGGCGCGCAGGACCGCCAGGGCAGCATCTACCTGGAACAGGGCTTCCACGACATCGAGGTGCGCTACAACCAGTACGTGGGCGGCCGGGAGATGCAGCTCTACTGGCAGCCGCCCGGCCAGGGCCAGGGCATCGTGGACAGCCGGTACCTCTTCCCGCTGGAGGGCGCAGAGATCCCGGCCGGCCTGGCCCTGCCGCCCCCGCCCATCATCGCCCAGGCGCCGGCGGTCCCGGCGGTTGCCCCACCGGTCGAGCAGCCGGGCCGGCCTGCGCCGCAGCTCGAGGCTCCTGCGGTGCGCCCGCGCGGGGACTTCCCGACCCTGGCGGCCGAGGTGCTGTGGACGGTTGGCGACGCCTGCGGTGGCCGCGACGGGGAGTTCAGCACCCCGCGCGGGGTGGCCATGGACCCGGCCACGGGCGACCTGTTCGTGGTGGACACGGGCAACGGCCGCATCGTGCGGCTGAGCACGGACGGCCAGTGGCTGGGCAGCTTCGGCCAGGCCGGCATGGGCCCCGACCAGTTCCAGGAGGCCTTCGACATTGCGGTGGAGCCCACGGACACCGTGCTGGTGCTGGACGCCGTGGCGCAGCAGCTCCTGCGCTTCACCGCCGACGGCCGGCATCTGGCTACCTTCGGCGCCGAGTACACCTTCTACCGCCCGCGCGGGCTGGACGTGAACCCGGCCGGCCAGATCGTGATCGCCGACACCGGCGGCGTGCGCATCCTGCGGCTGGGGCCGGGCGGCGATCTGCTGGGCCAGATCGGCGGGCCGGGCAGCGACCTGGCCCAAGGCCAGCCCACCGACGCCGCGTCCACTCCCCAGGGCGAGGTCTACTTCGTGGAGGCGGAGACGGGCGTGGTCACCCGCGTGGGGGCCGACGGCGCGGCAACGGCGTGGCTGGGGCCCGCTCCGGCCAGCACCCTGGACGGGCCTCACCTGGCGCTGCGGCCGGCCGGCGGCCTCTACGTCACCGACCCTGAGGGGCGCCGCGTGCTGCTGTTCGACCGGGACGGCGGGCCACTGGGGCAGTTCGGCGCAGAGGCGGGGTTGGTAAAGCCGGTGGGCATCGCTGCAGCGCAGGCCGGGGCCGGCGTGGACCGGGTGGCGGTGGTGGATAGCCACGCCTGCCGCGTGCTGCTGTTCCAGGTGTCGGCGCCCTGAAAAGCGCAGGTTACTTTGACAGAGGCTATCGGCCGCGCTATAATCCCAGCACAAAGCGAGGCCGTTGGCATGAGCGCGTTCGAGGCGGTTGCTAGGCCGCGGCTCACTCACCAGGCTCACCAGCCGCTGCCCTCCCGTGGAGCTCTCCAGGGAGGGTAGCGTGTATTTTGCCCCAGGAGTCTTTGGTGTGGGCTTCGAGACCAGACAAGGAGCACCTTCCATGACCATGGATTTCGACGTTATTCAGCGAGTGTACGCGACGCTGCCGGAGCGGGTGGAGGCGGGCCGCCGGTTGATGGGCCGGCCTCTGACCCTCACCGAGAAGATCCTGCTGGCCCACGTGGCCGAGCCGCTGCAGGAGCCGCCGGTGCGCCGCAAGACCTACGTGGACTTCAACCCCGACCGGGTGGCCATGCAGGACGCCACCGCGCAGATGGCCATCCTGCAGTTCATGCTGGCCGGCCGGGACAACACGGCGGTGCCCACCACCATCCACGCCGACCACCTGATCCGCGCCCAGTACGGCGTAGACCAGGACCTGCCCATTGCGCTCCAGGAGAACGCCGAGGTCTACGACTTCCTGCTCAGCGCGGCCCGGCGCTACGGCATGGGCTTCTGGAAACCGGGCGCGGGCATCATCCACCAGGTGGTGCTGGAGAACTACGCCTTCCCCGGCGGCATGATGATCGGCACCGACAGCCACACGCCCAACGCCGGCGGCCTGGGCATGGTGGCCATCGGCGTGGGCGGCGCGGATGCGGTGGACGTGATGGTGGGCATGCCGTGGGAGCTGCGCTGGCCGGGCATCATCGGCGTCAAGCTCACCGGCGCGTTCAACGGCTGGACGTCGGCCAAGGATGTGATCCTGCGGGTGGCGGGCATCCTGACGGTCAAGGGCGGCACCGGCGCCATCGTAGAGTACTTCGGCCCCGGCGCGCGCACCATCAGCGCCACCGGCAAGGGCACCATCTGCAACATGGGCGCGGAGATCGGCGCCACCACCTCCCTCTTCCCCTTTGACGCACACATGGCGGCCTACCTGCGGGCCACCGAGCGCGGGGACGTGGCCGAGCTGGCCGAGCGCCTGGCCGACTACCTGGTCCCCGATCCCGAGGTGGAGGAGGAGCCGGAGCGCTTCTACGACCGCGTCATCGAGATTGACCTGAGCACCCTGGAGCCCCACGTGGTGGGCCCCTACACGCCCGACCTGGACCGGCCGATCTCCAAGCTGGCCGCCGAGGTGCACGAGAAGGGCTACCCGGTGGAGCTGAGCGCTGCTCTGGTGGGGAGCTGCACCAACTCCTCCTACGAGGACCTGAGCCGCGCGGCCGACGTGGCCCGCCAGGCTCTGGCCAAGGGGCTCAAGGCGCGCACCCAGTTCCTCATCAACCCTGGCTCGGAGCAGATCCGCAAGACCGTCGAGCGGGACGGGCAGCTCGGCGCGCTGCAGGCCATTGGCGCCACCATCCTGGCCAACGCGTGCGGCGCGTGCATCGGCCAGTGGCGGCGCACCGACGTGGAGAAAGGCCAGAAGAACTCCATCATCAACAGCTTCAACCGCAACTTCGCCGGCCGCAACGACGCCAACCCCGGCACCCACAGCTTCATCGCCTCGCCGGAGATCGTCACCGCTTTCGCGCTGGCCGGTCGCTTGGACTTCAACCCCCTCACAGACGCGCTGGTCAACGACCGCGGGGAGCTGGTGCGGCTGGAGCCGCCCAACGGCTTGGAGCTGCCCACCAACGGTTTCGTCAAGGACGAGGAGGGGCTGGTGCTGCCGCCGGCCGACCGCACCGGGCTGGAGGTGAAGGTGGACCCCAACAGCGACCGCCTGGCCCTGCTGGAACCCTTCGAGCCGTGGGACGGCCAGGACTTCCTGGACATGCCGGTGCTGCTGAAGGCCAAGGGCAAGTGCACTACGGACCACATCTCCCCTGCCGGCCCCTGGCTCAAGTACCGCGGCCACCTGGACAACATCAGCAACAACCTGTTCAGCGGCGTGGTCAGCGCGTTCGACCACCCGGTCGGCAAGGGCAAGAACGTCATCACCGGCGAGAACGACGTGCCCTACGCGCAAATCGCCCGCGACTACAAGGCGCGCGGGCTGCGCTGGGTGGCCATCGGCGATGAGAACTACGGCGAGGGCAGCAGCCGAGAGCACGCGGCCATGGAGCCGCGGCACCTGGGCGGCGTGGCCATCATCGCCCGCAGCTTCGCGCGCATCCACGAGACCAACCTGAAGAAGCAGGGCATGCTGCCCCTGACCTTCGAGGACCCGGCCGACTACGACAAGATCCGCGAGGACGACCGGGTGAGCCTGCTGGGCTTGCGGGACCTGGCGCCCGGCTCTAAGGTGCGCATGGTGATCACCCACAGCGACGGCACCCAGGAGGAGGTGTGGCTGAACCACTCCTTCTCCGAGAACCAGATCGCCTGGTTCAAGGCCGGCTCGGCCCTGAACCTGATCCGCCAGCGGCAGCAGGCAGAGGCCCTGGCCGCGGCGTAAGGGCAAGCCCGAGCAACCTATGAGCCTGTCCAGCAGCCTGCAGATCGGCGAGATCATCCAGAACGCTGTGGTCTTCAACGCGCAGAGCTGGCGAGACCGGCGCGGAGACCCCATGGTAGGCGCCTCTTTAGTCGAGACAGTCCGGCAGTTTTTCGACTTGCTGGAACAGCGTCGGGTCAGGTACGTGCTGGTCGGGGGAGTGGCCTTGCTCTACTACGTCGAAGGCCGCAACACGCAGGACCTAGACCTGTTGATGGCTGCCCCCTCCCTGACTAAGCTGCCCGAGCTGAAGGTAGTGGAGCAGGACGAGAACTTCGCACGGGCCAGCTTTGGCGGGCTGACGGTGGATCTTCTTCTGACGCGCAATCCGCTGTTCAAACGGGTGTACGCCAAGTACACCACCGAGGCACAGCTGCTGGACCGCACCGTTCCCATCGCCACGGTGGACGGGCTGCTGCTGCTCAAGCTGTATGAGCTGCCGTCCCTCTACCGGCAGGGCAACTTTGCCCGTGTCGGCATCTACGAGAACGACATTGCCACCCTGATCCACTACTATCGGCCAAACGTGGACGGGCTGCTGGACGAGCTGTCCCGGTACTTGGCCGAGCCCGATCTGGCCGAGGTGCGCAAGGTTGTCGCAGAGCTGCAGCGGCGCGCCGATCGCTTCAGAGGTAAAGAAAGCTCCTTGGACCAATAGGGTCACCGGCCCCAATCGCCTGACGACCAACGGCGACGCGCCCCCAAGCGCGTCGCCGTTGGTTTGTGCGCCAAACTGCAAGGGCTGCCTCGGCAGCGGAGCCCCCCGTCGGCGGCTGAGGCGAGAAACGCTCTCAGCCGTGCTTTCCCCTCGCTCGCTCACTCTGGCGGCGTCAACACCCCCGGCGGCACGGGCCGCAGATGGTCGCCCGGCGGCTGCCACCAGAACTCCAACGCCTTGCCGCCGGCCCGCTGGAAGAAGTCAATGCGCACGTCGTGCAGCCCCGCCTCCAACGCCACCCGCACGTCCACCACGTTGAACGCGTCCGGCGTCACGCTCTCGCCCACCAGTTGGCCGTCCAACCACAAGCGCACGCCGTCGTCGGCCTGGAGCTGGAAGCGGTACTCGCCAGCCGCCGGCGCGGCCAGCCGGCCGGTCCAGCGCACCGAGAACGGCCCAGACCACGGCTCCGCCTCCGGCCAGGCGAACAGCAGCAGCGGGTCCAGCCGGGTAAACACCGGCTCCCCCTCCCACAGCTCGCCCTGGTAGTACGCCCCGCGCAGGCCGTGCACCGGGGGATCCACCCGGAAGAAGTAGTTGGGCGGCACCACCTCGTCGTCAGCCTGGCCGGGGCGCTGCCAGCTCAGCGTGATCTCCGCCGCGGGGCCCGGCTCCGTCTGCACCAGCTCGAAGCGATAGAGCCCCTTGCCCAGGAAGCGAGGACCGCTCACCTCCTGGCCGTCTAACAGCGCGCGGCCGGGCCCGGTCACGTCGAGCTGGTAGACGCCCGACGCCGGGACCTGCAGCGAGCCGGTCCAGCGGGCGGTGGCTGTGGCGGGGTCGGCGTCGGCGGCGAGGTCTGCCGGCCAGCTGAACCGCGGGGCAGCGCTGTAGGGCCGCGCCACCGGCTCCACGCCTGCGGCCAGGGTGAACTCGGCGTTTAGGCCCTGGGCCGCAACGATCTCGCTGCCGGGCACCGTCACGCTGAGGTACAGCGGCTGGCCGCCCGGCCCCTGCACCATCTCGAAGCGGGTGCCGGGGTAGTACTGGCGGAAGAGCTCCGGCAGGTCGGCGTAGTAGTCGTCCAGCAGGAACAGGGCGTCCTGGCCGAAGGGGTCGTTGATGGGCAGGTCGTACACCGGCTCGGCCAGGCGGTAGGCCGGCTCATCCAGGCCGCCGCCTCCCTCCGCGCGCGAGCGGTAGGCCAGGAAGCGGACCGGGCTGAAGTAGTAGAGCCGCGGGGAGAGGTAGAGGGTGTGGTCGTCCATCTTGGACGCCACCTCGGCCGCTACGGTGGTCTCCACCGGCGAGAAGGCCTGCCACACCCGGCCGTCCTTGGCCTGCACCTCGAAGAAGACGCGATAGTTGAGCACCCCGGCCCACAGCAGAAGAGCGGCCATGGCTGCGCCGGCCAGGCCGCGCCGCGCGGGCGCGCCGAGGTGGCCCAGCCCGTCGGCGAAGACGCGGCCGCTGCGCGCCACGGCGTCCCCCACCAGCAGCGCCACCGCGCCCACCACGGGCAGGGTGCGATAGGCCTGCGGCGCCTCGTCCAGCCGGGTGAGGATGCCGCCCAGCAGGGGCACGAAGAGCCACAGCAGCAACAGCGCATGACGATGGCCGCCCACCTCCGGCGCCCTGGCGCGCGGCCGCAGCGCCTCCCACAGGGCGTAGCCTAGGCTGAGCAACAGCAGGCTGCCGGTGATGGGGTCCAGCATGGGCGCGGCGGGCAGGTTGTGCCGCGGGTTGCGATCCCCGGCCACGTGAAACATCTCCAGGTGGCGCAGCACGCTCTCCTGCAGCGGCAGCAGGCTCACCTCCTTGGGCAGGCCAAAGCGCTCCAGGGTGCGACCCACCCAGCGGGGAGCCGGCGCCCGCTGCATGTCGTAGTAGGCCATCATGTCGTGGAGGATGCTGACCTGCCGGCTGCGGTTGGCGAAGGTGAAGGGGTTCTGCAGATAGGTGTTCAGCAGCGGGCCAAACGCAGCCAGGTAGAGCGCCACGAAGAGCACCAGCCCCCGCCAGTGGCGACGCAAGAACCGCCGCTCGAAAAGCACCCGGTAGAGCACGTACAGGGCCACGGTCAGGGTGACCAGCCGCGACGCTAAGTAGGTGTAGTGGCCCAGGCCCAGCAACAGGCCGCCCAGGGCAAAGTCGCTAGCCCGACGGTCGCGGGTGGCCCGCACCAGGAAGTACAGGGCGCCGATCATGAACAGCAGCGGCGCCACCTCGTTCCAGCCCCAGCGGCTCATGGTCATGTGCCAGCGGTTGGTGGCCAGCACGAAGGTGACGGCGAAGGCAGCGGGCACGCCGAAGAGCAGCCGCGCTAGGGGGTAGATGGCGGCCACGGTGAGCACCGCGGGGATCAGCGAGGCGGCCTTGAGGGCCACGAAGTTGGTGCCCAGCAGTCGGAACAGCGCCACCAGGTAGTAGGCGTACAGGGTGGGGGTCTCGAACCACCCCACGCCGAAGGGGCTGTCGTTGCGCCCCTCCATGATCGCCAGCGCGTCCAGGGCCGCGTTGGTCTCGTCCACGAAGATGCCGGGCGGCATCTGGTTAATGCGGTACACCCGCAGCCAGGTCGCCAGGGCCACCAACGCCAGGTAGCCGATTACCTCCAGGGCCAACAGCCGACGGCTGGGCTTCGCTGCCGGCGCCGGTGGCTCGGCGGGCCGCGGGCCCAGCGCGCCCAGCACCACGCTGCCGGCCAGCGCCAGCCCGATCCCGCCCAGCCAGAACCAGCGGGCGGTCTCGTGGTCGCCTGCGCGCGCCAACAGCCGCACCGACCATGCCACGGCCGCTAAGCCCATCACCAGCAGCAGGAGGGCCAACGCTACCCGGCGGGCAGAGGCGAAGGTCGCCGGCCGCGGCGGAGGCACCTCCTCCCCGCGGCGCAGCACCAGCTCGTGGAAAGCCATCGCCGCCAACACCGCCGCTGCCAGGTACACCAGCCAGCCCGCCGCATTGGAGTCCGGCGGATAGAGCAGCAGGGCGCCCACCACGGCCAGCCCCGCAGCCCCCAACAATAGAGCCGCTTGGCCCAAAGGGGTAGAGAGAAGTCCCACAGAGCGCGTGAGGAATGAGCGATTGGCCATAACGTCGCTATTGTATCCTGGCAACCGGAGATGGCAACTTTTCCCGGCTGCGAGTATAATCAGGCCATGTCCACATCAGCATCCTCCCGACCTCGCGTTGCCCTGCTGGTCACCTGCCTGGTGGACCTGATCTACCCGGAGATCGGCGCGGCCACGGTGCGCCTACTGCGCCGCGCCGGCTACGCCGTGGAGTTCCCGATGGCGCAGACCTGCTGCGGCCAGCCCTTCTTCAACAGCGGCTTCTGGGACGAGGCCCGCCAGCTCGCTCGCCGCGTGGTGGAGATCTTCGAGCCCTATGATTATGTCGTGTTGCCCAGCGGGTCGTGCACGGCTATGGTCCGGGTGGAGTATCCGCACCTGTTCGAGGCGGAGCCGGAGTGGCAGGAGCGCGCCCGACGGCTGGCGGCCAAGACCTACGAGCTCTCGGAGTTTCTCACCCGCGTTGCGGGTTGGCAGCCCCCACCGTCTGCCGCCGGTGAGAGCGCAGCCGAGTCGAGCGCCGATCGCCGCGTCACCTACCACGACTCGTGCCACATGAACCGGCTGCTGGGCCTGCGGGAGGAGCCTCGAAGCCTGCTCCAGGCGGCGGGCGTGGAGGTCGCCGAGATGGCCGAGTCCGATCGCTGCTGCGGCTTCGGCGGGCTGTTCTCGGTGCGCATGCCGGAGGTGTCCAACGCCATGACGGCCGAGAAGCTGCGCCAGGCCGGGGAAACGGGCGCGCGGACGGTAGTGACCTGCGACCCTGGCTGCCTGATGCAGATGCGCGGCCTGGCCGGCGACGCGGTGCGGGTGGAGCATCTGGCGACGGTGTTGTGGTCGGTGGTCGGTGAACGGTGAACGGTGAACGGTGATCGGTGATCGGTGATCGGTGATCGGCCTACGTTAGCGGAGTTCGCACCCCCAGGGGTCGGTGAGCGGTGAACGGTGAACGGTAATCGGTGATCGGTAAATGTTAGCGGAGTTCGCACCCCCAGGGGTCGGTGAGCGGTGAACGGTAATCGGTGATCGGTGATCGGCAAACGTTAGCGGAGTTCGCACCCCCTGGTGCGAACCGTCGGCGACACACGCCTCGGAGGCTGCTATGACGGTAATGAGCAAGCGCAAGCTGACCCCGCAGGAATACCTGGACACGGAGCGCCGGGCGGAGACCAAGAGCGAATACTGGGCGGGCCAGGTATATGCCATGGCCGGCGCCAGCGAGCGCCATAATTCTATCCAGGCCAACACGCTGGCCTCGCTGGTAACACAGCTACGAGGCCGCCCCTGCAAGGCCTACGGCAGCGACATGCGCGTCAAGGTGGAGCGCATGGGCCTGTACACCTACCCCGACGCCGTGGTGGTCTGCGGCCAGCCCGTGCTGGAGGACAGCCACCAGGACACGCTCCTCAACCCCTCGGTGATCTTTGAGATCCTCTCCCCCTCCACCGAGGCCTACGACCGAGGCGCCAAGTTCGAGGCCTATCGCAAGCTCGAAACCCTCACCGACTACGTGCTCATCAGCCAAGACGAGGCGCTGGTGGAACACTACGCACGCCAGCCCGACGGCCGCTGGCTGCTCACCGACTACCGCGGCCTGGAGGCCGTCCTCGCCCTGCCTTCCATCCAGTGCTCCCTGCCCCTGGCCGAGATCTACGACAAGGTGGAGCTCCCCCCCAGCGACGAGCGCCGTGCGCTGATCCGGGTGCTGCGGGAGCAACAGCTGGCCTACCAGGCCGAGGCCGCCACCCCGTCACCCCTGGAAACCACCCCATGACCGCCACCGTCCACGAGTTTCGCCGCGCCGCTGCTGCGGCCATCGCCGACCCCCGCCTGCAGTCCGCGCTGGAAGGCGCAACGGGCCGCTTCCGCACCGCGCGCGCAGCCGCCCTGGCCGAGCTGCCCGACGCCGAGGCGCTGCGGGACCACTTCAAGGCGGTGCGCGCCGCCACCCTGGCCCGCCTGGCGGAGCACCTAGAGACCTTCGAGCGCAACGCCACGGCCGCCGGCGCTCACGTCCACTGGGCCACGGACGGCGCCGCAGCCCGGCGCATCGTGGTGGACATCGCCCAACGCCACGGCGTGCGGTTGGCCACCAAGAGCAAGTCCATGGCCACCGAAGAGATCCACCTCAACCAGGCCCTGCAGGCGGCGGGCGTGGAGCCGGTGGAGACCGACCTAGGGGAGTGGATCATCCAGCTGGCCGGCGATCCCCCCTTCCACATCGTGGCGCCGGCCATCCACAAGACCCGCCAGCAGGTGGCCGAGATGTTCTCCCACCTGACCGGCGAGGCGCTGCCGGCCGACGACATCCCGCGGCTGACGGCGGTGGCGCGACGGCTACTGCGCGCCCAGTTCCTGGCCGCCGACCTGGGCATCAGCGGCGCCAACCTGCTGGTGGCCGAGACGGGCAGCGTGGTGCTAGTGACCAACGAGGGCAACGGCCGCATGGTCACCAGCCTGCCCCGAGTGCACGTAGCCGTGGTGGGCATCGAGAAGGTAGCGCCGACTTGGGACGACGCCGCGTGTTGGCTGGCCCTGTTGGCCCGCAGCGCCACCGGCCAGCCCCTCTCCATCTACACCAGCGTGATCACCGGCCCGCGGCGGCCCGGCGATCCCGACGGGCCTGACGAGGTGCACATCGTGCTGCTGGACAACGGCCGCAGCCGGCTGCTGGGCACCGAGTACGAGGAGGTGTTGCAGTGCATTCGCTGCAGCGCGTGCCTCAACATCTGCCCGGTCTATCGGGAGGCAGGGGGCCACGCCTATGGCAACCCCTACAGCGGGCCCATCGGCGCCGTGGTGGCGCCCCTGCTCTTCGGCCTGGAGGAGTTCGCCGGCCTGCCCCACGCCAGCTCCCTGTGCGGCGCCTGTCGCGATGTGTGCCCGGCGCGCATTGACCTGCCCCGGCTGCTGCTTGCCCTCCGTCGCCAGGAGGTGGAGGAGCACCTGATCCCCTGGGCTGAGCGCATGGCCGAGCGCAGCGCAGCCGCCGGCCTGGCCGGCTCCCGTCGCTATGCGCTGCTGACCGGCCTGGCGCGGCTGTTGCTGCGACCGGTGGCCCAGGGCGAGCATCTGGCCCTGCCGGAGAGCCTCAACCTCGGCCGCGGGCGCCGCCTGCCCACCCTGGCCCCTCGCTCCTTCCACGACCTGTGGGCCTCGGGCGAGCTCGACGCGCCATGACCCCTGTCGAGTGGCTGGTGTTGATAGGGGCCGTCCTGCTGTTGCTGGCGGTGCTGGCCGGGCGGCTATCGGCCGCGCTGGGGGTGCCGTCCCTCGTTCTCTTTCTGGCCATCGGCATGTTGGCCGGGTCAGAGGGCATCGGCGGCATCCCCTTCGACAACGCCTACGCGGCGCAGGCCATCGGCGTCACCGCGATGGTGTTCATCCTCTTCGCCGGTGGCCTGGACACGCCGGTGGCGCGCATCCGGCCGGTGCTGGGGCCGGGGGTCGTGCTGGCCACCGTAGGGGTAGTACTGACGGCGACCATCGTCGGCCTGTTTGCCGCCTGGGCGCTGCGCCTGCCCGCTCTGGTGGGGCTGCTCATGGGCGCCGTGGTGTCGTCCACCGACGCAGCCGCCGTCTTCAGCATCCTGCGGGCGCGCCGCGCACGGCTGCGCGAGCCGCTGGAGCCGCTGCTGGAGCTGGAGTCGGGCAGCAACGATCCCATGGCCGTGATCCTGACCGGGGGGTTGATCAGCCTGATCACCGCACCCGACACGAGCCTGCTCAGCCTGGCGGGGATGTTGGTGCAGCAGATGGCCTTAGGCGCGGCGGTAGGGCTGGCCGGGGGCTGGGTCGGCGTGCGGCTGATCAACGGCCTGCGGCTGCAGCAGGAGGGGCTCTACCCCGTGGCCACGGTGGCGCTGGCCGGGCTGACCTTCGGCGGCGCGGCGGTCATGGGCGGCAGTGGCTTCTTGGCCGTCTACCTGGCCGGCATCCTGCTGGGCAACAGCAACTTCATCCACAAGGGCAGCCTGGTGCGCTTCCACGACAGCCTGGCCTGGCTGATGCAGATCGCGATGTTCCTGACCTTGGGGCTGTTGGTGTTTCCTTCGCAGCTCTGGGCCGTGGCCGTGCCGTCGCTGGCCATCGCCGTCTTTTTGATCGTGGTGGCCCGGCCGGCGGCCGTTTACCTGAGCCTCCTCCCCTTTCGCCTGTCCGGCCGCGAGAAGGCGCTGGTTGCATGGGTGGGGCTGCGGGGCGCAGTGCCCATTATCCTGGCCACCTTTCCGCTGTTGGCCGGCCTGCCGCAGGCGCAGCTGATCTTCGACGTGGTGTTCTTCGTGGTGCTCACCTCGGTGTTGATCCAGGGCACTACCATCCCCCAGGCCGCCCGGCTGTTGCGGCTGGAGGCGCCGCCGCCGGAGCCAACGCCCCCATCCCTGCGCGAGCACGTCGCCGAGCACCTGCTGGAGCTGGAGCTGCCCGCAGGCTCGGCCTTGGCCGGGCGCCGCATCTTCGACCTGCACCTGCCCCGGGAGATCCTGGTGGTCTTAATCGCGCGCAACGGCGCCCGCATCATCCCCAACGGCACCACCGAGCTCCACGCCGGCGATGTGCTGCTGCTGGCCGTCCCGCACAGCTCGGATCACGAGCAGATCAGGGAGCTGCTGCTCCAGAGGTAGTTGCGCTCGGCCCATTTTGACTTTATAATCGAGCTGGCTCAGGGTCGGTTCAAGCGGAGCGCCGAAACTGAGCAAGGCTGCTTTAGGAGCCACCTGATGTCTACTCCCGTCTCAAGTCCCCCC
>JANWYQ010000141.1 GCA_025055015.1 Caldilineales bacterium
CAAGCCGCCGATGTCCTCCTCGACCATCAGCCGGATGGCAGCCAAAAGCGAGGTCGTGGGACTGCAGCTGTAGATGCCCAGGCGCTTGGCCTGCAAGACGGTTCGTCCTTTCTTCACGGCAACCTCCTCTGCACGAGCCGACCAGCTGGCGTCGGCTCGCCAAACAGATCATCCACACACCACCGCGATCAGAGGGGCATCTCGCCCGGCGCCGGCCGCTAGTGGCCCTTGGACCAGGCGAGACGCCTTGGAGCCGCCGAAGGCGGCGCATCTCTCGACGCTGCGGATAGCCCAGATTGTAGCACGACCGCAGGGGTGGAGCAAGTAAGTTCTATCCGGAACGAGCTGCTGCCGTCGTCAACGTGCGGCGCGCATT
Organism: Caldilineales bacterium; assembly: GCA_025055015.1. Classification (GTDB taxonomy): domain Bacteria; phylum Chloroflexota; class Anaerolineae; order JAAEKA01; family JAAEKA01; genus JANWYQ01. The sequence goes on from JANWYQ010000141.1 coordinate 377, forward strand.
ACCGGGGACAGCCGGCTCTGTGGTAAAATGGCGGGGCCCTGACCGCCGCTGAGGCAGCCCACCCTGTCGGCCGGCACGGCCGCCTTGGGTTCCGTCCTTTTTCTCATCTCCCCAACCTCAGGAGAAGCCATGTCCGACCAGCCCTTGCTCATTCACAACGCCCTCGTCTGTACCTTGGGAGAGGCCAACCAAGTCATAGCCGACGGCGCAGTGCTGGTGGCCGGCGGCCGGGTAGCCGCCGTGGGCCGCAGCGCCGAGCTCCTGGCGCAACACCCCAACGCAGGTCGGGTGGACGCCCACGGCAAGCTGCTGCTGCCCGGCAGCCTGTGCGCCCACACCCACTTCTACGGCGCCTTCGCGCGCGGGCTCTACATCCCCGGCCCCGCCCCGCGCGACTTCCCCGAGATCCTGCGCCGCCTGTGGTGGACCCTGGACCGGGCGTTGGACGAGGAGGGGGTGCGCTACAGCGCGCTGGTGTGCCTGGTGGACGCAGTGCGCCACGGCACCACGACGTTGGTGGACCACCACGCCAGCCCCAGCGCCATTGACGGCAGCCTGGACATCATCGCCGAGGCGGTGGAACAGGCCGGCCTGCGCGCCTGCCTGTGCTACGAGGTGACCGACCGCAACGGCCTGGAGGGCGCGGCCGCCGGCATCGCCGAGAACGTGCGCTTCATCAAGAAGCAGCGCAACGGCAGCGGGCTGCTGTCCGGCCTGTTTGGCCTGCACGCCTCCCTCAGCCTGAGCGACGAAACTCTGGCCCGCTGTGTGGCCGAGGCCGAGGCCCTAGGCGACGTGGGCTTCCACATCCACGCGGCCGAGGGGCCGGCGGACCAGGAGGACAGCCTGGCCAAGTACGGCCTGCGCACCGTGGACCGGCTGCACACCCGGGGCATCCTGGGCCCGCGCACCATCGTGGCCCACGTCACGGCCATTGACGCCTGGGAGATGGCCGTGCTGCGGGAGACGCAGACCTGGGTGACCCACCAGCCGCGCAGCAACATGAACAACGCAGTGGGCGTGGCCGACGTGCCGGCTATGCTGCGCGGGGGCATGCCGGTGCTGCTGGGCAACGACGGCTTCTCCAACGACATGTTCACCGAGATGAAGACGGCCTACCTGCTGCACAAGGTGTGGCGCAGCGACCCGCGCGTGGCCACCGGCGACCAGGTGATCCGCATGGCCTACCGCCACAACGCGGCCCTGGCCCAGCAGCTTTTCGGCCAACGCCTGGGCGAGCTCGCCCCCGGCGCAGCGGCAGACCTGATTCTGCTGGACTACTATCCCATCACCCCCCTCACGGCGGACAACCTGCCCTGGCACATCATCTTCGGCGTCAGCGGCAGCCACGTCACCGACACCATGGTGGCCGGCCGCTGGCTGATGCGGGACCGTCGCCTGCTGACGCTGGACGAGGAAGCCATTGCGGCGCGCAGCCGCGAGGTGGCCCAGCGCACCTGGCGGCGCTTCTGGGACCTGAGCTGACTCGGCGACGGCCCCTGGGAGGCGTCGAAGCGCGCTGCGGCGGCTCCGCTCATGGAGACTGAGCACATCATGACTGCAACGGCTACTCCGGAACGCAGGTCCCTAGGCCCCACCGACATCCAGATCAGCCCGCTGGGCATCGGCACCTGGGCGTGGGGCGACACCCTCTTCTGGCAATACGGCAAGGGCGGCTACACCGACGCCGACCTGCAGGCTGCTTACCAGGCTAGCCTGGCCTACGGCATCAACTTCTTCGACACGGCTGAGGTCTACGGCCGCGGCCGCTCCGAGACCCTCCTGGGCCAGTTCAGCCGACAGGCGGGCTGGCCGGTGGTGATCGCGTCCAAGTTCTTCCCTTACCCGTGGCGCCTGCGCCGGGGAGACCTGCTCAACGCGCTGCGGGGGAGCCTCCAGCGGCTCGGCGTGACCCGGCTGGACCTGTATCAGGTGCACTGGCCCTT
>JANWYQ010000198.1 GCA_025055015.1 Caldilineales bacterium
TGGAGCACGTTGGCCTCGCCCAGGCGGTCGCCCACGGCCCGATACAACCCCAAGGCCTGCTCGTAGCACGCCAGCGCTTCCTCCCGCCGATCCAGAAAGGCCAGCACGTCCCCCTGGGCCTGGAGCACGTTGGCCTCGCCCAGGCGGGCGCCCACGGCCCGATACAACCCCAAGGCCTGCTCGTAGCACGCCAGCGCTTCCTCGTTCCGCTTCTGAAAGGCCAGCACGTCCCCCTGGGCAAGGAGCACGTGGGCCTCGCCCAGGCGGTCGCCCACGGCCCGATACAACCCCAAGGCCTGCTCGTAGCGGGCCAGGGCTTCGTCGTTCCGCTTCTGAAAGGCCAGCACGTCCCCCTGGGCCTGGAGCACGTTGGCCCGATCCCAATCGCCGCCGACATCGGCTGCGGCTTGATAGGCGGCTTCCAGCCAGCGCCAGCGTCGGGGGTCATGGTTGTTGACGAGCACGTTTCGCCAATGGCGGCTGTACGCCACCAAAACCCGCGCTGCCTCGTCGTCCCGGCTGGCCTCGCCGGACAGCCGTTCCAAGGCCTGCGCGACCTGCTCCCACTCCAGCGGCGCGCTGTAGCGCATGCGACCTTGGCGAATGGCGTCGTCGTAGCCGGCCACGACGGCGGCGTAGTACCGCGCATGGGCCAGCCGCGCCGCGCGCGCCTCGGCCGGGTCGGCCGCTAACTGTGCCTCGGCGAAGCGGACGATGACCTGGTGCAAGCGGAAGCGCAGCGGCGTCTCTCCTGCGCCCTCTGCGGATGCCCGCCCATCCTCCTCCGCTTCTTCCCGTCCCGTTTCCACCAGTCCCTCGCCCACCAGCGCGACCATGGTCGTCACAGCCGCGGCGGCATCCACCCCCCACACGGCCGCAGCGGCCGCCAGGTCGAAGTCCAGGGGCTGGCCGCCGAAGACGGCTAGCCGACGAAAGGCCTGGCGCATCCCGTCGTCGGGTAGGGCCCGATAGCTGAGAGCGATGGCAGCCTCCAGCGAAGGCTCGGGCTCCTCTACCCCCGGCCGCGGCGCAGCCGCCCGCAGCGTCAGCAGCTCCCGATCGAGGCTTGCCCGAAGCGTCTCGACGGCTCTCGGCGGCCCTAAGGCGCGAGCCAGGGCATTGAGACGCCGACCGACCACGTGGAGGGCCAGGGGCAAATAGCCCACGGCCTCGGCCAGGGCAGCCGCGCCCTGTGGATCTGCGTCCACACCGGCCCGCGCGCCTGCGCCGGCGTCGGCCAACATCGCCACGGCGTCCTGCGACTTCAATCGGCGCACATCGAAGAGTTTCGCTTGCAGGTCCTCGGCCTTCGGCGCCCGTCGGGTGGTGAAGAGCACCCGAGCCGGGGGCAGGACAACCTGCAAAAACGGCCGGGCGTGTCCGTCCTGCCACACGTCGTCCAACACCAGGAGATAGCGTCGGCCGGCCAGCAGGCTGCGCAGGCGGTCGCAACGGGCCTCGACGCTCGTCAGGTCCTGGCCGGAGGCGCCGAACTGCTCCAGCAGGCGCCCCAGCAGGCCGAAGAGGTCAGGCTCCGGGCCCAGGGCCGTCCAAGCCCGGCCGTCGGGGAAGGCCGCGGCTACCTCCTTCCGGTGGGCCAGGGCCAGGGCCAGCGCCGTCTTGCCCACGCCAGGCGGGCCCACCAGGGCCAGGGGCCGGTCGGCGTCGGTCGGCGCCGTCAGCGCAGCGACCAGATCGGTCAAAAAGGCGTCCCGGCCGACCAGGCGCGGGACGGGGCCGGGCGGCACGGGGACCAAGGCCGTCGCCGGCCGGGTGCGTCCGCCGCCGACGCTGCGCACAGCCTGCGCCAGCGCTTCCAGCCACTCGCCCAGGCTGCGGCTCCGCGCCCCCACGGTGGTTGCCGACAGGGCGATGACCCGGATGTGGCGGCGCTCCAGGTCATCCGCCGTGAAGGGGTCGGGATCGAACAGCACCGCGTAGGCCGGTCGCCGGAACTCGCCCAGGCTGCGCCCCACCTCGGCGTGGATCAGCTCGAAGTCGGGGTCGCCCAGGCTGTAACCCAGGAAGAGGAAGGTCTTCTCGGCCAGGAGCTGCGCCAACTTGTTCTTGAGAAGCGGCCGCTGCGCCCAATGTTCCCGGTAGTCGTCGCGCGTCACCACCATGCCGGGGGGATCGCGGCGGTCGCCGTGGATTTTGAACAGCGAAACGCCCTCCGGCCCGGCGGCGAAGGGCAGGTCGGTGTCGTTCACCACGACCCGATAAGGCACGGCTGCCTCTTGCAGGGTGCGCTCCAGCAGGTCGTCGTAGTTGGTGGTCACCCACTCGGAGAGGCCGAGCGCCGGCAGGCGGCGATGGTGGGCAGTGGGTGCCTTGCCGACGGTCTCTGTCTGGGCGATGATGTGCTGGAGCACCGGCTGGCGTCCTAACCGGTTCACGCAGAACTGCGCCACCCGGGTCAGGTCGCCGCGCTGGTTTGCGGGCAGGCCGATGCGGTCGGCCAGGGGCGTCAGCAGGTCGCGCCAGCCGGGCAGGCCCGCGGCCATGGAGAGGCCGGCGCCGACGAACAGCACCACCTCATCGCGGGCGATGGCCTGGACCAGCTCGGAGGGAACGTCTGCGGGCATGGGGGGTCAGCCTACAGGAGGGCGACGCATCAGAACCGTTTATCTCAAGGCAGTGCGGACCAAACGAGTTCGGCCATCGCATCCCCGCATGGGGAAGCGGGTGCCGCCAGAGGCGGCCGGGCGATGAAGTCGCCCGGCCACAAGATGGCGCCCCCTCAAGGGGGCTGATCGGTACACCACCAAGCCGGGCGCCCTCGGGACACTCGGCGCTGTCTGGTAGCCCGGTGGTTCACAAAGGCTCACAGCTCGTGGCGTGAGCAGGCTCCTTGTCATTCCCAGTAGCTGTCCTGCTCTCGGCGCAGGGTGGCGAGAAGGCTGGTCTCGTCCAGGGTCACCTGCTGGCGTCGAATGACATCGCCTTTGCGCACTGGCTCCACCATCTGGGCGCCCGGCGCCAGGCCGGCGGGCAGCGCGTCGGCGCTCTGAGCCGCCTCGAAGGGCTCCACGACGGCCCGGAAGGTGTAGCCCCCGAAGCCGTCCAGCAGGTCGCCCGGCTGCAGGTCGCGCTTGGCCACGGCCACGGCGTCGGCCGTGGGCCAGCCCACGGGCGCCAGGGTCACCTTGCGCCACAGGCAGGCCTCGGCAATGCTGATGGGCGCCTCGACGAACCAGAGGCAGCGAGGGCGATAGAGGGTGGCGTACTTGCCGTTGCCCACGGCCAGGCGGCGCAGGTCGCTGCGCGCGCGGCCTGCGGGCGCCCGGCACGTGATGAACACCCCGCCGCCCATGCTTCGGCTCTGCACGAAGTCCACCACGCCGGGCCGCGTTGAGATGCCGCCGTCCTCCCGGAGCATGAACACCAGGGTTACGGTGTTCAGGTCGGCCTCTGGGCCCACCAGGCCGCGACGCATGGGCACGCAGCCGGTGGCGTTGGCTGCGCTGGTCATGGCGAAGGCCAGCTGGGTGCCGTCGGCCTGGGCGGCGGCCAAGGCAGGCTCAGGCCAGCTGAGGTCGTCGCCGGGCATGTCGTCGGGCGTGGCGTCCAGGCGCAGGGGCAGCACCGCTGCGCCGATGGCGATGGGCTCCAGGCCTAGCAGCGCGACCTCCTCCCACAGGGCCATCAGGCAGCCGGCCGGGTTGCCCGAGGCCACGGTGTAGAGTACCCCGGCCTGGGCCGCCCGGCGGCGCAGCACGTGGCCCACGGTGGCGTCGGTCTCCGGGTTGAGCAACACCACGTCCTTGCCGCCGGCGATGCCGGCCATGGCCACCGCCGCGCCGGCCGCGGGGGAGGTGGTGGCGTCCACCACTGCGTTGATGGCCGCCAGCTGCGCCGCCAGCGTCGGATCCGCGGTGACCACACGTTGGCCCGTCGCCAGGGCTTCTGCCGCCGCTTCGGGGGTGTCGCAGAGGACGATCGCCTCGGCCGAGACGCCGGCGGCCTCCAGGGCCTGTCGTGCGGCCTCCGGGTGGGGGTCGGCCAGCACGGCCACCTCCATGCCGGGGGTGCGCTCGATCTGCGCAGCCAGCCCGCCGCCCATCCATCCAGCGCCGTGACAGCCCAGCCGCAAGGGCCGCCCCTCGCGCTCCAGCTTTCGCAGCTCCTCAAGAAGCAACATGAGCCCTCCTTGTGTTAGGGCAACCCGCAGGGCAGCGAAGCCCGGATGGCAGGCGACCCACGCGGCGGCGATAGGCCAACCCACGCCGTTACCGCAACACCTCCGCCTCGAAGCGGTAGAGGCGCACCGGCTCGTCGGCGCGGATGAACGCCTTGCGCTTGGTCAGGTGGACCTGTTCCTCAGCGGTCTCGATGCCGGGGATGCCCGGCAGGAGCAGCGCGCGGCGGCCGCCGCTGCCCTCGACGATCACGCCGTAGCGCCGGGGGTCCAGCTCGTCTAGGCCGTGCACCCGCTCCTCAGGGTGGAGCAGGTAGACGGTGATGTCCAAGGTGTCCACCTCGTCTGGCTCGACGCTGCGGCAGCGGGGGTCGTCCACCGCAGAGTTGACGGCCTGGCGCACGATCTCGGCGTACAGGGTGGGGCCCAGCGGCCGGATGCTGCCGCGGCAGCCGCGCAGCTCGCCCTCCACCTCGCCCGGCCGCGGCGGGTCATGAAGGGAGACGAACACCCCGCGCGGCGGACCGTCGCCCGGCATCTGCGACACGTCCAGGTACTCGCCGGTTTGCAGGTAGTGGCGGATGGCCTCGCGGGCCAGGTCAACGAGGGGATGGGACATGGGAATGGTCAATGGTCAATGGCCAATGGCCAATGGTCAATTGTCAATGGCTAATGGTAAACTGGTGATGGGTCAATTGGTGAATAGTTGATGGGGGGCGCGCAGTTCGATGATCGGTCACCGATCACCGTTTACCGTTCACGGTTCACCGTTCACCGAGCACCGCCCGCGCGATGACGATGCGCTGGATCTCGCTGGTGCCCTCACCGATGGCCATCAGGCGGTTGTCGCGGTAGATGCGCTCCACCGGGTACTCGCGGCTGTAGCCGTAGCCGCCGTGGATCTGGATGGCGTCGTAGCACACCTTCTCGGCCATCTCGGTGGCGAAGAGCTTGGCCTGGGCTGCCAGCCGCGTGTAGGGCAGGCCCTGGTCGCGCGCCCAGGCTGCGCGGTAGACCAGCCAGCGGGCGGCCTCGATGGCGGTGGCCATGTTGGCGATCTTCTCCTGGATGGCCTGGTGCTCGGCGATGGCCTTGCCGAAGGTCTTGCGCTCCTTGGCGTAGGCTACGGCTGCCTCGAAGGCTGCCTGGGCCAGGCCGACGCTCAGCGCAGCGATGCCGATGCGGCCGCCATCCAGGGTCTCCAGGGTTTGGTGCAGGCCGAAGCCCTCGCGGCCCAGCAGGTTCTCCAGGGGCACGGTCACGTTCTCCAGGCTGACCGCGTAGGTATGGCTGCCGTGAAGGCCCATCTTGCGCTCCGGCTTGCCGAAGGTGATGCCGGGGGTGTCGGTGGGCACGATGATCTGGCTCAGGCTGCGGCTGCCGCCGGCCTTGTCGGTACGACAGAGCAGGATGGCGGTCTTAGCCTCGGCGCCGTTGGTGAGCCACATCTTGCTGCCGTTGATCACCCAGGAGTCGCCTCGCTTCTCGGCGAAGGTGCGCACGCCGCCGGCCAGGTCGGAGCCTGCTCCCGGCTCGGTGAGGCCCAGGCAGCCCAGCCCTTCCCCGCGCGCCAGGGGCACCAAGAAGCGCCGCTTTTGTTCCTCGGTGCCGAACCGGTTCAGGGGGCCGCAGGCCAGGCCCAGGTGCGCGGCGACGATCAGCCCGGTGGAGCCGCAGCCGCGGCCGATCTCCTCGATCATGATGGCCGCGCTGACGTGGTCCGCGCCTGCGCCGCCGTACTCCTCCGGGATGTTCAGGCCCAACAGGCCGAGCTTGGCCATGGTGCGCAGGGGGCCCCACGGGAACTCGCCCGTCTCGTCGGTGTGCGCGGCCAGGGGCTTGACCTCCCGCTCCACCAGGTCGCGCACCAGGCGGCGAATGCCCTCCTGCTCCTCGGTAAGGCGAAAGTCCATGCGGTGAGACCTCCTTGTCTCAGGGAATGTGGAACGAGTAAGCCGTAGCTCCTAGCAGCTGGGCGTCCGTTGCGGTGAGGACGATCTGGCTCGATCTCGTCTCGGTGGAGCAGGCCAGGATTGAGTTTGCCGTGGCCGTCATGTCCCCAGCCTACGGCACGTCTCTACTCCTAACGCGCCCCTTCGCTTCCTCGAGCTTCGCGTCTTCGCGCTCCTTCGTGTCTTCGTGGTCCGCTCCTTCGTGGTTCCTGGTTTACTCACCGCATCTCTGCCCAGGCCGTTGCTTCACGAAGCATAGATGCGACGGACGTCGTCCAGGGTGGCTGCGGTGCGGATGGCGCTCAGGACAGCGCTCAGGACGTCCAAGTCCTCGATCTTGCGGATCTCAGGCAACAGGCGCAGGCCCTCCGTGCCGAACTTTAGATCCAGAGCTACCTCGATGCCGGCCAAGACGCCCTGCTGTGTACCTTCATGCAGGCCC
>JANWYQ010000024.1 GCA_025055015.1 Caldilineales bacterium
TCCTTGGGGAGTTGTTTCGCTGGCATTGCTCACCTTTCTGAGGGCAGGATGAACTGTTGCGAGAGCGAACGCATCTCGTACTCGTACAGCCCTGCGCCATCGGGGCCGAAGGCCGGGATGTGGCGACCGATCTCCAACGAGACGACGCCGTGCACGCGCGCCCAGATCAGGATGGCCACCGAGATGCTGAGCGGGTGATACTCGCCGCCGAACTGCTGCCACCGCTCGAAGGCGGGGACGAAGTCGGGATGCGGAGGCGGAAAATCGGGCGCGTTCAACCGCCCCGCCTCGCGCAGCGCATCTACCACGCTGACCAGCGCGCTGAGCGCGCGCGCCGCGGCCGGGAACACCTGCTCCAGGGGCATGACGTAGCCGGGGATAGGCGTGCCGAAGATGAGCTGGTAGCGCTCTGGGTAGGTGTGCGCCCAACGGCGGTAGGCCCAGCCGATGGCGTCCAGGCGCCCCTCCAGGTCGTCCGGCGGGACGGAGTCGCGGGCAGCGAGCTGGGCGTCGCCGAAGGAGGTGTAGGCCTCGACGATGAGCGCCGTCACCAGCGCATCGCGGTCGGGGTAGTAGTGGTAGATGGCCGGCGCAGTGATGCCGAGCGCGCGGGCGATGCCGCGCAGGCTGAGGGCGGGCGCGCCTAGCTCGGCGATATGCTTGAACCGGCCAGCTCCGGCTCTTCGTCAGCCGTTTTGCTCGAGGATGAGCTCGCAGATGTGCGGATCGCTAAGCAAGTAGAGCACGGGAACGGCGTCGCCGACCTGGAAGCGGTCGTAGAGCTCCTTGCTCTCCACGCCGCGGACCACCGTCACCGGTTCCCCATCGGCTCGCTCGGCCTTGAACGCGTAGGCCACTGCGTAGGTGGGCAGGCCCTCCAGATCCCTGCCTCCCCAGCGATCGAAGACGAAGGCATACGTCCGGCGTCCCTCCTGGCGTAGACGCCTTGAATTCACCCTGTTCCGAACAATCAGGATAGCCATCGCCGAGCCGGCCAGGGTCCCTAGGGCGCCCACGCCACCGATGACCAAGGGAAACAGCAGGTTTGGCGGGCCGAACTCCGCCTCAAGGCTGGAGAGCTCAGGTCGGGAAGCGGCATAGCGCACCGAGATGCTCTGTCCTAAGCGCAGGCCGCGGTAAAAGTCCTCGGCGACGGACTGCGAACCCTGGAAGCGGACAGGGTTGCCGTTGACCGGTGCTGTGAACTCGTAGACCACGAGATACGTCGGGGGGTCGTCGTCCTCCTCAACGCGCAGCGCCTGCACCGAGCCCTCCACCACGACGCCCTCCCGCAGCAGTCGGCGGTATTCGTTCCGCTCGGAGATGTGACCACCGATGGCCAACGCCAGCAGGATGACGCCCAAGCACGTGAAGACCAGCATGAAGAGCAGCGAGAAGACGGAGCCGCCGATGGGCTGCTTGGCATAGGGCCGTTCCAAGTGCAGGAACTCAGGCGGCATTGGGGGGGTTTTTCCAAGCTGGACATCAGCTTCCTCCAACCATCGTCAACAAGCTCGGCGCCAGGTAGCCGCTCAAGGCCAGGCTGCCGCTCAGGCTGTGCGAGACAGCTGTCCACCTACCCGAGCCGGTGCGCCAGGCGCTGTAGACATGGGGCAGGGCGAGGAAAAACGTCGAAAACACAAGGCCGACTCGGTTGTCTGCAGCGTGAAGCATTTGTGGGACGAAATGCCAGACAGCAAAACCGGCGGATGGGTAGAAGATTGCCAGCCAGGGATTGGTTGGGAAGACTTTGACATACACACTGCGCCAGAGAATCTCCTCGCAGAAGCCGTCGACCGTAGCCAGCGGCGCAGCGAGCAGGATCAGCACTCCCTGTCCTCGCGCAGAAACGCCAAAACGTCCTGCTGGAACTGTTTTCCGGAGGCCGGATGGCCCATGCCGGGGTATAGGATCAGCCGGGCGTTGGGGATGCCGGCCGCGGTCTCCTGGAACAGCGCCGGCGTGTAGAACGGGTCGCGGTTGCCGGCGACCACCAGCGTAGGCGCAGCGATGCGCGCGAGCTGGTCCTGGAAGCTGAACTGATCCTCGGCCAGGACGGTGATCACCAGGTCGGAGGGGTCGGCCGGCTTGCTGAGGGACAGCAACGTCGCGGCCAGCGCCGCCTGGCCGCGCGCCAGCGGGCCTGTCCCCAGCATAAAGCGCAGCAGGACGACCCAGGCCTCTCGCCAGCGGCGCTGGCCCGCCAGCTGCGCCACTTCGAGCTGCATGGCCCTGGCCGGATCGCTCAGCCGGTGCGCGCTGGAGTGGATCACCAGCCGACGCACCAGATCGGGGTGGTCGGCCGCGAAGTGCTGGGCGATGGAGCCGCCGGTGGAAATCCCGATGACGTCCACCGGCCCGCCGAACTCGGCGCGGATCATCGCCGCGTAGTCGTCGGCCATGTCTTGCAGCGTGTAGCCCTGGGGCAGGCCCGGCCGGCGCAGCACGGTGAACACGGTGTAGTCCTCGCCCAGGAAGCGATACATGGAGGTTGCCAGGCCTGGCTGCGGCTTGTTCTCGAAGGCCAGGCCCTGGAAGACGACCAGTGGCCGCGGCCCATGGCCCAGACGGTTGTAGGGCAGGCCGCCACGGAAATAGCCGGAAGAACGCGGGGCATTCACCGCTTCGCCTCTTGCACTCTGGTCCGGACCTGACACGCCCATTCCGTCGCGCGAGCAATTTCGCCTTCCACCAGCGGGCCTTGCGTGTCTGAGACGTAGAAACCCTCGGCTGGCGCGGCGACCCGGCCTCCTTTCTTGCGCAGCGCCTCTAGGATCGGCTCCGCTGCATAGCCGAAGATGGCGACGAACCTGGTCAGCACCCGGTGAGTGTTGATCATCTCCTCGGTGAAGCGGGTGTCGAAGGCAGCCACATGCACGCCGGCCAAGGCATCCTTGGGCAGTCGTTTGAGCCAACGCTTAATTGCCGACGTCGGCCTGAACTTCTGGGTGGGTGAGCCGACGATGACCAAAGTTGCACCTGCCAGGTGTTCCGGTCGCGCCTCGCTGGCCTTCTGGAGCACAACCTCGACACCGGCCGCGCCGGCACTGCGCAGCCCATCGGCGATGGCCCGGGCGACCTGCGCCGTGTTGCCGAACTGCGAGTCGTAGATGACAAGAGCTTTCATTTCTTGGTTGTCCTATGTGGTTTCGCGAGCCTACACACCACGGATGATCTTGATCAAGGTGTGCATATAGGCGACCTCAATGCGCGTTGGTAGGTTTCGACCTGAGCCTGAGCCGAGTCGCAAGCGCGATCAGCATGAGGACGACCGACACCAGCGCCGTCGCCCACCACAGGTCGGCAGCGAGCGGCGGGGGTGTCGGCTCGTCGGTGGGATCGAAGGTCACCAGCCACCAACGCTCCTTCTGTGCCAGGAACTGCTCGCGGCTCAGGTCGAAGCCCAGCGCCTTGACGAACCGGCGAAAGGCCGGGCTGGCCTCCACGAAGCCGTAGGCCTCCGCCAGTTCCTCGTCGCTGGTCAGCCGACGCGCCCGACAGCGCTCCACGCCGTCCGCTGTCTGCACGGTGACGCGCGGGTCGGCCAGAAGGTTGCGGTACCAATCAGACCGCATGCCATAGGCGTTCATGACGTACTTGCGGCCCCGGTAGGTGTGGTACTCGATGGCCGTGCGTCGGGGCAGGCCGCTCTTGCGACCGGTGGTGGTGAGGACCATGAAGGTCCGGCCGACCACCGGGCCGAAGCCCAGCCGGTAGAGCAAGATCGGCACACGGAACAGGCCGCGCAGCGCCGGATGCGAGGGGTAGGGCACGCGCTCCGGTAGGAGGGGGCGAGTGGCTTCGGCCATAGGACAAGTCCCATCGTACAATGCCCTGAAGCGGAAACGCCACGGCGGCTCGATCGGTCAACGCTGGGTTTCCGGGCTGCTCACTCGGCAGGCGGGCCGTCGCAGGGGCCTTCGAGGGCGACGTCGAGCATCCAGATAGTCCTGGCGACAAACCGGCCCGATGCCGCGTCCACCCGGCCGACCACCTTGAGGGTGTCCCCGGCCTGGATGGGCGGTCCCGCCAGCGGACAGCCGTTGGCGCTGTAGGTCTGCGTGCGGTTTTCGACCTGGCCTTCAGCGTCCCACTCGTCCAGCCAGACCTGGGAGACGCCGTTGACCGGCTCGGAGAGAAGAATGCTGCGCGGAGGATCCACCAGAACGCCCATGACCTCGGCCTTGGGGAGGACGATGTCGCCCGATGGCGGCGTGCCCTGGGTCGGTGCCTTCGGACTGCAGCCGCCCAGGACGAGCAAACTGCCGATCATTAAGCGGAGCAAGAGCCGTTTCATAGACCTATACCTCCCAAAAAGGCCAGGATAGCGCGGTTGGTGAACGCCGGGTTGTGCTGGTTGGCACGGTAGTGCGGCGCCAGCGCCTCGACGTGGGCGTCGAACATGCGGTAGTCCACGGTCGCGCCGTGCAGGAAGGCGATCAGCGGACGCCCGATTGCGCCGCCAACCCAGTAGTGCAGCGGGCAGGCCTCAAGCAGCAGGACGCGCTCGCTCAGGATGGCTGGGGTGCTCTGAAAGTCAGCCATGGCTGTGCGCCCATCACCTGGGCCAGAGAAGCGCCTCAAGCTGCAGCCTGCTACAGCTCACCGGCCGACCGGCGCGCGCCCGAGCGCCTGCTCAGGGTCGCGCATCTGCCACAGCGGCACGCCCACGCCGTAGGTGACGAACTCCCCGCGCGGGGTCACCTCGATCAGGCACGACTCGGCCACCACTTGGGGGTCGTCGGCCGTCTGCAGCAAACTGCTCCTTCTCGATGGCCTGCCAGACCTGGTCGGGCGACAGTTGGATGGGCATACGATCCTCCCTTCGCTTAGGGAGCCTTGCGCCGGCTGCTCACCAGCTTGAGGACGGCGAAGACCACCATCAGGACCACGGCCAGCCCCGCCGAGACGCGCGGGTCGAGCATGGCGGTGAAGAGCACCAACAGCGCAGCCGCCGTGGCGATAGCCGCTTCCGTTTTGTCGGTCATGGTACAGCACCTCCGTTAGGCGGCCGTCGGCGCCGGTCCAGCCACCACGCCCCCAGGAACAGGAAGCCGGGCGTGGCCAGCAGCAAGAACCACGGCCCGGCCGGCCAGCGGCCCCGCAGGAGCGCGTTCTGGACGTAGAACGCGGCCAGGCTGCCGACCACCACCAGGCCGCCGGCCAGCTCCCGGCGCCAGGCCAGCGCCAGGCCGGCAATCACGCCGACCGGGAAGAACAGAAAGCCGATGGCATCGCGAGGCGTGAAGCGGGGAAAGTCGCCCACGGCCGAACCGACGCCGAACAGCACCAGGATGAACAGACTGACCAGACTCCACAGCCGGGCCACCCGCCGCACAACGCCTACCCCCCTGGCGGATGTCATGACGAACCTCCTTGGTGTTCTTGGCGTTCAGCCTGCGCCCGAGGCGCCGCCGCCCGAGGCGCCGCCCCCACCGTCGCCGCCGGAGCCGCTGTCGCCGCTCCACGAGCTGCCGGCCGCCATGACCGCCGCAAAGGCCTCGTAGCCGTCGCCAGGCTGCAGCCCTGTGAACCAGGCCGGCAGGGGCACGTTGGTCTGTTGGATGTAGCGCTTTCCCCAGTCCTCGGCCAAGCCGAAGCCGGCCGCGTAGGGCAGGAAGGCAGCGAACTGCTCCGCCTGCATCAGGGACTGCCGCCCGCGCGCCACCTCCTTGAGGTAGTCGCCGAAACGGCGCCAGGCGGCCGCCTGTTCCTCGCCTGCCGGCGTGCGAGGCGAGAAGGTTCCGGCCAGGATGACACCGACGAAGCCGACGACAAAGAGACCGACGCCCACCCCGATGGCCACGGCGAGAGCCTGCAGGCCGATCTCGCTCCTCCAGCCGACGACACCGGCCACCACCAAGCCGAGCACGAATACCACGATCCCCAGGACCATCGCCAGGACGGTGGTGACCAGCAGGCGTCGGCGGTAGCGGAGCCGTTCGGCGTCGAACAGACCCAAAGCGATCAGCTGGCTCTCCAGCGCATCGCCAAACGGCTTCTGCCGGGTGCTCATGCGCCGGCCAGCCTCGGCCAGGTCCACGCTCTCCTTCAGGCCGGCCCGATCACCGAACATCCCCTCCAGCAGCGCCTGTTGGTGGGGCTCCAGCGAGCCGGCGACCGGCCTTCGGCGCACGAGGAACTTGCGACCCCAGCGCGTTGGGACCTCCTCGATGCTCACGACCCCGGCCTGCGCCATGTCGAAGAGAGCCGCCAGGGCCGGCATGGAGCCGTCTGCCAGCCGCACCGCCAGCGCCGGCGCCAGGTCCGAGGGCGGCTCGGTGCGCGCCATCTGCCGGACCGACGCAGGCGCCGGCTGGTGGGGATAACGTCGCCAGCTGCGGGCCAGCAGCCCGCCGCCGCTCAAGGCGGTGAGCAACGCGGCCACCAGGCCGAAGGACAGCGCTTGCAGCGTTTGCCGCTGGCGGCTGGCCTGCGCGGCCTGCCAGCGCGGCGGCGCTGCCGCTAAGCTGCCGGCCGGGAAACGCGCCTCGATGACGACGTCCTCGTCCTCGTCAATTTCCTCCGCCGTGGCTACCACCAGGCCCGGGCCGGTCTCGATCTCCGCCCGCGCGCCGCGCACCGCCGGCCGGCCCAGCAAGGGCACCGTCTCCGGGTAGCGCAGGGTGATGGTCGCCGCGGCGATGGGGTAGTCATGCTCCTCCGGGATGGCGCGCCAGAACAGGGCGTCGGCGTCGGCGAGCTGGCGGATAGCGCCCTCCACGCGGTAGACCAGGGTGAAGGTGTGGATGGCGTCGGCGGTGGGCGGCAGGTGCCAGGTGACCTCGAGGGGTCGGCCGGGCCGGATCTCCACCTGGCCGGGGCCGGTGCCCGACGGCAGCGGCTGGCCGTCCAGCCGGGCCTCGATGACCTCGATGTCGTCCAGCTCGGTGAAGGCCAGGTCGCGGAACACGTAGGTAAACGGCCCTCCCTCGAAGCGGAAGACCACCGTCTCGGTCACCAGCAAACGGCCGTCGGGCTCGATGACCAGGTCCACGTCGAAGCGGTCGGCCCGGTAGCTCTTGGCCGCAGCGGACGCTGTTAGCCGAGCCGTGATGGTCAGCGCCAGCAGAAGGACGAGGCTCAGCCTGGCCGCCCGCCTAGCAGCACAGCCAACCGACCGGTTGCTCAGCAAACTCATCGGCACCTCCTGTCAAACCGAGATCGGGCTGAGCGTTCGCCTGGGGCGTCCTATGGGTGTGCAGCGGCGGCAACGGCCTCGGCGATGTCCTCTGCCCAGGCCTCGATGGCGGACCAGTCGCGAAAGTCGCCGGTGGGGGCCCTGACGACCTTGATCACCAGCTTCTCGACCAGGTTCAGCTTGGCCGGGTCAAGCTCCCCGTGGAACAGGGCCACGTCGCGCGGGCGGATGCGCTCCAACAGGGGGCGTTGAGCGTCCGGAAAGCGCCAACCCTTCAGCAGCGCCACAGGATCGCCCTCGCCGGTGGGGCCGCTGGAGAAGAGCCACACCGGCCGTTGGGACAGCGCCTCGGCCTGGGCTTCCAGGAAGGCGATGGCCTCCTGGCGCCACTGGGCTGCGTACACTGCGCTGCCCACGACGACGGCGTCGTAGGGAGCCAAGTCAACGGCGGGGTCAGCCTCGGCGACGACGGCCGTCAGGCCGGCGCTGCGCAAGGTCTGGGCGATGCGCTCGGCGATCTCAGCCGTAGCGCCGTGTTTGGTGGCATAGGCCACCAGCACGTGGGGGGACATGGGGTATCTCCTTGAGAGGCGGGCAGAGGCGCCCATTGGAAGTGTAGCAGCCCTGCGCAGGCGGCTATATGACGGCGGTCATGCGCCAGGTTAACGGGGTGTAAAGGTTGGCGTGGAAGTTCGCCGGAAACGCCCTGTCGCGTGCGTTTCAGCGGGCTCTACGCACGCCTCCCAAAAGAAGTTCCCCGGAAACTCTCGTTTCCGGGGAACTGGCTACGCTCTCGACCTCACGCTAGCCCAGCCGTTTCTTGAACTCGGCCGTCAGCGCAGGCACCACCTCGAACAGGTCGCCGACGATGCCGTAGTTGGCCACGCTGAAGATGGGCGCTTCGGGGTCCTTGTTGATGGCCACGATGATCTTGGAGCTGCCCATGCCGGCCAGGTGCTGGATGGCGCCGCTGATGCCGCAGGCGATGTACAGGTCAGGCCGCACGGTCTTGCCGGTCTGGCCTACCTGGTGCTTGTAGGGGATGTAGCCCGCGTCCACGGCGGCGCGACTGGCACCCATCGCGCCGCCCAGGGTGTCGGCTAGCTCCTTGATCAGCTTGAAGCCCAGGGCCGGGTCCTTGGCTACCCCACGGCCGCCGCTGACGATGATCTTGGCGTCGGTCAGGCTGACCTCGCCGGCGGCGGTCTTCTCGAAGCCCTTGACCTCCTCGCGGTAGCCGCCGGCGGGGGCCACGGCGGCGCTGCGCACCACCTCGCCGGTGCGGGCAGGATCCGCCGCCGGCGCCGGGAAGGAGCGAGGCCGCACGCTGGCCATGGCCGGAGAGCCCACGAACCGAATGGTGGTGAGCAGGTTGCCGGAGAACACCGGCCGCACCGCGGCCAGCTCGCCGTTCACAAGGGTCAGGTCGCTGCAGTCGGCCGCCAGGCCTGCGTTCAGATCGCAGGCGACCACGGCCGAGAGGTCGCGGCCGCGCGCAGTGGCCGGGAAGAGGACGACCTTGGGGCTGTGAGCCTTGATCAGCGCTTCCACCGTCGCTGCGTAGGGGTCCACCCGGAAGGCGGCCAGGGAGGGGTCGTCCACCAAGTAAACGGTGTCGGCGCCGAAGCTGATGGCCTCTTTAGCGACGGCCTCCACGCCGCTGCCCAGCACGGCGGCGGCCAGCTTGCCGCCCATCTGGTTGGCCAGCTCGCGCGCCTTGCCCAGGACCTCCCAGGAGACCGGCGCTGCCTTGCCCTCGAATTGTTCCACGTAGACGAGAATGCTCATGGCGGCCCTCCTCAGATCACCTTCTCGGCCATCAACAGGTCGGCCAGCTTGGCGGCGGTGGCCTCCACCGTCGCCTCCTTGATCATCACCACCTGCGAGGCGCGGGCCGGAGGCTTGCGGACGTCGGTCCACTGGGCCTTGGCTGCCGCTGCGCCCACCTCGCTGGGGCTCAGGCCGAGGTCCGACAGCTTCCAGGTGGGGATGACCGCCTTAGCGGCCTTGCGGATGCCCATGAAGCTGGGATAGCGGGGCTCGTTGATCTCCTTGCTGACGGAGACCACAGCGGGCAGGGTGGCGGTGACGGTCTCCCGGCCCTCCTCCAGCTGGCGCTCCACGGTGATCCTGCCGCCGGAGATGTCCACGATCTTGACCACCTGGGTGAGCAGCGTGGCGCCCAGCTTGCGGGCCAGGCCCGGCGCCACCAGGCCGCTGTTGCCGTCCACCGACATCTTGCCGGTGAGCACCACGTCCACCGGCCCGTTCTTGCGGATGGCTGCAGCCAGGATGGCGGCGGTTCCCCAGGCGTCGGAGCCGGCGAAGGCCGGATCGTCCAGCAGCACCGCCTTCTGCACCCCACGGGCGATGGCGTCCTTCAGCGCCTCGGTGGCTCGCTGTGGCCCCACCGTCATCACCGTCACATCGCCGCCGAAGCGGTCCTGGAGCAGCAGCGCCTCCTCCACGGCGAACTCGTCCCACGGGTTGAGCACCAGCGTGGCCTTGATGTCGCCGCTCACGGCCTCGGCTGCGCTGATCTTGGGCAGCTCGGCCGTGTCAGGGGTTTGTTTGACACAAACAACGAAGTTCAAGGTGTCACCTCCTGCTAGGGATCGTTGGTCTGGCGAGGGACCCAAACAAAAAACACAGGGAAAACACCGCTCGCACAGCCGGGTATCTCCTGTGTCCATCTGCTGCGGCCGAGATGCCTGGCTGCGCTGCCTCATCTGGGTAGTCCGATTATACCATGCCATGACGCGGCGCGCTAAATCTCACCAGCGCGGCACAAGGGCCGCCGACTGAACGCCTTTTCAACATCGCCTTCATAACTTCTGAACAATCCTTTGCTACTATGCCCGCAGAAAGACACGAACGGCGTGTCGAAACCCATCCGAACCAAACGACAGAAAGGAGAGTGTCTATGCGGATGACGAAAAAGTGGACAGCGGTTGTCAGTGCGGCCCTGGCGGTGATGCTCCTGGCCCTGGCGGCCATGCCGGCGGCAGCGGCCGGCGCAGTGAGCGCCCCGGCGGCACACCATCGAGGCCCCGGCGGTTTCGGTGGCTTCGGCAGGTTCGGCGTGAGCGACACCTATCTGGCCCAGGCCCTGGACATCACCACCGCCGAGCTGCAGACGGCCTATCAGAACGCCTACACGGCGGCGGTGGACAAGGCCCTGGCCGACGGCCTGATCACCCAGGCGCAGGCCGAT
>JANWYQ010000054.1 GCA_025055015.1 Caldilineales bacterium
GCCTCGGCGTCGGCCAGGGCCTGGGCGATGGCCGCCTCGGCCACCTGGTTGGGCAGCGCGTGCGCCTCCGGCACCGGCACGCAGATCAGCACGCCGCCGGGCAGCCCCAGCCGACGCTTGGCCTCGACGATCTGCGCGGCCTCCTGGGGTGTGTCCACCCGCACGTCCACGGGCAGGCCGCTGCTGCGGGAGTAGAAGGCCGGGAATTCATCCGTGCCGTAGCCCACCACGGGCACGCCCCACGTCTCCAGCCACTCCAAGGTGGCGGGCAGGTCCAGGATGGCCTTGGCGCCGGCGCACACCACCGCCACGGGGGTCTGGGCCAGCTCGGGCAGGTCGGCGGAGATGTCCGCGGCCAACAGGCCCTCGCCGCGGCCGGCCGGGCTGCGGTGTACCCCGCCGATGCCGCCGGTGGCGAAGACACGTATGCCGTGCTGCGCGGCGATCCACATGGTGGTGGCCACGGTGGTGGCGCCGGTCCAGCCTCGCGCCACGGCCAGGGGCAGGTCGCGGCGGGAGAGCTTGGGCACGGCGTGGCCGCTGCGGGCCAGGTGCTCCAGCTCGTCGTCGGTCAGGCCGGCCCGCAGCTGGCCGTTGATCACGGCCACGGTACGCGGCTCGGCGCCGTGCTGTCGCGCGATCTCCTCCAGCCGCCGTGCAGTGCGCAGGTTCTGCGGGTAGGGCAGGCCGTGGGAGATGAGGGTAGACTCCAGGGCAAGGAGGGGTGGGGTCATGGGAGGGCTCCTGGGGGAGGGAGGAGAAGAAAAGAAGGGAAAGGGTTGGGGAACTGAGGGAACTCAGGGGAAGGCACGGAACTCAGAGAAGCTCAGAAGCACTCAAGGGAACTCAGGAGAGCTGGTTGGTGCCCATTCACAGCGTACGGTCCTTAGAGGTTCGATTATTGGCTTGAAAATCGCCCTTCCCTTCGTAGTGGCGACTTCAGTCCCTCTGTGGCGCCCGGACGACTGAAGTCGTCACTACAAGGGGTTTGTCCTGAAAATCGCCTCTTCCCTTCGTAGTGGCGACTGCAGTCCCTCTGTGGCGCCCGGACGACTAAAGTCGTCACTACAGGGTTTGTCCTGAAAATCGCCTCTTCCCTTCGTAGTGGCGACTGCAGTCCCTCTGTGGCGCCCGGACGACTAAAGTCGTCACTACAGGGCTTGTCCTGAAAATCGCCTCGTCCCTCCGTCGTGGCGACTGCAGTCCCTCTGTGGCGCCCGGACGACTAAAGTCGTCACTACAAGGGGTTTGTCCTGAAAAATCGCCCTTCCCTTCGTAGTGGCGACTGCAGTCCCTCTATGGCGCCCGGACGACTAAAGTCGTCACTACAAGGGGTTTGTCCTGAAAAATTGCCCTTCCCTTCGTAGTGACGACTGCAGTCCCTCTGTGGCGCTCGGAGGACTAAAGTCGTCGCTACCAAGGTTTTCCACCCGCAGGGGCCGTGGCGTCCGCCGAACATGCGGAATTCGTTCCACAACCACCACCGTTCACCGTTTACCGTTCACCGATCACCGCCTCCACTGCGCGCACCGTCTCCACCGCCACCTCGCGCCATGTGCGGGGACGCATCGGGGTCGGCCGAGACCGCGTCAGCGCCCGCACCAGGCCGGCGGCGATGCTGTCCACGTCCTCCGGGTCCACCAGCACTGCGTCCGGCGCGGCCTCGGGCAGCGACGAGCGGTTGGAGGTCACCACCGCCGCGCCGCAGGCCGCAGCCTCGGCGGCGGGCAGGCCGAAGCCCTCGTACAGCGACGGGAAGAGGAACGCCTGCGCCAGGGTGTAGAGGGCCGGCTTGTCCGCCTCGTCCACCCAGCCGATGAAGCGCACCCGGTCGGCCACGCCGGCCTCTGTGGCCAGGCGCCTCGGGTCAGGCGTGAAGGGGGTGTCGGCGGCAGGCAGTCGGCCGGCCACCACCAGGCAGAGGTCCTGCGCCGAGGCAGGCAGCCGCGCCGTCGCCAGGCCGAAGGCCTGCATCGCTCGGGCCACGTTCTTGCGCACGTCAAACCCGCCCAGATAGAGCACGAACCGCTCCGGCAGGTCGTAGCGCGCCCGCGCGCGCGCCAGCTCGGCGGGTTCCGTCACCGGCCGGAAACGCTCCGCCACGGCCAGGGGCACCGCCCGCACCCGGTCGGCCGGGATGCCCAGGTGGCGCACGATGTCCTGTCGGCTGGCCTCGCTGTCGGTGAGCACCAGGTGGGCCCGCCGCGCGGTCCAGGCGACCAGGCGGGTATAAAGCCGGGGCAACAGGCCGTCCCGGTAGGCCGGCAACAGCAGGGGGATCAAGTCGTGGACGGTGACGGCCGTAGGGCAGGGCCGCCGGGCGGGCGATCCCCAGTAGGGCGTCAGGACCACGCCGGCAGCCAGCCGGCGCGCTGCCTGGGGCACGGCCACCTGCTCGAACCACAGCTTGGCCAGGTCCTCGCTCAGGCGGTCGAAGGGGGTGGCGGCCCACACCACCCGCCAGAACGCGGGCACGGCGCTGGCTCGGCCGGCAGGCGGCGGCTGCCCTAAGCCCGATGCGTCGGGCGGCGGGCAGCGCACGGCCGGCAGCAGCAGGGTGTAGGTGTGCTGCGGCGCGACCTCGGGCAGGTGCGCCACCAGCCCGTGCAGGTACTGACCCGACCCGGTGGCCAGCTGATCCCAAAACCAGCCGCTGACCAGCAGGTGCATGGGCTAGCTCAGGCTGCGGAAGTACTCCACGGTGCGGCGCAGCCCCTCGGCCACCGGCACCTCCGGCTGCCAACCCAGCTCCCGCTGCGCCTTGGTGGCGTCCAGGTAGGTGCGGCGCACCTCGCCCAGCTTGGGTGGCCCGTAGACGGGCGGCAGGGTGTAGCCGGCCGCCTCCTTCAACAGGGCAAAGATGGTGTTCACGTCGGTGCCGATGCCGCTGCCGATGTTGTAGATGCCGCTGCCCCGCTCCGCAGCCAGCAGGTTGGCGCGGGCGATGTCGGCCACGTAGGTGAAGTCGCGCTGCTGTTGGCCGTCGCCGTTGATGGTGCAGGGCTGGCCGGCCAACATGCGGCCGGTGAAGATGGCCACCACGCCCGCCTCCCCCATGGGGTCCTGCCGCGGGCCGTAGACGTTGGGATAGCGCAGGCTGACGTAGTCCAGCCCGTAGTTGTGGCGGTACAGAAAGAGGTAGTGCTCCACCGCGTGCTTGCTGGCGCCGTAGGGGTCCAGGGGGTTGATGGGGTGGTCCTCGGTGACGGGCAGGAACTCCGGCTCGCCGTAGACTGCGCCGCCGGTGGAGGCGTAGATGAACTTGCGCACCCCGTGCTGTCGGGCCAGCTCCAGCAGGTGGATGGAGCCGACGATGTTGACCTGGGCGTAGGTGGCCGGGTCCTGCAGCGACCCGCGCACGTCGGCCAGCGCGGCCTGGTGAGAGATGATCTCCGGCTGCTCCCGCCGGAAGACCTCGGCCAGGGCCTCAGGATCGCGGATGTCCACCTGGTAGAAGACGGCCTGGGGGTTCAGGTTGCTCAGCTTGCCGGTGTGCAGGTTGTCCACCACCGCCACGTGGTGCCCGGCGGCGATGAACAGATCAACGATGTGGGAGCCGATGAAGCCGGCTCCCCCGGTGACCAGAATTCGCATGGGGCTGTCCTTCCCTTGGGAAGAGTTTTGCGCAGCTTACCCCAAAGCCCAGAGGCCGTCAAGAACCGCCGGCCGGCGCTAAACCTCCGCCGCTGAAGGTGCGGCGGAAGGGAGGCAGCGCCTTCACCGCCTCGATGGTCTCCACGTGGTCCCCCGCAAAGCTGTCGAACCAAGCGCTGTCGTCCAGCTTGGCCGAAAGGAGCCAGGGACAGAACGCGAACAGGTAGTCGGGCAGCGGCTGGCCGTCAGAGAGCACGCCGGTGCGGAACCAGTTGAACACCGCCAAGTGGTAGTCCCGGTGCAGCGTGGCGTCAATGCGGGGGAAGCGGTTGTCGTCGCCGGCGTTCCATTTCCATCCCCCTTCGCCGGCGATCATGGGCGGCGTGAAGCCGATGATGGACCGCGCCACCTCGGCCTGATGGCGCCAGCCCAGCACGCCGTTGACGTCCTCGGTGTAGTCGGGCGGGTGGTTCAGGCCGTAGGGATGGGGCACCAGGAAGAGGCGGCCGAAGACCCGCTCGCCCCCACGGCGCTGGATCTCCCGCAGCGCGGCCGCCAGCCACTCGCCGCTGACGAACTGCAGCCCCACGTAGCCGCCCGCGTTGTACACCTGCTCCACTGCGCTGATGAAGTGCTCCAGGAACAGCGCCTGGTCCGGCGCAGCGCCCCGCCACTCCGCCGGCAGGTCCGGCTCGTTGTAGATCTGCATGTAGGGCGGCATGCCCAGCTCCTGCAGCAGGGCCACGTCCCGGCCCCAGCCATAGTAGGGCTCGTCGGCCCACAGCCACTTGCGCCAGACCACGGTGATGCCTGCGTCTCGATAGCGGGGGGCGGCCTTGGCCAGGTGGAGCTCGTCGCCGTAGAGCACCACCGTCCACGTCATGCGCATGGCCTTGAGCCGGCTGATCTGCAGGTCCACGGTGGCCTCGTCGAAGTAGGCGTCGGGGATGTTGTGGATGCAGAGGCCGTTGTCCGCCGCCGGCCGGGGCCAGTCGGCCAGGCTGAGCGCAGGCCAGTCGGCCAGGGCCATAGGCCGGGGCGTGGGGGTGGACGCCGGGGTGGGCGACGGCTCCGGGGTGGGCTCGACCGGCGGCGCCGAGGTGGCCGCGGCGGCAGCTTCCTCGTCCACCAGGGGCAAGTAGAGCTGGCGCGCCTCGGAAGTGGCGGGAAGGGGGGTATCGGCGGTCGGCGGCCGGACGGCCGCAGTGGGCGTGGGCGGAACAGGGGTGGGCTGCGGCGGCCGGGCACAGCCGGCCACGGCTAGAGCCAGAGTGAGGCCGGCCAGGGCCGCCAGCCCTGTGCGAAGGGGTTTGTGAAGCATCGGGGGGAAATCGCTCCTCTCAGCGCAGCGTCCAGTCCACCAGCTTGCGGCGCAACCGGTGCACCAGGGAGGTGGGGCCGGCGTCGTGGAAGCGCAGGTCGTAGACGTTTTCCGCCAACAGGGCGTTCCCCTGGCGCAGGGCCAGGCGCAGCGCGCGAAAGCCCGGGGGCAACGTCAGGTCTAGGGCGCCTACAGCCACGGCCGCTGCGGCAGGCACAGCCACCTCTCCCGCGTGCACCGGCGCCTCGTCCAGCCAGGCCAACAGGCGGCAGCTCTTGAGCGGCTGCAGGCCGTCGTTGACCACCCACAGCGCGCCCCGCAGCCGATCGCCCGGCCGATAGGGCCGCAGCGGATACTCCAAGCTGACCAACACCGGCTGCAAGACCCGCCGCAGCACGTGGTAGGCCAGCTTGGGCCGGCCGAAGTAGTCCACCACGCTCCAGCTGATGGCGGGCCAGGGGTCGTTCCACTGCCACACCGCCAGCCCCGCCGAGGCATGGGGCGGCGCAGGGACAGCCTGCTCCTGGCCGCTCCAGCGGCGACGGCGCAGGTGCTCCACCATGATCTGCAGGCCGGCGGCCTGGCTGCGCTGCGAGGCGGCCACGAAGGCCGCCAGCGGTTCCGAGCCGCCCTCAGGGTCGGCGTCGGGGTCGTCGAAGTAGCGGGCGTAGCGCTGCAGCTTGGGCAGGTCGCCCTTGTGGCGCTGCCAGCCGGCGCCGGGCGGCCACAGCTCGTCCGCGTCCAGGAAGCGACGCAGGCTCTCCACCGCCGGCGCAGCCTGCAGGCCGAACTCGCTGACCATGGCCGCGCGCTCCTCCCGGTAGGCTGCTAGGTTGGCGAAGCCGTGCCACACCAGCCAGTGGTGGGCGTCGCCGGGGCCGGGGGAGGCAGGCAGCCAGCGGCGGCTGCCGTCCTCGGCCGCCGCCACCTCGGCCAGGGTCTCCACGGCCGCCCGGTTGCGCCGCGGGCTGAACTCGTTGCCGCCGCACCACAGCATCAGGCTGGGGTGGTTGCGCAGGGCCCGCACCATTCCGGCGGCCTCCTGGCGCAGCAGGTGGCGGTAGGCCGCCGTGCGCGGCAGGTGGTCCAGGAACACGCAGGCGATGGGGAACTCCTGCCACACCAGCAGGCCGAGCTCGTCGCACAGGTCGTAGAAGGCGGCCTTCTCGCGGCCGCCACCGCCCCACACCCGCAGGCAGTTGACCCCGGCCGACCGCGCCATCTCCAGCAGCCGCGCGTAGTCCTCCCGTTGCGCCCGGCCCCGTAGGCTGTCCACCGGCACCCAGTTGGCTCCGCGCAGGTAGAAGGGCTGGCCGTTGACCAGCAGCCGCCAGCCCCCGCGGTCGGCGTCCGGCCAGCGCAGGCTGCGCACGCCGAAGATGGCGGAACGGCCGGCCAGCGCGGAGCCCGAGCCGTCGCCGCCGTACAGCGTGAGCTGGGCTGTGTACAGGTGCGCCGCCCCCCGCTCCCAGGGCTGCCACCGTCGCGCCGCGGGCAAGGTGACGGCCAGGTCCTGCACGCTGCGGCCGGCGGGCAGGGTCACGGCGAAGTCCAGGTCCCACCCCTCGCCCTCGAAGTTGTGGGGCTGCACGGCCAGGTGCACCCGGACGCCCAGAGACGACGGCGCGTCCACGGTGAACTGCACCCGCAACCGCGCCGGCGTCGGATCGGCCGCCGGCGTCAGCGGCTCGGCCTGCAGCCACAGGTCGGCCAGGTAGGCGGCGTCGCTCAGCGCCAGCCGTGCGGCGTCCCAGATGCCCACGGCCAGCAGCCGCGGGGCGAAGTCCCACCCGAATTGCATGGGCGCCTTCAGGGTGGCCAGGCGGTCGTCGAAGGGGCGAAAGGTGTGCTGAAAGGGGCCGACCACCCGCGCCCACAGCCGCTGCCGCCGCGACAAGGCGTAGCGCGGCAGCGCATGGCTGCCCCACAGCCGCACCGCCAGCTCCGCCGTCGGCCGGACGGCCAGGTCGGGCGGGATCTCCACCGTCTGGCGGCTGAACATCCCCTGGTGGCGGCTCAGCTCCCGGCCGTCCACGAACACCGCCGAGAGGTAGTCCACGCCGTCCAGCTCCAGGAAGGCTCGCTGGCCCGGCGGCAAGCCCAGCGGCAGCCGGGTGCGATACCACCAGTCCACCTCGTCCACCCAGCGGCAGGCGCGGAGCCCGTCGCGGCGGTAGGGGTCAGGGATGCGGCCGGCAGCCAGCAGGTCGCTGTGGACGTCGCCGGGCACCGTGGCCGGCAGCCACTCGGCCGCTTGCACTAGGTCGTAGGCGGCGTCGGCGCCGGCCGTGTCGCGCCACGGCCGAGGGGGAACCCAGCCGAGCTCCCAGGAGAGGGTGGAGAGGTCGAGCACGAGAGGAGGTGAAGGAGAAGGGGAAGGGACGGAAGGCAAGGAAAAGGCAAGAGAGGTGCCGGCGCCTTCGCCGCAGGGCGAGATGGGCCTCGTGCCGGCTCAGCGCTGGTTCATCGCGCGCGCCGATTGTACCACCGTCCGGCCGAGCCGCAAACCCCGAGCCGGCGCCAGCCTAGGGCGGTTGGGCCGGTCCTTCCCCCGGGATCTATGCCACCCGCGTCCCCCTGTGGTTGGTTCGCGCTCGGGCGGGCTGTCGGTTCGCACGTGGGCATGCTGTTGGTTCGCACGTGGGCGTGCGAACTCCACAGCGGCGGTTGGCACGTGGGCGGATTGTCGGTTCGCACGTGGGCGTGCTGTTGGTTCGCACGTGGGCGTGCGAACTCCACAGGGGCGGTCAACACGCGGGCGGGCTGTCGGTTCGCACGTGGGTGGGCTATTGTTCGCACGTGGGCGTGCGAACTCCACAGCGGGGGTCAACACGCGGGCGGTTTGTCGGTTCGCACGTGGGTGAGCTATTGGTTCGCACGTGGGCGTGCGAACTCCACAGCGGCGGTCAACACGCGGCCGGGCTGTCGGTTCGCACGTTGGGGCGCGAACTTCGCGGCGCTTGCCGTTCACCGACCGCCGATCGCCATCGCGACAGCCTGCCCGTTGGCGTGGCTGGGCACGCGGCGCAGCTTCTGCAGCGCGCCCAGCTCGCTGGGATACACCCGCTTCACGCCGTCCCCCAGCCCCTTCTCGATGTCGCGGATGTTGCGCACCAGCTGGTGCATGCCCAGCACCTCCACCGACGCGGCCTGGTCGCTGCCCCACATGGCCCGGTCCAGGGTGATGTGCCGCTCCACGAAGCACGCGCCCAGGGTGACCGCAGCCCAGGTGGGCGCCAACCCCACCTCGTGGCCCGAGTAGCCCACCGGCACGCCGGGGAAGCGCTGCTTCAGGGTCTGGATCATGCGCAGGTTCAGGTCCTCCACCCGGCAGGGGTAGGCGGACGTGGAGTGGGCCAGCAGCAGGTTGTCGGTGCCCACCGCGGCCACGGCAGCCTCGATCTCCGCCATCTCCGACATGCCGGTGGAGAGGATCAGCGGCTTGCCGGTGGCCTTCATGCGCCGCAGCAGGTCGTGGTCGGTCAGCGAGGCGGAGGCCGCCTTGTAGGCCGGCGGGTTGAACTGCTCGATGAAGTCCACCGAGGGCTCATCCCAGCAGGAGGCGAACCACAGGATGCCCTTCTCGCGGCAGTGGCGGTCAATGGCCGCGTACTCCTCGAACCCGAACTCCATCCTGTGGCGGTACTCGATGTAGCTGATCCGTCCCCACGGCGTGTCGCGCTGGAGGTCCCACTGGTCGCGGGGGACACACAGCTCAGGGGTGCGCTTCTGGAACTTGACCGCGTCGCAGCCGGCGAAGATAGCGCCGTCAATCAGCTTCTTGGCCAGCTCCAGCGAGCCGTTGTGGTTGATGCCGATCTCCGCGATGACGAACACGGGCTGGCCGTCGCCGACCAGCCGATCACCGATGCGAACGGTTGCTGCAGGCCACATAGGGGCTCCTTCCTTAATTATCGAGAGTTGGTCACCAGGGATGGGGTCGAACAACGTGCCGAGCGAGGCGCCTTTCGCCTCGGGACGGCGCATCTCTCACCACTCGGAGCGCTCGTCGAAACAGGGCTGCCGAACCGGCGCGACCGACGTTGCTGCGTACCGGCCGGGGGCGTCGCCGTTGGCGCTGGGCAAGCAGCGGGCAGCGATGATGATCTCCGCCACCTCTCGCAGCACCCCAGCGCCGCCGGCGGTGCGACAGACCAGGTGGGACGCGGCCTTGGCGAAGGGGGTGGCGTCGGCCGGACAGGCGGCCAGGCCCACCCGCTCCATCACGGCCACGTCGTTGACGTCGTCGCCGATGTAGGCCACCTCGGCGTAGCTCAGCCGCCGCCGCTCCACGATCTCCTCCAGCACGGCCAGCTTGTCGCGGATGCCCAGGTGCAGCTCGGTGATGTGGAGCTTGGCCGCGCGGCGCTGCAGCGAGGGGGAGTTCTCGCCGCTGATGATCCCTACGTCCACCCCGGCCACCGTGCGCAGCCGCTCGACGCCCATGCCGTCCCGCATGTGGAAGCGCTTCAACTCCTCCCCGCGGGCCGAGTAGTAGACCGTGCCGTCGGTGAGCACGCCGTCGCAGTCGGTGAGCAGCAGGCGAATGCGCTGGGCCCGCTGCACCACCTCGCCGGAGACGTGGGCCAGGCCGGGCCGATAGATGGCTGGGAGCGCGGTGGTTACCATGCGGTCCATCCTCCGTCCACCACCAGGCAGGCGCCGGTCATGTAGGCCGAGGCGTCGCTGGCCAGAAACACGATGGCCCCGCGGTAGTCGTCCGGCTGCGCCATGCGGCCCAAAGGCGTGCGCTCGCTGTAGGCCATCACGAAGTAGGGAGGCTGGCCGTGCTCCACGCCGCCGGGCGCCAGCGCGTTCACCCGCACGCCCACGGGGCCCCAGTAGGCGGCCAGGTGGCGGGTGAGGGCGATGAGGGCGCCCTTGGTGGCCGCGTAAGCGGGGGACTTGTAGAAGGTCTGCCGGCCGTCGGGCCGGCGGTAGAGGCGCTGGTCGGGGCCCACCAGGCCGTAGGTGGAGGCGATGTTAATGATGCTGCCGCTGCGCTGTCGGGCCATCACCGCGCCGAAACCCTGGCAGCAGAGGAACGCGCCGGTCACGCCCACAGCAAAGGACCGGTTCCAGGCCTCCAGCGGGTAGTTCTCGAAGCGGGAGGCGTCCGCGTCCAGGGTGGGCGCCTCCACCTTGTCGTTCACCGCTGCGTTGTTCACCAGCACGTCCACCCGGCCGTAGGCAGCCAGCACTGCCTCCACCGCGGCCTGCACCGAGTCGGGGCGGGTGACGTCCAGGGCCAGCCCGCAGGAGGACGTGGGCAAGGTGGCGGCGAAGGCCTGGCAGGCAGGGCCGTCCAGGTCGGTGACGATCACGTGCGCGCCGGCCTCGGCCAGAGCCTGGCAGTGCTGCCGGCCCAGCAGGCCCAGCGCGCCGGTGACCACGGCCACGCGGCCGTCCAGGCGAAAGCGGGACAGCGTGTCGTCCATAGGTTACCTCGCCGGCTGCGCCGGCTGGCGGCCGTTGTCGCCCGCGCGCACCGGCTTGGTGTCGAAGTCGCCGGTGCGGCGGAAGACGGGCTGCACGGGCTGCCCGCGCAGGCGGCCGGCCAGGTCGCCGGCGTCCAGCGCATCCCGCAGCTCCGCCAGGGCCTCGCGGTAGGCCGCCAGCGTCTCCTCGATCTCCGCCTCGCCGTGAGAGAAGCTGAGGTTGTGGAAGCCGGACCAGAGGATCCCGCGGCGGATCAGCTCCTGCTGCACCAGGGACTTCATCAGCAGCGGGTCGCCGGCGCGGGCGTCGAAGGCCAGCATGGTGCGGCTGGGGTGGCCCACGCAGCGCACCGCGCCGTCCAGGCCCAGCTCCGCCGCGATGGCGCCCAACCCCTCCTGGAGCATGGCCCCGCGGCGGGCCAGCGCCGCAGGCACGTCGTGGCGCTCCATCTCGTCCAAGGTGGCCAGGGCTGCGGCCAGGGAGAGGGCCTCGCCGCCGAAGGTGCTGAAGAAGAACACGTCCGCCTCCAGGAGCCGCATGACCTCGGCCCGGCCGGCCAGCACGGCCAGGGGCATGCCGTTGGCGATGGCCTTGGAGTAGCAGGCCAGGTCTGCGGTGACGCCGAAGTAGGCCTGCGCGCCGCCCAGGGCCAAGCGGAAGCCGGTCCACATCTCGTCGAAGATCAGCAGGGCGCCGTGCTCGCGACAGACCGCCTGCACTTCCTGCAGGAAGCCGGGCTTGGGGAACTCGAAGGTCATGGGCTCCAGGATCACGCAGGCGGTGTCGTGGTCTATGGCCCGGCGCAGGGAGGCGATGTCGTTGTAGGCGAAGGTGTGCACCAGGTCCTGCACGGCCCGGGGCACGCCCGCGCTGCGCCCCAACACGCTGATGTACCAGTCGTGCCAGCCGTGGTAGCCGCAGCACAGCACCTTTTCCCGGCCGGTGTAGGCGCGGGCCAGGCGCACGGCCGCGCTGGTGGCCTCGGCGCCGGTCTTGGCGTAGCGCACCATCTCGGCGTTGGGCAAGATGTCGCGCAGCCGCTCGGCCAGCTCCACCTCCAGGGGGTGCATCAGGGAGAAGGTGATGCCGTCGGCCAGCTGGCGGCGAATGGCCTCGTCCACGGCCGGGTAGGCGTAGCCTAGGGACAGCGGCCCGACGCCCATGGTGTAGTCAATGAAGCAGTTGCCGTCCACGTCCCAGACGCGACAGCCCTGGCCGCGGCGCAGGTAGATCGGCGCCACGCCCTGCACGTGCTGCGTAGGCCCCTTGGCCAGGGTCTGCGTCAGGGCGGGGATGAGACCGGTGGCGCGGGCTAACAGGCGCTGGGACTCGACGATGGGCGGGAAGAGGGGAGAGGAAGTCATGGGATTGGCTAAGGCGTCACGAGAAAATGGTAAGGCATCACGAGTCACCGGTAACCGACCAGAGAGCACCGTTTACCGATCACGGATTACCGATCACGGATTACCGATCAATGGTCACCGTTCACCGATCACCGCTCACCGACCCGAGCCGCGCCAGCACGGCCGCGGCGATCTGCGAGCCGGTGAGGCTCTCGTGGACCAGCACCTCGTGGAGCAGGCCGGCGCGGAACCAGCGGTCGGGGAAGGCGATAGGCAGCACGGGTGCCATGATCTGGTTGCGCACCAGCACCTCGGCCACGATGCTGTACAGCCCACCGGTCAGGAAGTGGTCCTCCACGGTCACCAGCAGCTTGGTCTCCAGGGCCGCGGCCACGATGGCGTCCTCGTCCACCGGCGCCAGGGTGCGCATGTTCAGCAGCCGCGCCGAGCGGCCGGCCGCCTGCAGCCGCTGCGTCGCCTCCCAGGCCTGGGCGACCAAGGGGCCATAGGCCAGGATGGCCACGTCCTCGCCCTCGCACAAGACCTCGGCGCGGCCGAGAGCGAAGTCGGGGCTGTGGGACACCGCCGGGCGCAGGCCGTTGTGGCGGATGTAGGCGGGCTGCGGGCTGGCCAGCACGTGGGGCAGGCCGATGGCCAGGTCCTCCTCGTCCGCGGGGCAGAAGACCACCATGCCCGGTATGCCGCGCATCAGGGCCACGTCCTCCAGCGCCTGGTGGGTGGGGCCGTTGCCGTCGGACAGGATGCCCGGCACGCCGCCCACCAGCTTGACCGGCAGGCGAGGCAGCCCCACGTCGGTGCGGACGAACTCGAAGGCGCGCATGGTGAGGAAGGCGGCCAGGGCGTGGCACACCGGCACCCGGCCGCGCAGGGCCAGGCCGGCCGCAATGCCCACCAGGGCCTGCTCGGCGATGCCCACGTCCACGAAGCGGGGACCGAGGACGTCAGGAAGGCTGCGGATGGCCGCTCGGTTCTCGGCCGTGAGCACCACCACGCGTGGGTCGCTTTGGGCGGCTTGCAACAGCGCGTCGGCGTAGCTGGGAGGTGACATAGGTCAAGGTTGTGGGGTTGTGCCGTCGTGCCCTTCAACGCGCGCCGGCCGGCGTTCGTCGCAGCACCGATAAGTCAAAGTCGTGCCGTTGCAGGGTTGTGCGCTCCTATGCTCGCTGGGCTCTGCGCAGGCAACTCATCGCTTCGTGTCTTCGTGCTTCGGGCCTTCGCGCCCCTTCGCGCCTTCGTGTTCTTCGCGCCTTCGTGCTCTTCACACCTTCGTGATCTTCTACCGCTCGCCTATCTGATTCGTTTGCCGCAGCTCGCGCAGCCAGCTCTCGATCTCGTCGGGCTTGGCCTTGACAAACCAGCGATCGGCTCGCGCCTCCAGGCTGGGCACGCCCCGGCCGCGCACCGTGTCGGCGATGACCACGCTGGGCGCGCCGCCGCGCAGAGGCAGGCGATGGAAGGTGAACGCCAGGGCCGCAAAGTCGTGGCCGCTGACCCGCGCCGTCTCGCAGCCGAAGGCCCGGAACTTGGCCTCCAGCGGCTCCAGGGGGATCAGCGCCTCGGTGGGCAGGTTGGCCTGGAAGCCGTTGCGGTCCACCACCACGGTCAAGTTGTCCAGCCGGTAGGCGGCGGCCACCAGCAGCGCCTCCCAGTTGGAGCCCTCGTTGAGCTCGCCGTCGCCCACCATCACCACCACCCGGTTGGGGTTGCCGGCCAGCCGGCAGTCCAGCGCCACGCCCACGGCCACCGGCAGCAGGTGGCCCAAGGAACCGCTGTAGAACTCCACGCCGGGCACCTGCGGGTTCGGGTGCCAGTAGATCACGTCGTCGGTGTGCAGGTGGCGGCGGAGGCGCTGCGGGGCCAACAGGCCGATCTCCGCCAACACGCCGTAGAGGGCGGGCACGGCGTGGCCCTTGGAGAGGAACAGGTAGTCGCGGTCGGGTGCGTCGGGATCGGCGGGGTCCACGCGCAGGAAGCAGGTGTAGAGATACACCAGCAGGTCCACGCACGAGAGCGCGGCGCCGACGAAGGAGCCTCCGCCGGCTGCGGTGCGGAGCACGTGCTCTCGCACCCGCAGGCTGCGCTCCCGGAGCAGACGGTGGGTGGCGTCGTCCAGGGCAGGATGGGCCGGCGTCCGGCCGGAGCCGTTGACGGCGGGGCTGACGCCGGTGGACGGCACGGGGATGAGGGTCATAGCTTCCTCCAGCCGACTAAGTTGGCCACCCTGGAAGGGGCGCCGACTTTTTCTCCCGTGGGCAGGGCCGCCCGGTCGCGGGCAAAGAAGAGGAACTGTTCCACGAACGCGCCCAGGCCGGCGTAGTCAATCATGTGCTTGACCATCTTGATGTCGCCGGTCAGCCCGCGCACCGGGCCGTGCTTCTGCATCTTGAGGGTGTTGCGCGCCGAGGAGGGCACCCACACCACCCGCTTGCCGTGGAGCGCCATGTAGCGGTTGAGCGCGATCTCGATCTGGTAGCCATCGGGGGACGTGGCCAGCGCCGCGCGCAGGTCGTTGGTCTTGACGATCCGCTCGCCGGAGAAGAGCACGTCGCCTCGACAGAGGCGGGCGTGGACGCCGGCCTTGACGCGGCGCAGGATCACCATGTCCACGTCGGGCCGGGCCAACGCCAGGGCCACCGCCGCCTCGATCTCCGCAGCCCGCAGCCCACGCAGGTCCGCGTCCAGCAGCAGGGCGTGGCTGGTGGCGACGCGGTCCACGCCCGCCTGGACCGCTGCGGCCTTGCCCTGGTTGCGCAGCAGCCGCAGCAGGGTCACGCCGGGGAAGCGCTGCGCCACCAGGTCGGCGGTGCCGTCGGTGGAGCCATCGTCCACCACAATGACCTCGGCCAGGTTGGCCACGCGCAGCACCTCGGCCAACACGGGGGCGATGCGCGCGCGCTCGTTGTAGCAGGGGATGATGCAGGTGCAGGCAAGCGGTCCGTCGGTCATAGCAGGGCAAACGGCGACTAAAGCGGAGGTGAGCGACCCGGCGAAGGGCGTGCGCAGCTGTCGGTGGCCGGGCGGCCTCGCCGGCTCAGGCGGTGAATTCCATTGGCCGCCCTCGGCCTGAAGATGTCACGGCTGCGGGCTCTCGCGTCTCGTGGGCGCTCACCGTGCGCAGCTCGTGCAGGTGGTGGCGATACCAGTTGACGCCTGTGTAGGCGCGGTTGATCTCCAGGAGCTCCGGCCGGCGCTCCAGCAGCGCCAGGATGTCCGCCAGCCCAAAGGCCGGGTTGGCGGGATAGAGGGCCTCGAAGATGGCCCGGATCAGCGCGTAGTCCTCCGGGTAGTCCAGGGTCCAGCGGTGGGTCATGGAGAGGTTACGCCCCGCCTCCCAGGCCACGTTGCCGATGCGGAAGCGCTCCGGCCGCTCCCACAGGTAGGGCGTGGTGTGCTCGCGCTCGAAGTCCCGGCTGGCTTCCCGCCAGGCCGTCTGCAGCGCAGCCAGGCTCATGGCTTCCACGTCGTTGCCGTCGGGGTAGGTAGCCGGGTGCAAGTTGCTGACGTAGTCGTAGCGCTCTGCGTGGCGCAGGAAGTAGCCGATGACGCGGTCCACGACACCTGGGTCAATCAGCGGGCAGTCGGAGGGGATCTTCACCACCACGTCGGCCTCCAGCCACTGGGCTGCCCGCAGGTGGCGGTCCAGCAGGTCGGTGGGGTGGCCACGGAAGCAGGGAATGCCCTCGGCCAGGCAGAGTGCCTCGATGCGGTCGTCCTCGATGTGGGTGGTGGTGGCCACCACCACGGTGCCCACCAGCTGCGCCCGCTGCAGCCGCTCCACCATGCGCAGCAGCAGGGGCCGGCCCAGCAGCGGCAGCAGCACCTTGCCCGGCAACCGGGTGGAGCCGGTGCGGGCCTGGACCACGGTGACGACGTTCAGGGACTGGGGGGACATGGTCGGCGCGCTCCGCAGCGGGTCAACCGGACCTCAACCGGCGGCCTGGGCGCCCTGATAGGCCGGCGGGGCCCAGCCGGCAGCCTGTCTGGCCTGCTCCGGCCCCAGCTCCAACAGGCGGCGACACACCGTCGCGATGTGGCGATGGGAGGTGCCGCCGTTCTGGATCGGCAGCAGCCGCTTAAGCATCTCAATGTCGAAGTAGGAGTAAACCTCCTTGCCCAGGGCCAGGCCGATGAAGGCCACCGAGGAGTACTGGGTGATCAGCACGTCGCAGTTGGCGATCATCTCCCCGGTGTTGCCCTCGGCCAGCACCAGCGCGCGGGGGGCTAGACTGCGAATCTCACGGTAGGAGCGGTGAAAGTTCTCGTTGGGGTGGAGCTTGAAGATCAGCGGCCGGCCGTCGGCAATCTCCAGCGCGCGGCGGATGAACCGGCGTCGGTTGTCGAACTTGAAGGTCTCGCGCGTGTCGGAGGTGGCCACCAGCACGAAGTGGCGGTAGGGGAAGCGGTTGTTGCAGAACTGGGCGGCGTTGTCGAAGTTGGGGATGCCGGTGACCACGATCTTCTCCGGCCGCGCGCCCTTGCGGATGAAGAGGTCGCGATAGCCCTCGGAGGCCACACAGAAGACCTGGTAAGCGTCGGAAAGGCCGTTGGTGGAGGTGCTGGCCAGGTAGCGAGGCAGGCCGAACAGCTTCACCAGGTGGTACATCAGGTTCTCCGGGTCGGTCATGCCCTCCTGGATCAGCACGATGGGCTTGTGGCGGATGTTGCGCTGCACCACCAGGTCGCTGGTGGTGATCACCAAGTCGTAGTCGTGGCGCCGGCCGCCGTAGTCCACCGGCAGGTCGTGCTCCTTCAGGTAGCGCTCCGTTTGAGCCAGGAACTGCCCACCCATCACGCAGAAGTCCAGCAGACCGCGGCGGTGCAGGAAGGTCTGGATGCCCACGTCGGGATAGAAGGGGGTGTACCAGACCTCGTAGTCGTCCGCGAGCTGGCTGCCCACGGCGTGGACCATGGAGGTTTGGTTGAGGGAGCCGCCGATGCACAGGACCTTCTTCTTGCTCATAGGGACCTCCGGTAGCTGCGATGGCGCACGCACCAGGTGATGCCCAGGCGCGACGCCTCGTTGACCATGGCCACGTTGCCCTCTTCCACCTGCACCAGATAGACACGCTCGAAGTTGCCCTGGCGAAAGGTGTCGTACACGGCCTGTAGCAGCAGGGCGTCGGCGCCGACCCCGCGGTGCTCCGGCAGCAGGCCGAAGCCGTTCAGGTTGATCCAGCGAGTGCGCCGGCGCTCGACCAGAATGTGGTACCAGCCGAAGGGCCACAGCCGGCCGCCCGCCCGCTGCAGGCCAGCGGACACGTCGCGCAGGCCCAACACCATGCCCACGATCTCGCCTTGGCGCAAGATCAGCTTCACCAGGCCGGGGTCTATCACCCACCGCAGCACGTTGAGGATGGCGGCCACCTCGGCGTCGGTGGGCGGGTAGTAGGTGCGATTGGCCGAGAAGGCCCGGCGGTGGGTCTCCAGGAAGCGGGGGATCCAACCCTGGAGCTCGGTCAGGGAGCCGAAGGTCTTCACCTCGAAGCCACGGCGGGCGCGCACCCGGTGGGCGATCTCCGTCACCCGCTCTGGCAGCCGGTAGCTGGGGTCCACCTGGGCCGACAGGAAGTCAGTCTCCTTCTCGAAGCCGGCCTCGGTGACCAGGCGATGGTAGTAGGGATGGTTGTAGGGCACGCCCAAAGCGGGGCGATGCTCGAAGCCCTCGACCAGGACACTGTTGCCCTCGTTGCCCAACAGGCCATGAGGCCCCATCATGACGCGCAGCCCGCGGCGCTGCGCCCAGGTGAAGGCTGCGTCGAACAGGGCGGC
This sequence comes from Caldilineales bacterium, assembly GCA_025055015.1. Taxonomy (GTDB): domain Bacteria; phylum Chloroflexota; class Anaerolineae; order JAAEKA01; family JAAEKA01; genus JANWYQ01. The sequence goes on from JANWYQ010000054.1 coordinate 17,488, forward strand.
GCTCACCTGCGAGTCGTCCACCGCCTCGAAGAAGCCGAAGAAGGCAACGTTGGAGTCGTGGTAGCGGTTGAAGTTGCGGTGCTCCAGCGCAGCGATGCGTCCGACCACCTCGTCGCCGTGGAGAGCCAGGAAAAAGGCGGCCACCGAGTGCTCGTAGAACGGATGGCGTCGCCGGTCCAGGGCCAGGTAGGCCGAGGAGAGCAGGGGCGGCACCCATTGCGGGCAGTCCCGGTAGAGGCGATAAGGGAACTGGACGAAGCGCTCGACGTCCCGGCGGGAGTCGAGGTCTACCTGGTGAATGACCATGCGAACGGCTCCCAGCTTTCGAGATGCTCGAAGCGTCCCAAAAACTATGCTTGACTCTACCCCACCGACTTTAACGCCCCTCTGCTCGGAAGTTAGGGTTCGTTTAACGAGGGCTTAACGGTCATGGAAGCCGTTCGCGGCGCCGTGCGCGGACGGCGACGGAGGGCGGCCTTGGCGCCGCGCTGCGTGGACAACGGCGCGACCGCCGTGGGCTCCGCAAAAGCAAACACCCCCGGCCCGAGAGGACCGAGGGTGTTGGTTGGCGGCGACGAGACGGCCAGGGATCAGGCCGCAGCGCCTTTCTGCGCGACCAGGGCCTTGGCCTGCTCGATCCATGCGGCGTAGTCGGGCGTGCGAGTCCGGGGCGCCTTGCAGATTTCAGCCAGCTGCTCTACCGTAGCGTTGGCGCGACCATCGCCGCGACGGCCGCCGAGACAGAGGCGAAGCGAACCATCTCCCCAGGGGTCTCGGCAGCGCTACGGCCGCTCAGCCGACCGGCCAGCGCCCAGCCTCGGCCAGGGCAGCCTCCACCTGGCCGCGCAGGCCCTATGCCTTAGCTAAGCGGGCTTAGAGATGAGCCTCCGACTCCCCGCGGGCGGCTTGGGCCGCCTCGAGCTCGCGCATGGCCTGCGCCAGGCGGCCCTCCAGCTCGCTGCGGGCGGCCTGGGCTGCCTCGAGCTCGCCTGTGACCTGCGCCAGCCGGCCCTCCAGCTCACCGCGGGCAGCCTGAGCCGCCTCGAGCTCACCCGTCAGCTGCGCCAGGCGGCCCTCCAGCTCGGCGCGCGCGGCCTGGGCCGCCTCCATCTCGCCCATGGCCTG
>JANWYQ010000065.1 GCA_025055015.1 Caldilineales bacterium
CGACGGGACGGCCCACCAGGGTGGCGCACCATCTGGCGAGGTTGGAGTCAGTTGTCTGCCTTAGTCGAAGGCGCCAAGCTCTATCTCGCTGCCAATTCAGCTGGACAGATAACTTGACAACACTTATTGGTAAAGATCAGGCCTTTAGGCGGCTGGCGTTTGTGGGTCGGCTGAAGCCCCTAGTTCCTAGAAGCAACGGATACGCACTCATGGCATCACAAGTGTGTCCTCTCCTTGGCCTGGTAGACGAGCGGGGAGCCTATCTGACCTACCCCAGCTTCGAGAACCGCTGCTACGCCACCAGCCCGCACCAGGCAATCGCGCTCAACGAGCAGACTTTCTTTTGTCTGGGAGGCAACTACGAGCGGTGTCCGCGCTATCAGGCCTCGGTGGGCGGTCGCTCCTCCTGGGCGCCGCCGACAGCCGACGAGCCGGAGCCTGAGCCGGCAGCCGCCGCCTCGGCCTGGAGCGAGGAGGCAGCGGAGCCGGCGGCGTCCTTCGCCGAGGCTCCAGCGGCGGGCGACAGCTTCTGGACCCCGCCACCGCCGTCAGGCAGCCAGGGTCGCCGGAACGGCGGCGGAGCGGGCGGCCGGCCGGTGTGGCCGTTGCTGCTGGCTGCCGGCACCCTGGTGGTGGTCCTGGTCCTGTGTGCGTTGGTCAGCGCCTCCTGGTTGGGGCTGCAGGCCCTGTCGGCGCGGCTGGCGCTGGCCCCCACCGGCACGCCCCTCGTGGAGCGGGGTACCGTGGCTCCCGGGGGACCGGTAGCGCCGGGCGGCGCCGGCCAGCTTCCCGGCGTGCTGCCGCCCGGCCTGCCTCTCACCGGAACCATCACCGCGGACGGCTTCCTGATCGTAGTGGTCACCGTGACCCCGACGCCTACGGCCGTCCAGCCCATCCTGCCGACCGCAACCTCACCGCCGCCCACCCCGACCCCCTTCCCCACCGACACGCCGCTGCCTTTCTTCCCGACGCCCACGCCGGAGCCACCGGTCTTCGACACGCCGACCCCACGGCCGACGCCGACCCCGCGCGACACGCCTACCCCCTTCCCGACGCCGACGCCCTACGTCCCGCCGCCGACGCCCACCGAGGCGCCGCCGACGCCTACCTTTGCGCCGCCTACGGCCACCTTCGAGCCCTTCGTGCTGCGCTTCACCGCCGAGCCTTCCGCCATCATCTTCGGCCAGGAGAGCACGCTGAGCTGGGAGGTGCGGGGAGTGCGGGCGTTCTTCCTGGACGGCCAGCCCATGAACGGGCCCACCGGCTCCATGCGGGTGCGGCCCACCAGCACCACCACCTACGTGCTGCGGGTGATCCGGGTGGACGGCGGCGTGCAGGAGGTGACCCAGACGGTCACCGTGACGCCGCCCACGCCTACGCCCACGCCCACGGCGACGCCCTGGCCCTTCTATCGCCTGCCGCCGCCGGCGGTGACCACCACGGTGATCAACGGCGCTGCCTGCACCAGCGTCAACGGCTGTCCTGCTTTCACCCTGCTGATCGGCAACCAGGGCGCCACTACCTTCCGCTACCGGCTGGAGAAGTTCAACAACGAGCCGTGGCCCGCCGGCTGGTACTCCGTGCTTTGCTGGGGCAGCACCTGTTTCCCGTGGGATCGGCCTGTGGAGCGCACCCTGGCGCCGGGTGCCATCGAGACGGTGACCCTTAACTTCTCGGTGCCGGCGCTGGTGGACGGCCAACGGGGCATCGTGAACGTGCGCGGCTACTGCCTGGAGTGTGGGCCCTACCCCTTCTTCGAGGAGCGCCTGACCGCCGTGGTCAGCACCCAGGCGCCCACGCCCACGCCGACGCCCACCTTGACCCTCACGCCCACCCCCACGGCCACCCCCACGCCCACGCCCACCAGCGCGCGCAGCGTCACCTTGGCCATCAGCCCCAGCTCCGACGTCACCATCTCGGCCGGGCAGGGGTGTAACCTGGGCGATGGATGCCAGGTCTTCCTGGCCACCATCACCAACACCGGCGTTGGCAGCGACACCTACGTGGCCAGCTTGATCCCCCTGTCGGTGCCGGCGGGCTGGGACCCGAACCTTTGCACAACGACGGCGTGCTTTGCCGCCGACGTCAGCGACCAACGCACCCTGCCGGCCGGGGCCAGCGAGGTGCTGATCATCCGCATGCGCCTGACGAGCACGCCCCTCAGCGGCGACTTCAGCGATTTTCGGGTGCAGGTGGCCCTCATCAACGCCGGGCCGGTGGTGACCCGCGACCTGCGGGTGCGCTGGAACTGAGGGAGCGGCCTTCGACCGGCTCAGGCCGCGGGCAACCGTGGGCTGAGCCCGTCGAACCCCACGACCAGACCACACAAGCACGCAGCCGGCACCTATGGCTCTGATCCTGGGCTTGGAGATCGCTCTGGCGGTGGCCAAGGTAGGCAAGTACGCCAGCAGCGAGAGCGGCGACACGGTCGAGGTGATCGAGCGACCCCACGGTGGGCTATCGGTGGTGATGGCCGACGGCCAGCGCAGCGGCAAGAGCGCCAAACGCATCAGCAACATGGTGGTGCGCAAGGCGGTGAGCCTGTTGGCCGATGGCGTCCGGGACGGCGCAGCCGCGCGCGCGGCCCACGACTACCTGCGCACCCATCGCAGCGGCCAGGTGTCCGCTACGTTGAACATCGTCTCTGTAGATCTGGACACCCAGACCCTGGTCATATCCCGCAACAGCCATTGTCCTACGATTCTGGTGAACCCGGCGTGGGCTGCAGCGGATATGCCGAACGGCGTGCGCTGCCTGGACGACCCAAGCGAGCCCATCGGCATCTACGCCCGCACCCGGCCGGTGATCGTGGAGCTGCCTCTCGAGGCCAACACCACCGTGGTGGCGTTCACCGACGGCGTGTGGAGCGCGGGCGAGCGCTATGGACGCCGCCTGGACGTCACGGCGGCCGTCCTGCGCCTGATGCGCGCCGGACACGGCCATCCGCAGGCCCTGGCCGACCGCCTCCTAGACGAGGCGCTGGCTTTGGACGAGGGTCGTCCTGCCGACGATATGAGCCTGGTGGTGCTGGCCCTGTTGCCGCACGACCGCGGTGACGAGGTGCGCCGCATGACGGTAAGCGTTCCTGTGTGAGGTTCGCCTGCGGCCGAACCATGGACGAAGACGAACGTAGCGAGCCCCGTTCCGCCGAGCCATCGCTGCACTCCATCAAGGTGGTGGGGCCCTGCAAGGCGGGGAAGTCCACGTTGGTGCGAGGCCTGCAGCGCCTGGGCTACAACGCCCGCGTCTGCGCCCAAGAGCACTCCGAGGTGCCCACCATGTGGCAGCGGGTGGCGCCGGCCCGCTGGCTGATCTACCTAGACGTGTCGTTGGAGAGCGTCCGGCGGCGCAGCCCCCGCAGCGACTGGACGCCGGAGGTGCTGGAGGCGCAGCGCCGCCGCCTGGCCCACGCCCGCCGCCACAGCCACCTGATCGTCGGCACCGACGAGCTCACCGAGGCGGAGGTGTTGGAGCGCGTGCATCAGTTCTTGCAGGCCCAGGGTGTGCGGCGCATCCGGCCGGCCGAGGGCGAGTAGCCCGGCAGGGGCCGGTGCGCGTGGGCCGGCTGGGGCAGCACTTGACAGCCCGCTCGGCCCAGGCTATAATCGCTTCGTGTCGTCGGGAACAGATTGACTGGCCCGTTCGGCTTGATTACCTAACACACAGCGCACAACCGGCTTAGCTGGTTTAGTCACCCTCTCCTCCATCGGCTTTGCTCGCTTGCTTGCCTTGCTCGAAGCAACCGCTGCCTTGGGCGGTTGCTATTTTACTGCCCTGCGCCCGTGGTTGACCGAGGGGGACGCGCTGCGCACGCCAGGAGCCCTGGATGACCAATCGAACGCTGATCTCACTCGTCCTCATCCTTTTGCTGGCGCTGGTCACCTTCTACATCGCCCTGCCCATTCAGCACCCCCAGGCGGTGGCCAACCTGGCCTTTTGGCAGCCCAGGGGCTTTCGGTCCCTGGAGCTGAAGCTGGGGCTTGACCTGCAGGGTGGCCTGCAAGTGCTGTTGGCGGCCGACCTGCCTGAGGGGCAGCGACCCGAGGCGCAGGCCATGGAGGCCGCCAAGATCGTGGTGGACAACCGCGTCAACGGCCTCGGCGTCGCCGAGCCGCTGGTGCAGCGCCAGGGCGAGGACCGCATCATCGTCGAGCTGCCGGGCATCCAGAACCCCGACCAGGCCATTGCCACCCTGAAGGGCACCGGCCTGCTGGAGTTCATCGAGGCCGGCAACGTCCCGCTGACGCCTGGGACCATCGTCCAGACGGACTTCGGCGGCAACACCGAGGGCGATCCCAACGCCGAGGGCATCCTGAACCCGGAGACCGGCAAGCCGTTCCGCACCATCATGACGGGCGCGGACCTTCGCTCGGCCCAGGTCGGCTCAGACCCGACCACCGGCCTGCCGGTCATCCTGTTCGAGCTGAACGACTCGGGGCGCGAGATCTTCCGCGAGTACACCCGCAACAACATCGGCCGCATCGTGGCCATCACCATGGACAAGCAGGTGTTGTCTGCGCCGGTGGTGCGGGCCGTGATTGACGGCAGCGGCGAGATCAGCGGCCAGTTCACCCGCGAGGAGGCGCGAACCCTGGCCATTCAGATGCAGTACGGCGCGCTGCCGGTGCCGCTCAAGGTGCTGGACGTGCGCACCGTCGGCGCATCTCTGGGCGCGGACTCGGTGCAGCGCAGCCTGACGGCCGGCATCATCGGCCTCATTGTGGTGTTGCTGTTCATGGCCATCTACTACCGAGTGCCGGGGCTACTGGCGGACCTAGCCCTGCTGATCTTTGTGGCCATCAACATCACCCTCTTCAAGATCGTGCCCATCACCCTGACCCTGCCGGGCATCGCCGGCTTCCTGCTGGCCACCGGCACCGCGGTGGACGCCAACGTGCTGGTGTTCGAGCGCATGAAGGAGGAGCTGCGCAACGGCAAGCCCCTGAAGGCGGCCGTGGAGGCGGGCTTCAACCGGGCCTGGACCTCCATCCTGGACTCGAACCTCTCCACGCTGATCACCTGCATGATCCTCTACTACTTCGGCGGCACCTTTGGCGCCAGCACCGTGCGCGGGTTTGCCTTCACCCTGTTCCTGGGCATCCTGACCAGCATGTTCACGGCGGTGTTCGTCACCCGCACCTTCATGCGCGCGACGTTCGAGCGCCCTGGCATGGACGAGAAGGTGGCCAGCCGTGCCTGGATCTTGGGAGTCTAGCTTGTCATGTACCAGATCGTTCAACATCGCAAGTGGTACTACGTGCTGTCGGCTCTGGTGATCATCCCCGGGCTGATCGCCATGCTCTACCTGCTGTTCACCACCGGCTCCCCGCTCCGGTTGAGCATTGACTTCACCGGCGGCGTGTACTGGGAGTTCAAGTTGGGGCAGCCGGCCCAGCCGGCAGAGGTGCGCCAGGTGTTTGTGGACCGTGGGCTGTTGGACACCAGCGTCACCACGGTGGGCAACGAGGGCAATCGCTTCCAGGCCCGGCTCAAGGAGGTGGCGCAGGACACCAAGGAGGCGCTGCAGGCGGACCTAGCAGCCCGGTTCGGCAGTGTGGAGACCCTGGAGTACCGCAACGTCGGCCCGGCCGTGGGCGCCGAGGTGACGCAGGCGGCCTTCATCGCCGTCTTCGTGGCTGCCATTGCCATCCTGGTCTTCCTGGTGATCGCCTTTCGCAACGTGCCCCATCCGGTCCGCTACGGCGCTTGCGCCATCGCGGCCATGGTGCATGACATCCTGGTGGTGACCGGCTTCATGGCCATCATGGGCATCCTCTTTCGCTGGGAGGTGGACGCGCTCTTCCTCACCGCCCTGTTGACGGTGATCGGCTTCAGCGTGCAGGACACCATCGTAGTGTTCGACCGCATTCGCGAGAACACGGCCCGGCGACGCAACGAGGACTTCGAGACCATCGCCAACCGCAGCTTGCTGGAGACGCTGCACCGATCGCTGGTGACCCAGCTCAACGCCATGTTCATCCTGGTGGCGCTGTTGCTCTTCGGCGGCGTGACCATCCGACAGTTCGTGGCTGTGTTGCTGGTGGGCATGCTCAGCGGCACCTATTCGTCCATCTTCAACGCGGTGCCGCTGTTGGTGTCGTGGGAGACGGGGGCGTTTCGGCGCCTCTTCGGCGGCCGCTCTCAGCGCCCGGCGACGGCGTGACCGGCTGCGGCCATTGTCCCTCTCGCTCGGCTGATCGCAACAGCGGCAAGTCGCCCGACTTGCCGCTGTGTTTTGTGGGCCGGCGCCGATTTGGGGTTTGACGTGCCTGCGGGCAAAATAGAGCGGGGATCCCGCCGGGCCGTCGGATGGGCGGCTCGGTCCATCTCCGCTCTCCGGCAGAGAAGAGATCAGCGCGTTGTTGTTTGCCTTCCTTCCTTTCGCCTCTCAATTACCCCCACGGCGTCGTCTCCGTCGCCTTTGGCTGGCGGCCCTCAGCCTGTTGAGCCTGATGTGCCTGGGGGCCGGTCCGCCCCTGCTGAGCGGCACTGCGCCTGGCTCCCTGGCGCTGCTGCCGGAGGAGATCGCCGCTCACCGCGCTGCCCAACGGCCCCCAGCCTTGACCGCTGCCTCGGCTTTGCTGGCCGACAGCACCACGCAGCAGCCTCTCTTGGCTCTCGCCCCCCAAACCCCTCGGCCCATGGCCAGCACCACCAAGATCATGACCGCGCTGCTGACCCTGGAGCGGGCTCGCCTGGACGACCGCGTGGTGGTGCCGGCCTCGGCTCTGATCGGCGAGGCCAGCATGGGGCTGCAAGCGGGCGAGGTGGTGACGGTGGAGGAGCTGCTGTGGGGATTGCTGTTGGCCTCCGGCAACGATGCGGCGCTGGCCCTGGCCCAACACGTGGCCGGCAGCGAGGCGGCCTTTGTGGACCTGATGAACCGGCGCGCAGCCGAGCTGGGGCTGACCAGCACGCACTTCGCCAACCCCCACGGCCTGGACGCAGCGGGCCATCAGAGCAGCGCATACGACCTGTGGCGGCTGGCTGAGGCGGCCATGGCCTATCCGAAGTTTCGCGAGATCGTGGCCTCCCCGACGGCGCTGGTGGCCGGCCGCCGGCTCTGGAACCGCAACGAGCTCCTCACCCGCTACCCCGGCGCCGATGGGATCAAGACCGGCACTACCCCGCTGGCCGGCCAAGTGCTGGTCGCCTCGGTCAACCGGCAGCAGCATCGGGCCATCGCCGTGGTCATGGGCAGCCAGGACCGCTACGGCGATGCGGAGGCTCTGTTCGACGCCTATTTCGAGCGCTTCCAGTGGGCGCCGGCGCCGCAGCCCGCCGGCCCGACGGCCTGGGTGAGGTTGCCCGATGGCCGCGTGCTACGGGTGGTGGCCGAGGCCCCGCCCGACCTCTTCCTGCCTCGCTGGCTGTGGCCCAGGGTGCGCACCCAGGCAGTGTGGCAGGCTGTGGGCAGCGATCCCGGCCGGCTGGCCGGCCAAGTGCGCTGGTATCTGGGCAACGAGCTGCTGGGCCAGGCGCCGGCCTATCTCTCGCCCTATTGAGGTCGCCCCAGGAGGCCTATGGCTCTAGAGCGTCTGCAAAAAGTGATGGCCCGCGCAGGCGTCGCCTCGCGCCGCGCCTGCGAGGAGATGATCGCAGCCGGCCGGGTGCAGGTCAACGGCCGCGTGGTCACCGAGCTGGGCACCAAGGTGGACCCCCAGCGGGACCGCATCGCGGTGGACGGCGTGCCCATCGCCGTGCCCAGCGAGCCCAAACGGGTCTATCTGATGCTGTACAAGCCGGCAGGCTACCTGTCGGTGTTCAACGACGAGCGCGGGCGGCCGGGGCTGGAGCAGCTGGTGTCGTCGGAGGAGCGCCTCTTCACCGTCGGCCGGCTGGACCTGGACAGCGAGGGGCTGATGCTGCTGACCAACGACGGCGAGCTCACCCAGGTCCTCACCCATCCCGGCTACCAACATCCCAAGGTCTACCTGGTGTTGGTGGACCGGCCTCCAAGCACCGATGCCTTGGCTCAGCTTCGCCGTGGGGTGGTGTTGGACGGCCAGAAGACTGCGCCCTCTTCGTGGCGGGTGCTGGACGAGCCGCCCAAGGTGCCGCCCCTGCCGCAGGGCGGATCGGCTGCGCAGGGCGTTTGGCTCAAGGTGGTGTTGCGAGAGGGGCGCAAGCGACAGATCCGGCGCATGGCTGCGGCCGTGGGCCTGGAGGTGCGGCGGCTGATCCGCATCCAGCTGGGGCCGCTGGTGCTCGATAGGCGGCTCAAGCCGGGCGGCAGTCGGCGCCTCACCGCCGACGAGGTGCGCCGTCTGCGCCGATCGGCCGAAGCGTCGCAGCCGCCTGCCCCCCCTCGCCGCCGCGGCCGCCGCCAGCCTGCGACCCCGGTAGGGCACCAGCCCTCGCGGCCGGACGCCGAGCCACGCCGCTCGGTTGCCACCTCGGAGGCCGCGCGGTCCCCCCGCGCGCAGCGCAGCGGATCGCCGTCTTCCCAGCCGGACCGAGCGCAGCCACTCGGCCAAAGGCGTCAGCCCCCGTCTCAGCCGCCGCCCACCGCCCGCAGCCGACCGCCTCACCCGAAGCCGACAGCCGACAGCCAGCGGAAAAGCCCAAAGCCGCCGAGCCGCCCCCGGCCGAAGAGCTCGGAAAGGCCCGCTGACCGGCCAAACCGCAAGGGACGGTAGGGGCTGCCGTCGTTTCCCTCCGGCGTCCTGGTGCGGCCCATCTGTGGCCGGGCCGGGACGCCTGTTCGCGTGACCCCACCCATGACTGAACGCTCCCCCTATTCGACCATCGCCATTGACGGCCCCGCGGGCTCCGGCAAGAGCACCGTGGGCGCCGCCCTGGCCCAGCGCCTGGGCTATACCTATTTCGACACCGGCGTGATGTACCGAGCAGTGACCGACGCCGCCTTGAAGCGAGGCATCCCCATCCGCGACGAGGCAGCCATCACCCGGCTGGCCGAGGACCTGCACATTGACGTGCTGCCCCCTACCGTGGCCGACGGCCGGCAGTACACGGTGTTGGCCGACGGGGAGGACGTAACCTGGGCCATCCGCCGGCCGGAGGTGAACGCCAACGTCTCCGTCGTGTCGCAGTATCCCGGCGTGCGGCGGGCCATGATGCCGCAGCAGCGACGCATCGCCGAGCGGGGCGGCGTGGTGATGGTGGGCCGCGACATCGGCACGGTGGTGCTGCCCGACGCCGACCTGAAGATCTACCTAGACGCCACGTTGGAGGAGCGGGCGCAGCGGCGCTGGCGCGAGGAGCGGGCCCGCGGCCAGGAGCGTCCCTTCGACCAGGTGCTGGCCGACGTGCGCAGCCGCGACGAGCTGGACTCCCGTCGCGCAGTGGCGCCCCTGCGGCCCGCCGACGATGCCATCATCTTGGACACCACCCACATGACCGAGGAGGAGGTCATCGAGCGGGTGGTGGCCCTGGCCACTTCGACTCCGGTTCCTTCCACTGCCGCCTGAGCTTAAACGCCAAAAACTACTGTCGGCCTGAAAGTCGCCGGACATCCAGGGGCTGAATCGGCAGAATTCAGTGTGCCGCGAGGCACTCAGCGGTGTTTTGCCTTACGCGCGCGGCTGTAGCGTGCCAGAGCTGCTCGCACGCGCCCTCTCAATCTACCCATACCTCAGCTTGCGCAATGGAGACCTCATCCATGCTGCTACTCAACCCTTCGCTTGCGGCTTCTCGCAGCAACAACAAGCCACTCCACTCCTGGCTACGCCATTTGCACGTTACCTATGTCCCCGGCCATCGCCATCCAGTGCTGGACCAGGCGGTCGCCGGCATCCTGCAACAGTTTGCGGCCTGGGGTCACACCGTCCAGGAGGCGCCCGACGACGCTACCGACCTGCTCCTGACCTCGGCGCCCTTCGGGGAGCCACTCAACTGGCGCAGCGCCCTCATGTTCACCGCCCGCCACCGCTTCAAGCTGAGCCGGCAGCCCACGGTCGTCACTCTCGTGCCCATGGCGCCGTCCGAGCTGGACCGCCTAACTGCCCACTTCGAGGCCGTGCTGCTCAAGTCGCCGCCCGACCCCGAGGACTACGAGTTCCCCGGCCTGGCGCCCACGGCCTACCGCGTGCTCTACGAACAGGGGCACCGCGGGGGGCCCATGCTGGCCATCCAGCGCCTGGTGCAGGCTCAGGCTAAGAGCATCCGCGTGCTGCTGGTGGTGGGGCAGGACGAGCCGGAGCGCATCTACCACTTCGACCTGGTGGGCGCGTTCCCTGTCAGCCGGCCCAACGGCAGCCCCACGGCCATGTACGACGACGTGGTGCTCCGGCTGACCACCTGCCTCAGCTCCACCGACATCCACCACCACCAAACCGTGGGCGAGCCGGTCCCCCGAGCAGTTTGGGCCGGCCTAGACACGCCCAAGGCCATGTGCCGGGCGGGCTACGAGCTGGGCCGGCGCGGCTTCTTCACCGACACCGTGTTCATCGGCGACCTGACCGCAGTGCCGGCGGTGGCCGGGGTGGTGGCCAGCCAGTACAGCGAGGGGTGCTACGCCACCTGGGAGCCACGGCTGGACGCGCTGATCGCCACCGTCACCGGCAGCGCGCGGCCGGTGGACAAGAAGCAGATCACCGAGGACGAGCTGGCGGTGATCGTCGGCGTGCGGCCCGACTACCTGGGCGCGCTGGTGCGGGAGGTGGAAGGCAAGCGCAACGACCCACCCTCCTCGGAGGCGGTGGAGATGTACGACATGGATCGCCCGCTGCCCCGCATCCGGCTGGGCGATGGCTGGCCGGAGCCCGTGGAGGTGCCGGTGATCCGCTCCAAGCTGCACGGCCACCGGGGGATCAAGGCCTTCGATCCGACTGCGGTGGAGTACGTGCCGCTGGACTTACCCTACCTGCACTACTTCGTTACCTGTGGCACCGATTCGCAGGCGCGCGGGGTGCGGGATGCCTTTGGCCGCTCCCAGGCTATGGCCAACCCGGACGACCCGCGGCCGGTGGCCTTCACCATCCTGCCCGGCCACGGGGTGGTGCTGGCCGAGAAGTGGGTGCCGGGCAAGGCGCCGTTCCAGGTGATCTGGGAGCTGATGGACGCCGGCCGGCTGGTGGTGGACAGCCACGTCCCCCAGGGCCTGTTTACCTACGAGCCGGGCGGAGACGGCCGCTATGTGGTGAGGCTGTTTTAGAGCGCTCATGGACCTTGTGCTATCTCAAGACGTGAGTAAAATCTTTACAAAGACGTATTCGAACTGCACGGCAAGTTGGACAGCCGATGCACCCTTGAAGGCTCCGAATGTGCTTCCACCGACTCAAGCCCTTGCCTCCAAGGGCGCACAGAGGAAAAGCGTTACCATGACATCCACGACGCCTATTGCGACAGTAACCGAAATGTTGGAGTCGTTGCCCGAAGCGGTGCAGCAGCAGGTGGTGGAGCACCTGCGCGAGTACCTCGCTGATCTCCAGGATGAGGAGCGCTGGGACAGTCTTTTTGAGCGGACACAGTCCCAGCTCATGGCGGCTGCTCGCCGTGCGAAGCAAGAGATCGCTCAAGGCCACGCTCAACCCATGGACCTTGAGCGATTATGAAGTCAGCAACCTTGCCTTCGTTTTGGGCGGCGTATGACTCTCTCAGCGAAGGCGTAAAGCGTAGCGCTCGCAAGGCCTACCGGCTCTGGTTGCAGAATCCCTTCCATCCCTCTCTGCATTTTAAGTGTGTTAATCGCGAGGAGAACGTCTGGTCGGTTCGAGTTTCTCGTGGCTATCGCGCTCTTGGCGTACTCGAGGGTGACACTGTTACATGGTTTTGGATAGGCAGTCACGACGAGTACGAGAGTTTCTTCTCAGCCTAAGCGACCGCGGTCTGACACCTCGTTTTTGCGCCGTACGCCAACCTGTGGCAAACTAAGGGGCGCTTTCTTTGGCCTATCTTCGCATGTAGGGAGCCACCATGGTCGTCCTCGTTCGGGAGCTCCTGAGCCCCGTTGATTAAGTCGCGCCGGTCGTTCCCTTCCCGGGAGCGCCGGCGTTTTTTCGTTCCTTCTCGTTTTACCGTCGCTGGCCAGCCCCAGCCGGCTAGCCTGCCTGTTGCGTCTTTGTTCTGTGGAGGTTTTCAACATGTGCCCGGGTAACAAGCCGTCCCGCTCGCTGCTTAGCCTTGGGTTGGTAGTGGCTCTGTTGGTCACTAGCCTCTTGCCGGTGGCCAGTCTGGCCGCGCCCACGCGGACCACGCCTGCAGCGGCCGACAGCGCTCTGTTGGTGACGTTTCCTGGCAACTATGCGGAGGTTGCCGGCCTAGGCAACAACTGGGATCCCGGCAACTTGAACACCCAGGGCAACGACGCCAACGGCGACGGGGTGTACAAGTTCGTGACCGACGCCATTCCGCCGGGGACCTACGAGTTCAAGGTGACGGTGGGTGGCTCGTGGAGCGAGAACTACGGTCGGAACGGGGTGCCGGGCGGGCCCAACGTGAGTTTCACCA
>JANWYQ010000073.1 GCA_025055015.1 Caldilineales bacterium
CGTCCAGGCCGGTGGCGTAGACCAACGCCTTCCAGGCCACCAGGCTGGCGCCGAACAGGCCGGGGATGCCCACGCGGCGGCCCTCCAGGTCGGTGGGCTGAGTCAGGCCTTCCTCCTCCAGCGCAAAGACCACCACCGGGACCTTGCGGGACCAGCGCAAGACGTAGGTGAGGGGCAGCCCCTGGCTGCGACCGAGGATCACCTGCTCGCCGCTGCCCACGGCGAAGGGGATCTCGTCGGTGCCGGTCAGCTTGAGGAAGTCGGTCTCGAAGCCGTGTTGGAACTGGACCTCCAGCCCCTCCTGGGCGAAGTAGCCCTTGCTTTGAGCCACGTAGAAAGGCGCAAACTGCACGCTGGGGATGTAGCCCAGGCCGACCACGACGCGGGTCGGGCCCGTCGCGGACTCCTGAGCCGGCGAGCTGAGGATTGGCGGCTGGCACGCGGCGACCAGCAGCGCTGCCGCCAGGATAGCCAATAGGCTGTACCGGTAAGTAGACATGGCTCTCTCCTGTAGACGTCGGGCTCAGCGGATGCGCTGCCACGCCAGCAGGCGATGTTCCAGCCAGCTCACTGCGCCGTAGAGCAGGACGGCGATCATCACCAACGCAGCCAGGGCCACAAACAGCAGCGGCGTGTCTAGGATGCCGCGCGAGAGGTTGATCAGGAACCCTAGGCCGCGATCCGCGCCGACGAACTCCGCCACCACTGCGCCGATGACGGCCAGGGTGACGCCGATCTTCAGGCCTCCCAGCAGCACGGGCAGGGCGGCCGGGATCTCCAGCTTGGTGAGGATCTGCCAGCGGGTGGCCTGCAGCGAGCGCATCAAGGCCATCAGGTCCGGCTCCACCGACCGGATGCCCACCACGGTGTTGATCAGCGCCGGGAAGAAAATGGTCAGCGCGCAGATCAGCACCTTGCTCAGGCCGGGCGAGCGGATCCAGATCACCAGCAGGGGCGCCAGGGCCACGATGGGGATAGCTTGGGAGGCCACCAGGTAGGGGGAGAGCACCCGCTCCAGGGTGGGCGACTTGGCGATCAGGTAGCCGAGCACGGTGGCCGCGGTCAGGCCCAGGAGCAGCCCCCCGAAGATCTCCAGCACGGTGATGCGAGTGTGGTACCACAGGGTCCCGTCGCCTGCCGCGGCCAGGAACCGCTGGGCCACCAGGCCGGGAGAGGGCAAGATGAAGCTGGGGTAGTTGCGCCAGCGAACCAGACCCTCCCACAGCAGCAAGGCGACCACCAGCGCCGCGGGCGCCAACCAAAGCTCGCGGCGCGTCCGTCCCTGGGGCCTGGCCAGGAGCGAGCGAGGCAGAGAGGGGGATTTCAGTCGTAGCTGCATGGTCCGAGCCCTTTAGAACACAAACGCCCCGACAACTCCTCGGGAGTGGTCGGGGCGAACGCCAAGGACGCCACTGAACCCGTTGGCCGGTGAGGGGGTCAAAAAAGCCCCGCGGTCACCGACCCACGGGGACATGGCAAGCGAAGCGACAGAACGCCGCGCCCGAAGTGCGAGCAGCGAGCAGGCGCAGCAAACCGTCAACCTTCTCCCATCCGGACTATACCGTCGGCTCTGGACTGGAGCGCTGTCGGAGCGCTCGGCACCAGATCCACCGCTGACGCGGGTCACGGGCTCAGGGAGCTCTGCTCAGCTCCCTCTACCGTCGGTCGGGAATTGAGGCAACAGCCGTTATTGGCCATGGCCTCTCACCCTGCCCCGAAGGTCCCTCGGTCGTATTTAGTTTGTGAGCATTATAACATCGGCAAGGAGGCGAAGTCAAGAGGCGTGGCCTACCGTCCGTCGGGCAGCGCCCTGCGGGACAGGCGGCAGCAGAGGCTCCCCGAGCAGCTGTTTGTACAGGTAGTAGAGGTTAGCCTGGTGAAGGCGCTGCACCATCCCGTTGAGCGGGATGCGGGAGCAGCCGCAGTCCTCGATGTTGTGCTTGAGGAGCTCTTGCACGGACCGCCCCTCGGCGATGTGCCGGCGCACCGTCTCCTCCAGGCAGTCCAGGTAGTTTAGGCTGGTCTGGATGGTGTTGCGCAGCTCCCCGCGCAGCAGGACCTCGCCGTGGCCCTGGATGATGTTCTCCAAGCTGCCGACGTCTATGGCCCGCAGCGACTGGCGCAGCTCCTCGATGTTGCCGCCGCCCGGCAGGTCCAGGTAGGGCACCGGCAGGACCGTGTCGCTGGCAAAGAGGACCTTGTCCTCCTTGACGCGCACGGTGATCACGTCTGGGCTGTGGCCGGGGGAGTGGCGGAGCACCAGGGTCTTGTTGCCCAGGCGCAGGGTGAGGGTGTTGTCGAAGGTCAGGGTGGGAAGCCGCAGCTCGACCTCGGCCAGGGCTGGGGTCTGGTGCTTGGCCTGCTGCAGCGCCTGCTGGCCAAAGCGCACCATGTGCTCGCGACAGCGGCGATGGGCGATCAGGTCGGCTTCGGGGAAGAGGTAGGCGCCGTAGGTGTGGTCCGCGTGGGCGTGGGTGGCGATGACGTAGCGAACCCCCTGGGGACAGCGGCGGCGCACAAAGTCCCGCAGCGCTTTAGTCTCCTTGGGGAACGGCAGGGTATCTACGATGACAGCGCCCTCCTCGGTGACCACCACGCCGGCGGTCACCTGCAGGTACATCTCACTGCGAAAGACGTAGATGTCCGCCGCTACCCGCTCGCGCTGCATTCATCCGCTCCTTTGACCAAAGAAAGGCCATCGGCTTGTGGCCGATGGCCGTGATTCCGAGAGATCCCCGCCGTGCCGTGTGTCATTTGGTTTTGAACCTGCTTTCGCAGGTGGGCTTCTCACCGCCGCTCTCCACCTTGCCGATGCCGGATGAGCCGGGGGCTGTCGTGTAAGCTAGCGAGATGTCGAATCCCTTCGGTAGGGTGTTGGCTCAAAACGTTAAAACGACATCACGCACACAGCAGGGTACCCTGGCGCTATCATAGCATAACTGCGGCAATTGCGCAAACCGCCACTCCAGCCCGCAACGCGCCGGATCACCTCCAGCTCGGTCGCCGATTTCCTGCCAGGATTGGTTCCTCTTCCGGACGGTTGCTTTGCCATGCGGAGAAGGTTGTGGTATACTGGCGCCAACGTTTTTTCGGCCTGCGCTGTCCTGTGTTCCCCTTCGACCTCGGCAGTGCGTTGGTACACATCCGGGAGGAAGCGATGTTCCAGCAGCTCATCATCATCGGCAATCTGGGAAGTGATCCGGAGCTACGGTACACCCAGGACGGGACGCCGGTAGCCAGCTTCAGCGTGGCGGTCAACCGCCGCTGGACGAGCCCCGACGGCAGCCACGGGGAAGAGACCACCTGGTTTCGGGTGACGGCCTGGCGCAAGCTGGCTGAGCTCTGCAATCAGTACTTGCGCAAGGGGCGCCAGGTCATGGTGATCGGACGGGTGTCGGCGCGGGCCTACACGGCAGCCAACGGCGAGCCGCGCGCCACCCTGGAGGTGACGGCGGACACGGTGAAGTTCCTAGGCGGTCGGCCGGAGGAGAGCCCCTTCGCCGAGCCCGTGGAGGAGGAGGCCTACTTCTAGCCGCTGCGCGGCCGTCGGCCTTTGGGCGGGCGGCCAAAACAGCCACCACACGACGGCCTCTGGCCAGCCGGCCAGAGGCCGCTGCGTTCTCGGGGGCGCCGAAGGCCCGGAGATCAACGGAGCACCTCGGCGAAGACGGCGACAGCCCGCTCGATGTCGGCGGCCGTCACGTGGTAGTTGGTGACCGCGCGCAGCCGCCTGCCGCCGATGGCGAACAGCCACACCCCTCGCTCCCACAGCGCCTTGGCCAGCGCCTGGGGGGACAGGCGAGGGTGGTGCAGCTCGAAGATGACGATGTTGGTTTGGACGGTGGCCGGGTCCAGCACGATGCCGGGGAGCTCGGCGATACCCTCGGCCAGGCGTCGGGCGTTGGCGTGGTCCTCGGCCAGGCGGTCCACCATCTCCGTGAGGGCCACGATGCCGGCGGCCGCGATCACCCCGGCCTGGCGCATGCCGCCGCCCAGCACCTTGCGCGCCCGCCGCGCCTCGCGGATGAAGTCGGCCGAGCTGACCACCACCGACCCCACCGGCGCGGCCAGCCCCTTGCTCAGGCAGAAGCTCACCGAGTCGCAGTCGGCCACCAGCTCCTTGACGTCCACCCCCAGGGCCACCGCTGCGTTGAAGATGCGCGCGCCGTCCAGGTGCACCTTGAGCCGATGGCGGCGGGCCAGCTCGCCCACGCGGCGCATGTAGGCCACGGGCAGCACGGCGCCGCCGCAGCGGTTGTGGGTGTTCTCCAGGGCAATCAGCCGGGTGCGGGGCTGGTGTGGATCGTCGGGCCGGATGGCAGCCTCGATGGCCTCCAGGTCCAGGGTGCCGTCGGGCCGGTTGGGCAGGGGACGGGGATGGATGCCGCCTAGGGCGGAGGCGCCGCCCTGTTCGTAGATGTAGCAGTGGGCCTGGTCGCCCAGGATCACCTCGTCCCCGCGGCCGCAGTGGGTGAGGAGGCACACCAGGTTGCCCATGGTGCCCGAGGGCACGAAGAGGCCGGCCTCCTTGCCCAGGCGCTCGGCGGCCAGCGCCTCCAGGCGCTTCACGGTGGGGTCGTCGCCCAGCACGTCGTCGCCGACCTCCGCCTCGGCCATGGCGCGGCGCATGGCGGGGGTGGGCTTGGTGATGGTGTCAGAGCGCAGGTCAATCGGGTAAGACATGAGCTTCGAGGAGGGTCGGAAGGGAAAGCGGGGAAAGGGGGCGCAGAAGGCGACGGTGACGGACGAAACCAGGGCCGGCAGCGGGCTCCCGCTCAGGTCGGCGGCGGGCAGGGCTTGCCGCGCAGGGGAGCGACGTCCTGCATTCGTCGGGTGAAGTTCCAGGTGAAGAGGTTGACGGGGGTGAGCACGATGGCCACCTCCTCGTGCCGTCGCGCCAAGAGCCGCTGTGCCAGGGCGCTGTCTTCGCCGCCGAGGTAGCGCGCCAGCAGGCGGCGCAAGACCTCCTCTCCCCGCAAGGGATCAACCTGCGCCAAGGCCTGCCCACGCACGCCGCAGTAGGGCGGGTCGTCGGCAGCCACCTCGAACGCACAGCGCGGCTCGCGGCGGAGGTAGCTCACCACGCGCGCCGAGGCGTTGGTGGCGCACAGGAGCCGGCCCTCCTCGTGCAGGAACCACAGCGAAAGCACAAATGGCCATCCCGAATAGGTGTCGCACGCCAGGCGCAGGGGAATTACCGCCGCGTCGAAGTAGGCGGCGATGGAGGGCGTGATGAGGGAGCTCATGGTGCCCTGTCTCACCTCGATGGGCCAACGCTCAGCCGCGTCGGCGGGAGCCTGGCCCGATGGCCAAAGGATCGGGCCGGGCCAGCCCCGTTCCGTCACGCTGCCGGCTGGCGCATCACCCGCATCTCCACCGTCACCCGGCGGAAGGCGCTGCGAGGCGGCCCCTCGCCTTCCAGGTACTCCAGGCTCTTGATCTTGCCCTCCAGGCGCAGGGTCTGGGCGTCCAGCACGAAGCCCGCGTTGGGCTGCACCAGCACAGCGTCCCCGCGCGACGCCAGCTTCTCCCGCAGGCCGGGGTTGCCAAAGGCGTAGTCGCTCATCAGCACCTTGGTGACGGTGCGGATGTCGCTCTTGTCGAACAGCCATACCTCCAGCGCCGTCACCCGGTTGGGGTCGCCGTTGAGCATCTCGCCGATGGACACGCCGCACTCACCCAGGTATCCCGCGTCGGGGGTCTCGATGCTGAAGGTCTCATCGTAGGTCTCGTCGCCGGGGACGAAGGTGGCGACGAACTGCTGGGCCAGCGGCCCCCGCGATGAGGGCGCCGCAGCCGCCCCGCGAGCGGCCGCGGCCGCGGGCAAGACGACCTCCCGCTCCGGGTACGCCGGCGGCGCTGCCGGCTCGGCCACCTCGTAGGTCTCCTCCTCCTCGGCGACCTCGCCGCGCGCGGCGCGGCGCCGTGTGATCAGCCAGGCGGCCAGGGCTAGGCCCAACAGCAGCACCGCCAGCCCCAGCAGGAGGCGCAGCAGGTTCCCCACGCCGAAGCCGCCCGTCTCGCCGCCGGGCTCGGCTGGGGTTGGCTCGGCGGCCACTGCGGGCGCCGACAGGCCGACCCCGACGGCCAGCGCGTTCAGCTGGTTGACGCCGGCCAGGTCGCCGGCCGCCGTGGCATCCTGCACCGCTTGCTCCAACAGCGCCTGCACTGCGCTGCGGTCGCCCAGGGTCTGGAGCCGCTGTACGGCCGTGGCCGGGTTGGGGTTGGCCTGGAAGGCCTCGGCCACGGTGCGCAAGAACATCTGTTGATCGGCGGGCCGCAGATCGCGCGGGGTGGCGTTGGTCCACTCCACCGGGAACAGCCACCACCCCAGGACGATCCAGCCGAGCAGCAGGCCCGCCAAGAAGGCGCCGCCGACCAGCAGCCAGTTGGTGTTCCGACCCTTGTTCATGATGAGACCTCCTTGTCGGGGTTGCCGGAGAGCCGGCCGCGCGGGTGGGCCTGGCGCACCACCTCGTGCAGCCGCGCCTGGCTTACGTGGGTGTAGCGCTGCGTGGTGGCCGGGCTCTCGTGGCCCAGCATCTCCTGGATCAGGCGAATGTCCACCCCCTCGTCCACCAGGTGGGTGGCGAAGGAGTGGCGCAGCGCGTGGGGCGTGACCTTGCGCTCGATGCCGGCCTGCTTGCTATAGCGGTTGATCATGCGAATGATGCTCACCCGCCCCAGCCGCCGGCCGAACCGGTTGAGGAAGAGGGCGTCGCCGGTACGCGGGTTAGCCAGCCGGGGCCGGCCGTCCCTCAGATACTGCCGCAGGGCCTCCTCGGCGCGCGACCCGAAGAGCGCCACTCGCTCCTTGTTGCCCTTCCCCAGCACCCGCGCCTCCCGCCGCGCCAGGTCCACGTCGCCCACCCGCAGCCCCTCCAGCTCGCCCAGGCGGATGCCGCTGCCGTAGAGCAGCTCCAGGATGGCGCGATCCCGTTGCCCTTGCGGCGTGGACGAGTCGGGCGCGGCCAGCAGAGCCACCACCTCGTCGTAGCTCAAGACGCGCGGCTGACGGCGGGTGGCGCGGGGAGAGGCCATGCCGGCCAAGGGGTTGTCCCGCAGCACGCCCTCCCGCGCCAGGAAGGTGCAGAAGGCGCGCAGCTCCGACAACCGCCGCGCGATGCTGGCCGACACGTAGCCCTGGTCCCGCAGCGTTGCCAGCCAGCGCCGCACCAGCGCCTTGTCCACTTGGTCCCACCGGGTGACCCCCTCCGCCTCGGCGAAGGCGATGAACTCCTCGATCTCGCCGATGTAGTTGCGCACGGTGTAGGGGGAGGCGTTGCGCTCCGCCACCAAGTAGGTGCGGTAGCGCTCTAGCTGGTCACGCATGGGACTTCTCGGCCTCGAGCCGTTTCAGGTCGAAGGCGCGATCGCAGGCCGTGCAGCGAGCCCTTTCCTTGCCCGCCTGGACGAGCAGGCCGCCGCAGGCCGGGCAGGGGGTAGGCAAGGGTCGCTGCCAAGTGCTGAAGTCGCAGGCCGGATAGCGCTCACAGCCGTAGAAGACGCGGCCGCGGCGGCTACGCCGCTCCACCAGCTCCCCCTGGCGGCACTTGGGGCAGGTCGCGCCGGTCTTGGCCAGCAGGGGGCGGGTGTAGCGGCAGGTGGGGTAGTTGGAGCAGGCGATGAACTTGCCGAAGCGGCCCAGCCGGATCACCAGGTCGTGGCCGCACTCCGGACACGCCTCGCCGATGGGCTGGTCGCGCACCTCGGCCCGCTCCATGGTGCGCTCCGCCTCGGCCAGGCGCTGCGAGAAGGGCTCGTAGAACTCTCGCACCACCTCCACCCAGTCCCGCTCGCTGGCGGCGATGCTGTCCAGCGCCTCCTCCATCTGCGCCGTGAAGCCCACGTCGAACACCTCGGGGAAGTGCTTCACCAGCTGGTCGTTGACGATGAAGCCCAGCTCGGTGGGGACCAGGCGCTTGTCCTGAAGCTGCACGTAGCCCCGTTCCTGGATGGTGCTCATGATGGGCGCGTAGGTGCTGGGCCGGCCGATGCCGTACTCCTCCAGCGCCTTGACCAGGGTGGCTTCGGTGTAGCGTGGGGGCGGCTGGGTGAAGTGCTGCTCCGGCAGCAGCCGCAGCAGGTCCAGCAGCTCGCCGGCCGTGAGCGCCGGCAGCCAGCCCTCCGCCTCCTCCTCCTCGGGGGCGGGCTCGTCGGCGTCGCCGCTCTCGCTGCGCTCGCTGCGCTCGCCGCGAGGCTTGCCGTTGTCGTCGCGGCCCTCCTCGTAGACGGTGAGGAAGCCGGGGAAGCGCACGCGCGAGCCGCTGGCGCGGAAGAGGTACTCCGCGGCCTCTAAGGCGGAGGCCAGCGCCTGGGCCTGCTCAGCGGTCAGAGTGGGGTAGGCGCGGCGGGGGAGGGCGGCGATGTCGGCTGCCACGGTGTCGAACACGGCCGGCGCCATCTGGCTGGCCACGAAGCGCATCCAGATCAGCTCGTACAGCCGCTGCTGCTCGCGGCTCAGGTAGGGGGCGACGCTCTCCGGCGTGCGCAGCACCGAGGTGGGGCGGATGGCCTCGTGGGCCTCCTGGGCGCCCTTGGCGCGGGTCTTGTAGACAGGGGGCGTGGGCGGCAGGAACTCCTCGCCGTAGCGCTGGGCGATGAACGCGCGCGCCTCGGCCTGGGCCTGGGCCGACACGGTGACGCTGTCGGTGCGCATGTAGGTGATTAGGCCCACCGCCTCCCCGCCCTCCAGGGGAATGCCCTCGTAGAGCTGCTGCGCCACCCGCATGGTCTGCCGGGCGCCGTAGCCCAACTTGCGCGACGCCTCCTGCTGCAGGGTGCTGGTGGTGAAGGGCGCCGCCGGCCGCCGTCGGCGCTCGCCGACGCGCACGCCGGTCACCAGATAGTGCGCGGTGCTCAGGTCCGCCACGATGGCCTGGGTGTCGGCCTCGGTCTTGAGGTTTACCTCCTCCCCGCGCACCCGCACCAGCCTGGCCTTGAACTCCGGCCGCGGGTCCTGGCCTCGGCTGTGTTGCTGGGCCAGGAGCGCATGGATGGACCAGTACTCCTCGGGCACAAAGGCCTGGATCTCGCGCTCGCGCTCCACCACCAGGCGCAGGGCCACCGACTGCACGCGGCCGGCGGAGGTGCGGCCCCGCACCCGCTCCCACAGCAGGGGGCTCACCTTGTAGCCCACCAGGCGGTCCAGCACCCGCCGCGCCTGTTGCGCGTTGACCAGGCTCATGTTCAGCTGCCGCGGGTGAGCAAAGGCGTCGGCCACCGCCTCGCGCGTGATCTCGTGGAACACCACGCGACGCTGCTGCTCCGGCCGGATGCCGGTGGCCTCCACCAGGTGCCAGGCGATGGCCTCGCCCTCTCGGTCGGGGTCGGTGGCCAGGTAGACCTCCCGCGCCCGCCGTACCTCCTCCGTCAGCTCCTTCACCGTCTGGCGCTTGTCGTTGGGCACCCGGTAGGTGGGCTGGAAGTTGTTCTCGATGTCCACCGACAGCTGCGAGCGCAGCAGGTCGCGCACGTGGCCCACCGAGGCCTTGACGGTGTAGCCGCGGCCCAGGAAGCGGCCGACGGTGCGCGCCTTGGCCGGCGACTCCACGATCACCAGCCGGCCCGTGCGACGCTCGGAGGCGTCACTGGACCCCTGCGCCAGGGGCTTCGCAGCGTTGGCTCCTGCGGCGCGGTGGCCGGCCGGCTGGGCCGCCGTTTTCCGCCGGCGGCGGTCCACCGTGGGCGTGGGCAGGCCGGCGTGGTCGGGGGTGGCGCCGATCTTGAACAGCGCCGTGCCGCAGTCGGGGCAGCGGCCGCGCGCGGCGGGCCGGCCGTTGGCCATGAACACCGCCTGGCCGTCGGCCATGGGGCGCAGGGCTTTACATTTGACGCAATAGGCCTCCACCGGGCCGGTGAGGGGGGCGGAGATCTCCTCCGGCGCCGGCCCAGCGGCTGCGCCGCGCGGCCGCGGTGGGCGCGGAGCAGCCGGCGCCTCGGGCTTGGGAAGGGCAGCGTGCGCGGGGGTCTCGCCCAGGCGGGTGATCTTGGTGCCGCACACGGGGCAGGTGCCCTGGGTGGCGGCGCGGCCGTTGGCCAGCCAGACCGGCTGGGCCGCGGCCATCTCACGGGTTGTTCGACACTTGGTGCAATAGCCTTGAGCCATCTGGTTAGTTCGCTACTCGACCCGGTACTCCAGCCGGCCCTCGCGCGCCAGCACGTAGGACATGCCGCCCACCTGGCGCGCCAGCCCCTTGAGCTCTAGCAGGGCCAGGGTGCTGGCCACGGTGGCGGCCGGCAGGTCGGCCGCCCGCCCCAGCTCGTCCACGTGGACCGGCTCCTCCGAGAGCAGGTCGAGCAAGGCTTTCTCCGTTGGGGTGGTAGGCACTGCGGCGCGCACCTCGGCCTGCTGCGCCACCTGAGCCAGGTTCAGCTCCTCCAGCACGTCCGCTGCGGACAGGACGGGCTTGGCGCCGTCCTGGATCAGGCGGTTGGTGCCCTCGCAGCTCTTCTGGAAGATGGAGCCGGGGACGGCGAAGACCTCGCGGCCCTGTTCCAGGGCAAAGTCGGCGGTGATCAGCGCGCCGCTGCGCGCGCCCGCCTCCACCACCACCACGCCCAGGGAGAGGCCGCTGATGATGCGGTTGCGCGGGGGGAAGTTGCTGCGCTCCGGCTGGGTGCCTAGGGGGTACTCGGTGATCAGGGCGCCGCGCTGGACGATGGCCTCGGCCAGGCGCCGGTTCTGCTCCGGGTAGATCACGTCCAGGCCGGAGCCGAGGACCGCAATGGTGCGGCCGCCGGCCTCCAGCGCCGCCTGGTGGGCCACGGAGTCGATGCCCACGGCCAGCCCGCTGACCACGGTGACGCCGTTGCGGGCCAGCTCGGCGCTGAGCAGGCGCGTCGCCTCCTTGCCGTAGACGCTGGCGCGGCGCGTGCCGACCACGGCCACCGCCCAGTCGTCCTCCGGCAGGAGGGTGCCTTTGACATAAAGCAGGGGCGGCGCGTCGTGGATGTTGCGCAGGTTGGCGGGGTAGTCCTCCGACTGCCAGGTGACCACCTGGACGCCCGCCTGTTCCAGGCGCTCCATCTCCTGCGCCAGGTTCAGGCTGGACCGGGCCGCCAGCAGGTTAGCCAGGGACCGGCGGTCCAGGCCGGCGTCCTCCAGGTCGGCCGGGTCGCCGTGCCACGCAGCCTCGATGTCGCCGAAGTAGTCCAGCAGGGCGCGCAGGCGGGCCGGACCGATGCCGATCACCTTGTTGAAGCCAACCCAGTACGCGGTGCTATCCATGGCGCCACCTCCGCAGAGAAAACCCCGCCAGCCAGGGCCGCCGACTTGGCGGCAGCATACCGTAATCGTCGTCTTTTGTCAAGTAGACTGAAAGCGAGGCGCTCAGTCCAGCAGTCCCGGCAGGGGCTGGACCACGATCTCCCCCGCGGCCAGGTCCTCGGCCACCACCACGGAGCTTAGGTAGGGGATCAGCACCTCGCCGGCGTCGCCCTGCACCACCAGCACCTCGTTGGCCGCGGTGAGGAGCACCTCCGTGATCACGCCCAGCTGCCGACCGTCGGCGGTGCGCACCCGCAGCCCGATCATCTCGAACACGTAGTGCTCTCCCTCCGGCAGGGGCACCACCTGGTCGCGCGGGACCTGTACCCACAGGTCGCGCAGGGCTTCGGCGGCCTCGCGGGTGGTGTAGCCCTCCAGGCGCAGGAGGACCTGGCCCCCGTGCAGTCGGCTGCCCAGGACCCGCACCGGCTGCGCCTGGGGGCCCAGGTAGACCACTGCGGTGGTTTGAAAGCGCTCCGGGAAGTCGGTGTGCAGGTTCACCTTGACCTCGCCGCGCACGCCCCAGGGGCCGGCCACCTGTCCGATGGCGATGTAGCCCTCGGCGACCTCGGGCGAGCGTCCGGCCAAGCTCTCACTCATCGGTTCCTCCTGAGCGCGTAAAACGGGAGGCCACACGCGGCACTCCCGTTGCGCGTTGACAATGGTCAAGGCGGGCCGAAGGGGTGCGCCTCGCAGCCCGCGGCAGGTGGATCAGTCTATCTCCAGGCTCACCTGCTTGCCGCTGCGGGCTGCGGGGACGCGCAACACGGTGCGGATGGCGTTGGCGACCCGGCCTTCCTTGCCGATCACGCGGCCCATGTCTGCGCGCGCCACCCGCAGGGACAGCACGAGGCCCTGGGAGGTGCGCACTTCCTTGACCCGCACGGCCTCGGGGTCGTCCACCAGGTTGCGAGCGATGTACTCCACCAGCTCTTTCATCGGCGGCCGCTCCGGGCGACGATCAAGCGGCGGGCTGGGCCGGCTGGCGACGGAGGGCCTCCAGCTTCTCCATCACGCCCTGCTTGACCAGCAGGCGGCGGACGGCGTCGCTGGGCTGGGCGCCCACGCTGAGCCAGTAGACGGCGCGGTCCACGTTGATCTCCACCGTCTCCGGCTCGGTGCGGGGGTTGTAGAAGCCGAGGTTCTCGATGAAGCGGCCGTCGCGCGGGGCCTCGGAGTCGGCAACCACGATGCGATAGCTGGCCTGTTTCTTGGCGCCAACGCGGCGCAGACGAATTCTTACCATGGATCGAGCCTAGGATGTCCTTCCTGTTGTCAACATAGTGGCGCCGGGCCCAGTGCCCGGCGCTCGCATTTTACCGCAGGACGGAGGAACGAGCAAATGCGCTTTAACCTTCGGTGCTCAGCCGGCTGTGCGCCTGTTGCGCGCGGCGAACTACATCGCGCTCGGCCTCGAAGGTCAGCGCCGAGGCAGCGGCGTCGAAGGTGGGCTCCCAACGGTTGCGGAAGAGGGCCTCCCGCTCGCTGGTGAACTGGGGCGCCTGGCGGCGCTGGCTGGCCAGGCGCATCAGGTAGTAGCGCTCCCCGCGGATCACCAGCCGGCCCTTGTACTCGAAGGCTACCTCCTGCCAACCCAGATCGGCCAGCACCTCCAGGTCGCAGAAGCCGGTCTCCTCGCACACCTCGCGGCGGGCGGCCTCGTCGGGGGCCTCGCCGGGGTCAATGTGCCCCTTGGGCAGGCGCACCTCGTGCCGGCCGTCCACGGTGCGCTCGATCAGCAGCACACGACCCTGGTCGTCCACCACCACGCCGCCGGCAGCCTGGTAGCGGCGAACCTCCAGCCCACGGCTCAGCAGATCGGCCAGGTTGGAAGCGGAAGCCGTCGTCATGGCCGCCAGTATACCACACGGCCGGCCGCCGGACCAAGGCGCAACGTCCGCCCGGCTCCGCAGCCGCGCAGCACGGCCGCCAGCTCCCCCTCAGTCCCAGCGCCGCTGGTCCACAATGCCGGGCGCCCCGGCGGGGATGGCATCGGCCGCGACGAACTCCACCTGGTCGGCCCGCACCCGGCAGGCCTGGCGCACGGCCTCGCCGATGGCCGCCGCTAGGGGCGGCACGGCCTGGGCCGGATCGGCCAAGGCCACCCGCACCGTGAAGCGATCGTGGTGCTCCACGCGGTCCACCACGCCCTGCACTGCGGCGCCGGGCGCGACCTGGGCCACGGCGAAGCGGAGCTGGTTGGGGTGCACGAACATGCCGCGCACCTTGACCGCCTCGCCGCTGCGGCCCACCAGGATCAGGCTGCGCTCCTCCTGGCGGCTTTGGCCGGGGGCCGGGTCCACGTTCACCGCCAGGTCGCCGGTGCCCAGGCGGATCAGCGGATAGGCCGGGTCCAGGCTGGTCACCACGACCTCTCCCGCCTCGCCGGGGCCGACGCTCTGGCCAGTGTCGGGCGCCACCACCTGCACGATGGGCAGGGGGAGGAGCTGCATGGCCAGGCCGCCGGCGGTGTTGAGCGCTAGGATGCCCAGCTCCGCGGTGGCGTAGGCGTTGCCCACGGCCAGGCCGTAGGTCTCCACCAGGGCTTGGCGGAGGCTGGGCGGCAGTGGCTCGGCGGTGACCACAGCTACCCGCAGGCGAAAGGCCTCGCGCCAGGGCAGCCCGCGCTCCTCGGCCCGCTTGATCAGGGAGTGGAGGAAGCTGGGCGTGCCCACGTAGCCGGTGACCCCCAGGTCGCGCATGATCTGGAGCTGGAGGTCGGTGTTGCCCACGCCGCCGGGCACCGCCACGCAGCCCATGGCCACCAGGGCCCGATCCACCAGCATCCCGGCCGGCACCAGGTGATAGGAGAGGCAGTTGAGCACCACGTCGCCCGCCCGCAGGCCGCTGCGCTGCAGGGCCAGCACGGCCATGTCCAGGATGGTGGTGTCGTCGCCGGCGTCCGGCTCGTAGATGGGGCCGGGGGACATGAAGACGTGGCGCACTTGGCTGAGGGGCACGGCCAGCAGCCCGCCGAAGGGCGGGTTGGCCTGCTGCAGCCGCACCACCTCGTCCTTGGGCATCACCGGTACCCGGTCCAGGTCGGCCACGGTGCGCACGTCGTCGGGGGTCAAGCCGGCCTGCTGAAACCGAGCCCGCACGGCCGGCGCGGCCTGGTAGGCGTGGCGGATCAGGGCGTGAAGTCGTTCGTCGAGAGAGGCCATAGAACTCCCGGTGTGCTTCAACGGAGGTCGGGCAAGGTTGTCTCAGAGGGACGCCCCCTGGGCAGCCCCGGTCGGACGCGGCGGATCAGCCCAGCCAGCGCTTGCGGCGGCGGTAGTGCTTGACGTCGCGATAGCTCTTGCGCTCGCCCAGCTGGGTCAAGCCCAAGTAGAACTCCTTGACGTCCTCGTTCTGGGCCATCTGCTCCGAGGGGCCGTCCAGCACGACGCGGCCGTTCTCCATGATGTAGGCGTAGTCCGCCACGTCCAGAGCGATGCGCGCGTTCTGTTCCACCAGCAGGATGGACACGCCGCTCTCTTGGCGGATCTGGCGCACGATGGAGAAGATCTCGTCCACGATCAGCGGCGCCAGGCCCAGGGAGGGCTCGTCCAGCATCATCAGCCGGGGGTGGGCCATCAGGGCGCGGCCGATGACGAGCATCTGCTGCTCGCCGCCGGAGAGAAAGCCGCTGGTGCGGCGACGCAGGTCGCGCAGCCGGGGGAAGTAGGTGTAGACCTGCTCCAGGTCCGCAGCCAGGTTGCCCACGCCGTTGCGGCCGGAGCGCCCCACCGCGCCGATCACCAAGTTTTCCTCCACCGTTAGGTGGCGGAAGAGGCGGCGCCCCTCCATTACCTGGACGATGCCCAGGCGCACGATCTCCTCCGGCGGCAGGTGCTGGATGCGCTGGCCGTCGAACTCGATGCTGCCGCGCGTGACCTTGCCCTCCTGGGTGCGGAGCAGGCCGGAGATGGCGCGCAGCGTGGTGGTCTTGCCGGCGCCGTTGGCGCCCAGCAGGGCGACGATCTTGCCCGGCGGCACCTCCAGCGACACCCCGCGCAGGACCAGCACCACGTCGCTGTAGACGACCTCGACGTTCGTGAGCTTGAGCATAGTCGGTGAACGGTGAAGGACGAGCGGTGATCGGTGATCGGTGATCGGTAAACGGGGGACGCTTCCCCGAGATCCGGGCCACGCCCTGCCCGTCTACCGATCACCGCTAGACCACGGTTTGGTCACCGATCTTCCGATCTATCGGCCCGCCGGCCTACTTCTTCGGCCGCAGGTCGGGCGCCTGGGTCCAGTCCTGGAGCACCACGAACTTGTCGGGGCCGCCCTGGATCTGGCGGATCTGCGCCTCGCGCGGCGCGCGATAGCCGTCGCGGTAGTCCACGCGGAAGACGCCGTTGAGCGGCTGATGCGCGCCCAGCGCGATCAGGGCATCGTGCACGGCCTCGCCGCTCAGGTTCTCGTAGCCCACCGTGTCAATGGCCTTTTGGATGGCGGTGCGCGCCAGGTCCAAGCCGGCCACCAGCAACAGGTAGCCTACGTTCTGCTGCCGCCGGTCGCGGTTGTTGTCCTTGAAGACCTTGTGGGCGAACTGGACGCCGGGGTTGTCCACGTCGGTCCACCAGAGGTAGGGGAAGGCCGTGATGAGGCCGACGGCGTAGCTGGGGTCGGCCAGGAAGGCGTAGGTGGCCAGGTCCATGGCCCAGTTGGGGCCGGCCACGATGAACTCGTCGCGGATGCCCAGGCTGTGCAGGTCGTTGAGGATTACGGCCGGGCCGAAGGCCAGGGTGTTGGTCCAGATCACGTTGGCGCCGGCCGCCTGGGCGGTCAGGATGGCGGCGGTGGTGTCGGCCGTCGGCACGGGGTCGTAGGTCTCCTCGGCCACCACCTCGATGCCCAGCTCTTGCAGGTAGGCGCGGCTCTCGTCGGTGAGTGCGCCCTTGCCGAAGGCGGTAGGCCAGGTGATCATGGCCACCTTGATGTCGTCGCCCGCGTTCTTGGGCTTCACGGTGGCCCAGTTGTCCTTGAGGTACTTCATCACCAGGCCGAACTGGTCGGGGTAGATGGGGCCGAGGCCGAAGACGTAGCCGGAGTCCTGGTAGAAGGCCTTGGCGCTCAGGCCGGCGGTGAGGGTGGGGATCTTGTCCTCCTTCATGCGGGAGGCCAGGGCTTCCACGTCGCCGGAGCCGTAGGTGATCACCAGCAGCATGTTGGGGTCCTGGCTCTTGAACCGCTCGTACGCGGCCACGGCCTCGTCCACCTTGCCGCCGGTGTCGGCGAACTTGATCTCCAGCTTGGCGCCGTAGATGCCGCCCTGCTCGTTAATGGCCTTGGCCATGTCCTCGGCGCCCAGCACCAAGGGCGTGGTGATGGCCGCCAGCGGGCCGGAGAGGTCGCCGAAGTGGTAGATGGTGATGGTCTTGCCGGTGAGGTCGGGCGGGCCGCTGGGCGCCGGGGTGGGCGTGGGCGGCTCAGGCGTCGGCGTCGGCGGCACTGGCGTGGGCGTGGGCGGGACAGGGGTGGGAGTGGGCGGCACCGGCGTCGGCGTAGGCGGGACGGGGGTGGGCGTGGGCGCGGGCGTGGCCTGGGGAGCGCACGCGCCGAGCAGCGCGACCACCAACAGCAGGGTCACGAGGACGAGCGAACGGCGGGACATGGGTTCTCCTCCTTTCATGGGGATGCGGATTGAGACACAACACGGCCAGCGGGCCGCGTGCCTACCGGGATAAGGTCGAGGCCGGGCCGGGAGGCTCCCCGCCCAAGCGCACAGCAGGTTAGTGAGAGAAGGGCCGCAGCCGCCAAGCGGCCTTCATCAGCTTCCAACGATGGGCGAGCCCGCGCGGCTCGAAGATCAGGAAGAGCATCAGCACCACGCCGAAGAAGAGGGGGCGCAGCGCCTGCACCGTGCTAGCAGCCGTGCCGGGAAAGATGGTGGCGACGGTGGGCCCGGCGACGGTAGCCAGCTCCAGGATCAGCAGCACCAGCACCGTGCCGAGGATCGGCCCGAGGCTGGTGCCCAGGCCGCCTACCACCAACATGCCCATGAGCAGCACCGAGTCGGTGAGGTTGAAGGTCTCCGAGTTCAGGTGGCGCAGGTGATGGGCGAAGAGGCTGCCGGAGAGCCCTGCGTACACCGCGGCCAGGAAGAAGGCCTGTAGCTTGTACTTGAACAGGTTGATGCCCAGCAGCTCCGCGGCCAGGTCCTGGTCTCGGATGGCCACCAACGCCCGCCCCAGCCGGGAGCGGGCGACGTTGTGGGCGACCACGGTGGTCACCACCAGCACCGACAGGCTCAGGTAGAGGTAGCGGGTGGGCGCGTTGAAAACGATCCCCAGGACCTCCGGCGGCGGCACATTGAGGCCTTGGGTGCCGTTTAGCACCTTGGGGAAGGCGTTGCGCACGAACCAGGGGATGATGAACTGCGCCGCCAGGGTGCTCATGGCCAGGTAGAACCCCTTGACCCGCAGGGAGGGCAGGCCGAAGATCAGCCCGACGAGGCCGGCGCCCAGGGCCGCCAGCGGCAGGGCCAGCAGGAAGGGTAGGCCGGCGTGGATCATCAGCAGCGCGGAGATATAGCCGCCCGTGGTCATGAAGGCTGCTTGGCCCAGAGAGATCTGTCCGGTGTACCCGGTCAGGATGTTCAGGCCCTGGACGGCGACGATGGTCATGGCCGCGCGGTTGACAAAGGAGACCAGGCTGGGGCTGGCGTAGAGGGGGAGGGCGTAGAGGGCCAGCAGAAAGAGCCCCAGCGCGATCCACTGCCACCGCCGCCGAATGGTGGCCATGTCGTAGGCGTAGCTTTGGTCGAACTCGCCGGCCGGTCGAAGCACTGCCATGGTGAACTTCCTAGTTGCCCTCTAGATGCGCTCCACGCGCTTGCGGCCGAAGAGGCCCTCGGGGCGGATCAACAGGACGATCATGAGCACGATGTAGGGCACGATCTCGGCGGCGTTGCGCACAAGCTGCACCTTGGAGGCCGACACTGCGCCTTGCGAGAGCCCGATCAGCAGGCCGCCCACGATCACGCCGGGGATGGAGTCCAGGCCACCCAGCAACACCGCCGGAAAGGCTGCCAGCACCACGATGGAGAGGCTCACGTCCAGGCCGCTGGAGGTAGCCAGCAGGATGCCGCCGGTGGTGGCCACCACGCCGGCCAGGGCCCAGGAGATGCCGAAGATGCGGTTGATGCGCAGGCCGATGCCCTGGGCCAGCTCATGGTCCTCGGAGGTGGCGCGCATGGCCAGGCCGGTGCGGGTGAACTGGAACAGCAAGGCGATCAGCGCCACGCCGACGATGGCCACCACAAAGGACCACACCAGGTTCTGCTTGAGGATGAGGATCACCTGCCGCTCGTTGATGACCCAAGGGGTGACGATGCGGTAGGGGTTGCCGGCGGCGAAGAGCTGAGGGAAGTTGCGCTGCGCGCCGCCGAAGAGCAGGAGCGACAGGCCCTGCAGCGCCTGCCCCAGGGCCAGGGTCATCAGGATAATGGCCAGCAGCGGCTGGCCGGTCATGGGGCGCAGGGCCACCCGCTCGATGGCCAGGCCCAGGAGGGCGGAGAAGGCCAGCGCCAGCGGGATGGCCGCCCACATGGGCAGGCCGCGCTCCACCGCCAGCCACCAGGTCACCAGGGTGCCCAGCAGCATCATCTGGCCCTGCGCAAAGTTGAAGATGTAGGAGGCCTTGAAGATGAGCACCAGTCCCAGGGCCATCAGGGCGATGGGCCCGCCGGCCAGCAGGCCGGACACGGCAAACTGGGGGAGCAACTGCCAGTTCATCGGGCTTCCACCTCGTTGAGCGACTCGACCCGCAGGGTGGTGTTGATGTTGGCCACCCGGCCGTCGCGGTAGTGGACGGCGGCCGAGACCTGCACCTCCGAGCGGCCGTCGTAGAGGGCCTCGACGATGTCGGCGTAGCGCTGGGCCAGGAAGGCCCGACGCAGCTTGC
Source organism: Caldilineales bacterium (assembly GCA_025055015.1). Classification (GTDB taxonomy): domain Bacteria; phylum Chloroflexota; class Anaerolineae; order JAAEKA01; family JAAEKA01; genus JANWYQ01. Next base: position 19,166 of record JANWYQ010000073.1, read on the forward strand.
GGGTGCGGGTCATCTCGCCCTCGTCGGCGTCGAACTCCTTGTGCATCAGCACGAATTTGCGCACCCGGGCCGCCGGCGGCAGGGTGGCGTTCACCTGCTCGACGGCCTGTCGCACCAGCGCGTACACCTCCGGCTTCTGAGCCAGGTCGGTGTAGGTGGTGTAGGCCAGGCCGCGCTTCTCGGCCCAACGGCCCACGTTGTCGTAGTCAATGGTGATCAGCGCCGTCACGTAGCCGCGGGAGCTGTCGCCCACGGTCATGCAGTGGCTGATGTAGGGGCTGAACTTGAGGCGGCCCTCGATGTACTGGGGGGAGTAGCGCTCGCCGCTGCCCAGCTCGATCATGTCTTTCAAGCGGTCCAGGTAGATCAGGTGCCCGTCGGCGTCCAGCAGGCCGGCGTCGCCGGTGCGGAACCAGGCCACTCCCTCCTCGTCGCGGTAGAGGGCCGCCTCGGTGGCCGCCGGGTCCTTGTGGTAGCCCACGAAGAGGCCGGGGCTTGTGAGCAGGATCTCCCCGTTGGGTGCGATCTTGACCCGCGCGCCGGGCAGCGGCACGCCCAGGGTCTCTACCTTGATCTGGCCGGGGCGATGGGCCACCGCGCCGCCGGTGATCTCGGTGGAGCCGTAGATCTGGCGCAGGGGCAGCCCCAGGGCCAGGAAGAAGCGCACCACGTCCGGGCTCAGGGCGGCGCCGGCGGTGTAGGCCGTGCGCGCGCGGTGCAGCCCGTACTGGCTCAGCATGGGGCGGAAGATGGCGGGGCGGCCCAAGGCGTAGAGGAAGCGCCACAGCAGGGGCACCTGGCGTCCCTCCAGCTGGTAGCCGGCTACCCGGTAGCCCACCGGCAGGAAGAGGCGATACAGCGCCCGGTTCCACCACGACGCGTCGATCATGCGCACCTGGATGGAGGCCACCAGGTTCTCCCACAGCCGCGAGTTGTAGAGGATGGTGTCCGGCGAGATCTCGCGGATGTTCTGCTGCACCGTGTCGGGGCTCTCGGCGAAGTTGAGGATGATGCCGTGGGTGCAGTGGGGGGCCAAGTCCAAGGCGGCACCGCCGATCCAGGCCATGGGGATGAACGAGACGTAGTTGTCCGTCGGCCGCAGCTGCTCTACCTCGTCGAAGGCGCTGGCCACGTAGACGAAGTTGGCGTGGCTCATCATGGCGCCCTTGGGCAGCCCGGTGGTGCCGGAGGTGTAGCAGAACATGGCGAGGTCGCTGCCCCGACCCTCGGCGATCATGGCTTCGAAGCGGTCGGGCGCGTCGACCAGGGTAGCGCGGCCCAGCGCTTGCACCTCGCGAAAGTCCATCAGCCAGGGGTTGTTGTAGTTCCACAGGCCGCGCTCGTCCCAGTAGATCACCCGGCGCACCAGGGGCAACTCCCCCTGCACCGCCAGCAGCTTGTCGCACTGCTCCTGGTCGCCGGCCAGCACGAAGGTGGCGTCGGAGTGGGCCACCACGTACTGCACCTCCTTGGGGGTGACGTCGGTGAAGATGCCCACCACCACGCCGCCCGCTGCCATGACCCCCAGCACCCCCCACAGGTACTCCAGGTCGTTGTCGCCGATGATGGCCACTCGCTCCCCCCGCTGGAGCCCCAGGGCTACCAGCCCAAGGCTGAAGTCGCGCACCTGCTGGTATTCCTGGTCCCACGTGAAGGGCTGCCAGATGCCCAGGTCCTTCTGCCGCGCCGCCACCTTGTCGGTGCCGCGCCAGCGACGCACGTTGGCCAGCCAGTGTTGGGCAAGGGTCTCGGGCTTCGTCATGGGAGCGGTCGGCGTCCTTCGGGTCAAGCATGCTCCTGGCCTAGGTAGGCCTTGATGACCTCTGGGTTGCGCTTGATCTCGTCGGGCGGGCCCTCCGCGATCTTGCGGCCGAAGTCCAACACCACCACCCGGTCGGCGATGTCCATCACCAGGCCCATGTCGTGCTCGATCAGCACGATGCTCACGTCCCGCTGCTCGTGGATGTCCAGGATGTAGCGGGCCATGGCCTCCTTCTCCTCCTGGTTCATGCCGGTCATCGGCTCGTCCAGCAGCAGGAGGCGGGGCTCCAACGCCAGGGCGCGGCCGAGCTCCACCCGCTTGCGCAGGCCGTGGGGCAGCGCGCCCACGGTGGCCTTGCGGATGGGTTCCATCTCTAAGAACTTGATGATCTCCTCCACCACGCGGCGATGGTGCAGGTCCTCCCGATGGGCAAAGCCCCAGTAGAGGACGCATTCCAACAGGCCAGAGCGCATGTGGACGTGCCGGGCGGCCATCAGGTTGTCCAGGGTGCTCAGGCCGGTGTAGAGGGCGATGTTCTGAAAGGTGCGGGCGATGCCCAGGCTGGCGATGCGGTGCGGAGGGACGCGAGTGAGGTCGCGGCCGTTGAAGAGGATGCGACCCGAGGAGGGCTTGTAGAAGTTGCTGATGCAGTTCAGAAGGCTGGTCTTCCCCGCCCCGTTGGGGCCGATGATGGCGAGGATCTCGCGCGGGCGCACGTGCAGGCTCACCTCGTCAAGGGCCCGCACGCGGCCAAAGTCTAAGGTGACCGACTCCACCGAGAGGACAGGCGACGATGCGTCCACGCTGCCTCCTTGCCAGCGCGCCGTAAGGTCGAGACGGAGCATCAGACCGAACGAAAGGCGACGGCGTCCGTGGCACGGAGTGGCTGTTGGGACGGACCGCGGGACGCTGTCTGCCGATTGCGGCGCAGTTTATAGAGTTCTCTTGGAATTGTCAAATGTTCAACACTATCTCAGGTTCAAATGGGCACAAGTAGTTCACGATATCAGGGCGCGCGTGACACAAGTTGTTCACCGATGGCGGGCCGCCTGGCGGAGCGGGGCCGGTTAGGATCTGAGACGTCCAGGTGTGGCCGGCGCGAGAAAAAAAGCCCCCCGCCCGGTCGCCGGCGGCGAGGGCGGGGGGCTAGTGGGCGGAAGTCGCCGGTGCGGATGTCCTACAGACGGCAGAGGATGGGCTCGCGGGCGGCGCGCACCTCGTCCAGCCGCCGAACCGGCGCGTGGTGGGGCGCCTCCTTGAGCAGCTGCGGGTTCTCGCGCGCTTCCTGGGCGATCTTAATCAGCGTGTCGGCGAACGCGTCCAGGGTGGCCTTGCTCTCGGTCTCCGTGGGCTCGATCATTAGGGCTTCCTTGACGATCAAGGGGAAGTAGACCGTCGGCGGGTGGAAGCCGTAGTCAATCAGCCGCTTGGCGATGTCCATGGTGTGCACGTCGGGCGCGCCGGCGATGATGCCCTGGGCCACGAACTCGTGCATGCAGGTGCGTTCGCCGTAGGCCACCGGGTAGGAGCCCTCCTGCTGCAGCCGCGCCTTCAGGTAGTTGGCGTTCAGGACGGCGTTCTCCGCCACCCGGCGCAGGCCCTCGGCGCCGTGCATGCGGATGTAGGTGTAGGCGCGCACCAGCACCCCGAAGTTGCCGTGGAAGGCCTTGACGCGGCCGATGGACTTGGGCGGCATGTACCACACCAGGCGGTAGCCGTTGTGCTCGTGCTGGTGCTCTTCCTCGGCCAGCGGGCCGAGCAGGAAGGGCCCCGACCGCTCGTCCTTCTCCAACGCCACGATGGGCCCCGGCAGGAAGTCGGCCAGCTTGGCCACCACGCCCACCGGTCCGGCCCCGGGCCCGCCGCCGCCGTGAGGCGTGCTGAAGGTCTTGTGCAGGTTGAAGTGCATGACGTCGAAGCCCAGGTGGGCCGGCTTGGCCACGCCTACGATGGCGTTCAGGTTGGCGCCGTCGCCGTACACCAGCCCGCCCGCCTCGTGCACCAGGCGGGTGACCTCCAGCACGTGCTCCTCGAACAGCCCCAGGGTGTTGGGGTTGGTCAACATCAGCCCCACTACGGTGTCGTCCAGGTTGGCCTTCAGGGCCTCCAGGTCCACGTTGCCGCGGCTGTCCGACGGGAGCTCCACCACCTGCAGGCCGGCCATGGTGGTGGTGGCGGGGTTGGTGCCGTGGGCCGAGTCGGGCACCAGGATCTTGGTGCGCTTAGCGTCCCCGCGGTCCTGGTGGTACTTGCGCATGATCAGCACGCCGGTCAGCTCGCCATGCGCGCCGGCAGCCGGCTGCAGGGTGACGGCGTCGAAGCCGCTGATCTCGGCCAGGTACGCCTGCAGCTCGTACAGGAGCTGCAGCGCGCCCTGCACCAGGTCGGGGTCCTGTAGCGGATGGATGTTGGCAAAGCCAGGCATGGCCGCTGCCTTCTCGTTGACCTTGGGGTTGTACTTCATGGTGCAGGACCCCAGGGGGTAGAAGGTGGTGTCAATGGCCATGTTCTTCTGGCTCAGCCGCACGAAGTGGCGCACCACGTCCAGCTCGCTGAGCTCGGGCAGCGGGAGGGCCTCGGCGTCGCGCAGGTAGCCGTCGGGCAAGGGCGCCTCGGGCACGTCCAGCTTGGGCGGCATGGGGCCGTGGCGGCCGGGGGAGGACAGCTCGTAGACGGTTGGCTCGATCATGGCGCCACCTCCATCTCCAGCTCTAGCTCGCCTGCGAGCTCTGCGGCCTCTGCCAGCGCCTCGACCAGGTCGTCAATCTCCTCGCGGGTGTTCATCTCGGTCACCGCCACCAACAGGCACTCGCCCAGCTCCGGGTAGTCCTGGGTCAGGTCGTAGCCGGGGATGATGCCCCAGTCCAGCAGGAGGTGCTCCTTGATGGCCGCCACCGGCACCGGACAGCGCACCACGAACTCCTTGAAGAAGGGCTTCTTGCCGACGATCTCGTAGCCGGGCAGGGTGGAGATGCGTGCGGCCGCGTAGTGCGCCTTGTGGTAGCACTGCTCGGCCACGGCGCGCAGGCCCCGCTTGCCCATCACCGACATGTAGATGCAGGCGCGCAGGGCCATGAGCCCCTGGTTGGTGCAGATGTTGCTGGTGGCGCGGCCGCGGCGGATGTGCTGCTCGCGGGTGGTCAGGGTGAGCACATAGCCGCGCTGGCCTTCGGTGTCCACGGTCTCGCCGGCGATGCGGCCGGCGGACTTGCGCACGTCGGCCATGCGCATGGCGAAGAAGCCCAGGTAGGGGCCGCCGAAGCTGAGGGGGATGCCCAGGCTCTGGCCCTCGCCCATGACGATGTCCGCGCCGTACTCGCCGGGCGGGGTGAACAGGGCCAGGCTGATGGGGTCCGTGGCCACGGCTAGCATGGCACCCCTGGCGTGCACGGCGTCGGCCAGGTCCTGCATCTCGGCGGGGCTGTGGAGCTGGCCCAGGAAGTCGGGGTTCTGCACCACCACGCAGGCGGTGTTCGAGTCGCACAGCGCCAGCAGCGCGTGGAAGTCGTGGTCGCGGGTTTGGTCGCCCACGATGTCCAGCCCCATGCCCTGGGTGTAGGTGCGCACCACGGCCCGGTACTGGGGATGCAGGGTCGGCGAGAGCACAATCCGCTTGCGCTTGCCCTTGGCCGCGTTGAGGGCCATGATGACGGCCTCGGCGGTGGCGGTGGCGCCGTCGTAGTGGCTGGCGTTGGCCGCCTCCATGCCGGTGAGGGCCGCGATCATGGTCTGGTACTCGAAGATGGCCTGCAGGGTTCCCTGGCTGGCTTCCGGCTGGTAGGGGGTGTAGGCGGTGTAGAACTCGGAGCGGCCGGCCAGGAAGTCCACCACGCTGGGGATGAAGTGGCGATAGGCCCCGGCGCCCAGGAAGCTGGTGAGGTCGTCCAGGGTGTCGTTCTCCTGGCTGAGTGCGCTGAGCTCCCGCAGCACCTCCACCTCGCTCAGCGGCTCCGGCAGGTCAAAGGGCACGTAGCGGTAGGGCTCTGGGATGTCGTGGAAGAGGTCCTCGATCCGCTCGACGCCGATGGTGGCCAGCATGGCCTGGCGCTCGGCGTCGGTGTTGGCGATAAAGGGCATCAGTGGCCTCCTTTCTCCTCCTCCTGGACGAACGCCTCGTAGGCCGCAGCGTCCATCAGGCTGTCCAGCTCGGAGAGGTCGCTGGGGCGGACTTTGATGATCCAGGCGCCGTAGGGGTCGCTGTTGAGCAGCTCGGGCGCGTCCGCCAGCGCCTCGTTGACCTCAACGATCTCGCCGCTCACCGGCGCATAGACCTCCTCGGCGGCCTTCACCGACTCGACGGTGGAATAGACCTGGCCCTGGGTGATGGTGGTGCCTACATCCGGCAGCTCGATGTAGACAACGTCGGACAGCGCGTGCTGGGCGTAGTCGCTGATGCCACAAGCCACCAGGTCGCCCTCCACGCGCGCCCAGTCGTGGGTCTTGGCGTAGCGAGCCGTGGGATCGTACTTGTATGCCATGAAAGCCTCCTGGGTTGGGAAAGAAGTGGGTAAGTTGGTAAATGGGTAGATTGGTAAACCGGTAAATTGGTAGAGTGGTAGAGCGGCAGGGTGGTGTCGGCAAGGGGTGAGCGGGCGCCTCGACTGATGACAGGCGAGGGTGGCTCAACCACCCGTTGCCGTTGGCCGTTCACCGGTCACCGGCGGCGATACGCCGGCGTGTAGAAGGGCCGCTTGACCACCACGGCCCGCTTGGGCTGGTCGCGGATGACGATGTCAATGGGGGAGCCGATGGCCGAGTGGGCCACGGGAACGTAGGCCAGGCCGACGAAGCGGCCGCTGGTGGGCGCCTTCATGCCGGTGGTCACCTTTCCCACCACCCGGCCGTCCACCGCCACCGGGTAGTCCCCGCGCGGCACGCCCTTGTCCACCATCTCGAAGCCCACCAGCACCTGCTTGGGTCCCTCCAGCTTGACCTTGAGCAGGGCGTCGCGGCCGACGAAGTCGCCCTTGGCGAAGCTGACCGCCCAGCCCAGTCGGGCGCTGATGGGGTCTACCTCGGCGTGGATCTCGTGGCCGTACAGGGGCAGGCAGGGCTCGAAGCGCAGGGAGTCGCGCGCGGCCAGGCCGCAGGGCAGCAGGCCGTCCGCCCGGCCCGCCTCCAGCAGCGCCCGCCACATGGTCACGGCCTCGCCCGCCGGGAAGAAGAGCTCGTAGCCGTACTCCCCGGTGTAGCCGGTGGCGCCGATCAGAGTGGGGATGCCGGCCACCTCGGCCTCGGCGCAGGTGTGGAAGGGAACGGTGTTCAGGTCCAGGGGGGTAAGGCGCTGCAGCACGGCCTGAGCCAGGGGGCCCTGCAGGGCCAGCATGTAGGTCTCGTCGGAGAGGTCTCGAATCTCGACGTCGAAGCCAACCGCGTGGGCCTGCATCCAGGCCACGTCCTTGTGCCGGTTGGCTGCGTTCACGATGACCCACCAGCGCTGATCGCCCAGGCGATAGACGAAGATGTCGTCCACCACGCCGCCGTCGGCGTAGCACATCAGGCTGTAGCGGGCCCCCCGCACCGGCAGGTCGGAGAGGTCGGACACCTGCAGCCGCTGGAGGAAGGGCAGGGCGTCGGGCCCGGCCACCTCCACCTGGCCCATGTGGTCAATGTCGAAGAGCCCGGCTTGGGTGCGCACGGCGTTGTGCTCCACCGTAGGGCCCGTGCCGTCGTACTGCACCGGCAGCTCCCAACCGGCGAAGGGCACCATGCGGCCGCCCAGCCGTCGGTGCTCGTCGTAGAGGGCGGTGCGTTTCAAGGTCTCGGCCATGGGAAAAGCTCCTGCAAGCTACGCGGCGGAGCCGCAGTCAGCCGGCGGGCCGCTTCCTGGCGCTCATCGGTGAGCGGTGGGCGTCGTCGCCGCGCTGAGTTGCCGCCACAGAGGAGGGGATACGCCTACAAGGTAGCACGAAGCCGGGGATGTGGCTATGATCTAGCGCACAAATTCCGGCCTAGCGGCTGCGGCGGTCGGTCACCTGGTCGGTGATCTCGACGGACAAGACGCCAACCTCGCGCGTGGCCAGGTGCAGCAGGCAGCGGTGCTCGCCGGGGGCCAGCCAAAGGCCGTCCATCTGGACGCGCAAGGTAGTCTCCAGATCGAAGCGCACGGCGCGGCTCAGGTCAATGGAAGCGGCGGCGCGCACCAGGGGCTCCGGCTGGCGGCCCGGCTTGAGGGAACGGCGCTCGAAGCGCGCGGTGAGCCGCTCGCTGCCGTACTCGGCGCCGTCCACCTCCAGCGGGCCGACGCCGATCAGGGTGCACGGCGCCAGGTGGTTCACCAGCGCCAGCTCCACGCCGTGGTCGGTGTTGCTCAGGCTGCCTTTGACGTAAAGACGTCGCAGGGCGGCCGGGGGAATGGAGGGCATCGTTGCCTTAGCCGAGCGGCAGCCCAGGGAACCCCGGGAACCGGCCACCTCGCCGGCCCTTGCCCTGAGCCGCAAGCTGCTTCATCAGCCGTTGCGCCTGCTTGAACTGGGACAACAGCTCGTTGACGTCCTGCACCGTGGTGCCGGAGCCGCGCGCGATGCGGCGCTTGCGGCTGGCGTTGATGATCTCGGGCCGTCGCCGTTCCTCGCGCGTCATGGAGCTGATGATCGCCTCGATCTGCTTCATCTGCTTGTCGGTGACCTCGGGCGCGATCTCCTTGGTCAGCCGACCCATGCCGGGGATCATGTCCAACAGCTGGCTGAGAGGCCCCATCTTGCGCATCTGCTGCATCTGGCCCAGGAAGTCCTCCAGGTCGAACTCGCCCTTCATCAGGCGCTGGGCGGCCGAGCGCGTCTTCTCCTCGTCCATGGTGGCCTGGGCCTTCTCGATCAGCGACAAGACGTCGCCCATGCCCAAGATGCGGCCGGCCATGCGGTCGGGGTGAAAGACCTCCAGCGCGTCCACCTTCTCCCCGACGCCCACGAACTTGATGGGCACGTTGGTGACCTCGCGCATGGAGATGGCCGCGCCGCCGCGCGCGTCGCCGTCCATCTTGGTCAGGATCAGGCCGGTGAGACCGACGCGCTCGTGGAAGGTCTTGGCCACGTTCACCGCCTGCTGGCCGGTCATGGCGTCGGCCACCAGCAGGACCTCCTGGGGCTTGGTGAGCTGCTTGATCTGCTCCAGCTCGCGCATCATGTCCTCGTTGATCTGCAGCCGGCCGGCGGTGTCCATGATGACCACGGTGTAGGCCGACTCGCGGGCGCGGCGCACCGCGTTGGCGCAGATCTGGGGCGGGGGCACCTTGTCCCCTTCGCTGTGCACCGGGATGTCGAGCTGCTTGCCCAGGACCTCCAGCTGGTGGATGGCTGCGGGGCGGTAGGTGTCGGCGGCCACCAACAGGGGGCGCTGGCCGCTCTTGCGCAGGTGGAGGGCCAACTTGGCCGCAGTGGTGGTCTTGCCGGAGCCCTGCAGGCCCACCAGCATGACGACGTGGGGCGTGGGGCCGGAGAGGTCGAGCTTGGCCGGCTGGCCCAGGGTGGCGATGAGCTCCTCGTGGACGATCTTGACCACCTGTTGGGCGGGCGTCAGGCTCTTCATCACCTCGGCGCCCACCGCGCGCTCCTTGACGCGCGCCACCAGGTCCTTGACCACCTTGTAGTTGACGTCGGCCTCCAACAAGGCCAGGCGCACCTCGCGCATGGCCGCGTCCACGTCGGCCTCGGTGAGCTTGCCGCGGCGGGAAAGGTTGTCGAAGACGGTCTGCAGCTTCTCGGTTAGCGTTTCAAACATGACGGCGACCTGGGGGAGAAATGTGCGTTTGTGCCGCGGTCATTCTACGTTGGCGCCAGGGATTCGTCAAGAAAGGCCCTCTGTGGGCGGAGTCGGCGCAGCTTCTTCGGGAGAGGGCAGCAGCGGCAAGGCCAGGGGCCGGCCGCGGCTCGTTTTCCGGCGCCCGCCAGTTTGTCTTCAGGCCCAGAGTGTGTTAACCTTGCTCCGCCTCCAGCCGACGCTCCCCAGAATCGCCCGTGCCCTATGCTCAGAAAAGAAGCAAGCTCCAAGCCGAACAAGGTGTTGGTGACCTTTGAGTTTCCCGCTGCGCCCTGGGTAAAACAGGTTCACCTGGTGGGCGACTTCAACGAGTGGGACCAGCAGGCCACGCCGATGGTGCACCGGCCGCGCGAGAAGGTGTGGCAGGTGCGCCTCGAGCTGGACAAAGGCGCGCGCTACGAGTTCCGCTACCTCGTGAACGGCTCTGAGTGGCTCAACGACTGGCACGCGGACGAGTACGTGCCCAACATCCACGGCAGCGACAACTCGGTGGTGAGGACGTAAGGCAGGGGGAGGTTGGAGCCGGGCCGACAGGAAGCAGCCGACCGCTGCCCGGCCCGGCTGCGCACGCGCCGCGGGCCTACGCCTTGCCCCCGCGCAGCTCTCGCAGTGCTTCCCCCACGATCTCCCTGGCCTGCTGGGCCAAGCGCTGTGGGTCGTCGTCCGGCCTCGGCCGGATGACCTGGAGAGGCACCAGCCAGACGCGCGAGGGGTCCCGCAGCACGATGCGCCTGATGCTCTGCGGCAGGGTCTCCCGATGGCTCTGCCAGGTCATGGACTCCGTGTCCTCGTAGTGGATGGCGCACAGCAGGTAGGGCGCGCCGGTCTCGACGGCGATCTCGAACACGCCGTAGCGGAAGGGGAGGAGGGTGTCCTCGGGGTTGCGCCGCCCTTCGGGGAAGATGACGAGGGGCGGGTAAAGCGCCTCGCGCAGGCTGCGGACGACCTGCTGGCGTACCTCGGCCCGGTTGGCCTTGTCGCTGCGGTCCACGAAGACGGTGCCCGTGGCCTTGGCGATCTGGCCGACAAAGGGCCACCGCCGCACCTCGGCCTTGGAGACGTAGCGCATGGGCACCAGGTAGCTCATCACCAGCACGTCGAAAAAGGAGACGTGGTTGGCCAAAATCAAGCCCCGGTGGCGCACGATGGCCTGGGGATCGGTGCAGACGAAGCGCAGCCCCAGGGCCGGCATGACGATGCGCACCCCCCAGGCGAAGAACCAGGAGGCCAGCCGCACCCCACGCCAGCGGATCGGCAGAGGCGATAGAACCACCACCAACAGCGTGGCCAACACCAGGGTGGGCACGCCGTAGAGGACACGGACAACGGCTCGCAGGTAGGCCACAGCGCAGTTCAGCGGGAGGGCTCCGCAGCGCCCTCGACCAGGGCCGACCAGTCCAGCGTCTGGACGAAGGCGTTCAGGTCGTGGGTGGCATCCACCACGTGGAAGGCAAGGTTGGGGAAGAGCTGTTCGGCTACGTCCTGGGTGCGGTCTAGCGGCACCACGTCGTCCATGCGGCCGTGGTAGATGGTCACCGGCCCAGGGTAGGGGGGCAGCGGGTGTTGGTCTAGGTCCAGGAAGGCCAGGGCCGGCGCCAGCAGGATGAGGCGGTCCACCTGTTGCGGGTGTCGGCAGGCGAAGACGGCCGCCATCAGCCCGCCCAGGCTGGAGCCGACGATGGTCCAGCCGGCGGTGTCGCCGATGACCTGCTCCAGCTGGGCCATGCGCTGCCAAAAGTCGCCGGCGAAGTCGGGGATGACCATGCCGGGGAAGTGCTGGCGCAGCAGGGTGGCCTTGAAGCCGCGGCTGCTGCCCTGTAGGCCATGGATGAAGAGGAGGCGGGAGGGGTCGGCCATGCTAGGTCCTTTCCGGGAGAGGTGGAAGCAGGCCGATTATAGCTGAGGGAGAGAAGAGCGTCAATTGCCGGCAGGCGGCCGACCGCCGTTGTGGCGGCTGGGAGACGTTCGCTCGCAATGCAATCCCTCAGCTCCCACCCCGCCCACAAAAACGCCGAGGGCCCTGGGTGTTCAGGGCCCTCGGCGTCTCTTGACCCGCTGTCGCCGCGGCCGTCGTCTGGCAGCCCCGGCGGAGGGCTGCGGCGCGCTACTCCACCAGCTCGAAGATCCCCGCCGAGCCCATGCCGCCGCCGATGCACATGGACGCGCTGCCGAACTGCACCTTTCGGCGATGCATCTCCTTGATCAGCGTGAGGGCTAGGCGGGCCCCCGTGGCTCCCAGGGGATGGCCGATGGCGATGGCGCCGCCGTTGACGTTCAACAGCTCAGGGTCGAAGTCCAGCTCCTTGACACAGGCCACGCACTGGGCAGCGAAGGCCTCGTTGATCTCCCACAGGCCGATGTCCTTCACCGTCAGCCCGGCCCGCTCCAGGGCGATGCGGTTGGCCGGCACGGGGCCGATGCCCATGGTCTCCGGCTGGACGCCGGCGATGCCCCAGGACACCAGCCGCGCCCACGGCTTCAGGCCCAGCTCCTGGGCGCGGCGGGCCGACGCAATCACCAGCGCTGCTGCGCCGTCCACGATGCCGCTGGCGTTGCCCGCCGTGACCGTGCCGCCCGTGGGGATGAAGCGCGCCGGGAGCTTGGCCAGGCCCTCCAGGGTGGTGTCGGGGCGCAGGTGCTCGTCCTGAGCCACGGTGGCCGGCTTGCCGCGGCTGTCCTTGCCCTGCACCGGCACCACCTCCTCGGCCAGCCGGCCCTCGGCCCAGGCGGCGGCGGCCCGCTTTTGGCTTTTGAAGGCCAGCAGGTCCTGCTCCTCGCGGGTGATGCCGTACTGCTTGGCCACGTTCTCGGCGGTGATGGCCATGGGCATGTTGCAGAAGCTGTCGGTCAGCCCCTGCCAAAGCGCGTCCTCGAACACGATGTTCTCGCCCAGGCCGGCGCCCCAGCGCGCGCTGCGGTTGACGAAGGGCGCCATGCTCATGTTCTCGGTGCCGCCGGCCAGCACGATCTGCGCCTCGCCCGCCTTGATCATGCGCGCCGCCTCGATGATGGCCTCCATGCCGGAGCCGCACAGGCGGTTCAGGGTCAGGCCGGGCACCGTGATGGGCAGGCCGGCGTACAGCCCCACGTGGCGCGCCAGGTAGGCCGCGTCGCGGCTAGATTGGATCACGTTGCCGAACACCACATGGTCCACCTGCTCCGGCCGGACGTTGGCGGCGGCCAGGGCGGCCTTAGCGGCCGCTGCGCCCAGCTCGGTGGCGCTCACGTCCTTGAAGGACCCGCCGAACTTGCCGAAGGGGGTGCGAGCGCCCCCCAGAACGACGATATCGTTGGGGTTCATGGCTGTTACCTCGCTGGAACCAGGGGCAGCGACGGTGGCTTAGGCCGGCTCAGGGATGGCGTGCAGGGCGGCCAGCATGGCCTCGTTGGAGTCGAACTTGAAGAACTCCAGCCCGCGGCGCGCAGCCTCCTGCTGCTCGATGGCCTCTAGCCGCTGCCAGTCGTCCTTGGTGATGACCGGCTTGCCGAGCTGCGCCAGCCGCTGGGCCACCCGGCGCAGCACCTCCTCCACGTTTTCCTGCGGCGGCAGGGTAGCTAGGTACTGCAACACCGCCTGGGCGCCCGTCTCGCCGTCCTTGCGGGCCACGCCCACCAGCCCCTCGCTGGCCTTGCGCGCCCAGCCGGCCACGAACACGCCCTCGATGGGCTGGCCGGCGGCCGGGTCGTAGGCCTCGTAGGAGATGCCGTCGACGGGGAAGCGGGGGTTGGGGCTCTTGACGAACTCGTTCCACTCCACCGGCAGGCCCACGCTCTCGTCCACCCGGTCGCCGATGCAGAAGATCACCGTGTCCACGTCCAGGACACGCGTGGTGCCCAGCCCCTTGGCCTTGGTGTCGCCGTTGGTGCGCACTAGGGTGGTGTCCTCCACCTCCAGGCCGCACACGTAGCCCTGGCTGTCCCCCAGGATGCGCTTGGGGGAGGCCAGGAACTGGAAGGCGAAGACGGTCTTGGAGATGGGCGGGATGCCCTTGTCGGCGGCGGACAGGATGTAGGCCTTGGCCGCGTCGGGGTCTTGGCCCACGCTGCGCATCACCGGCGCCACCCGCTCGATCTCGGCGTTCAGGAGCTGGCGGTCAATGTGGCAGACCACCGGCAGCATCTCCTTCTTGGAGAACTTCACCTCGGCCGGCCCGCGCCGCGCCACCGCCACCACGTAGTCCACCTTGACGTCGCGGATCAGCCAGTGGGCCAGGTCCATCATCACATTGCCCACGCCCACCAGGGCCACGCGGCGGCCGATGTAGTACTCGCGCTGGCTATAGGGAGGCAGCTTGTTGTAGTGGTAGACGATGTCCTTGGCGTGGTACACCCCCTTGAGGTCCTCGCCGGGGATCCCGAGCCACTTGGTGCCTTGCGCGCCTACCGTCACCATGATGGCGTGGAAGCCGAGCTGGCGCAGGTCGTCCAGGGTCAGGTCGCCGTTGCGGGCCACGGTGACGTTGCCGTAGTAGTCAATGTTGGGAGCGGCCAGGATTTGGCGAAACTGCTTGCGCAAGCCCTCCTTCATCTTATGCTTGTCGTGGTAGATGCCGTACTCGGCCAGGCCGCCGGGCTTGATGTCGCGGTTGAACACCACCACGTGCACGCCGGCGCGCGCAAGCTCGTTGGCCGCGTACAGGCCGGCCGGACCGGCGCCGACGACAGCCACGCAGTGCTGGGCTTGATTTGGGGCGGTCATCGCACCCTCCTTCAGTTGTGAGAGGTTGGAGAACCGGGAGAGGACCAGACGCTAGGAGCGCTCTACCGGCGGAAGTTTGCGAAAAGAAGAACGATTTCGCTGTGATTATAGCTGCAGAGGGGAGATCGGACAAGTTCGGATTGGAACAAGAGCGGTGTCAGCAGAGAGCAAGCGCCGTCCTAGGCGCGCTGTACTATCTCCCCGATCTGGCGCGCGGTGGCCAGCACGGCCATGCCCACCTTGAGGTAGTCCATTGGGCCCAGCGCCTGGGCCTGGCGGAGCTGGTCGGGCGGCCGGTGGGCGTACATCCAGCCGACGGCGGCGCCCAGCAACGCGCCGGCGGCTGCCCCCAGAAGAATGCCCCGCCAGGGGACTGGTGTTGCGCCGGATGGCGCGCGGTTGGACGGGGTTGGGGTGGGCGCTGTTTCCATAGGTCACTCGAATGGTCGGGGTCTCAGAGGGAGCGAAGGACGATGGACAGGTGGAACCTGACGGGCCTTACTCGTGAGAGAGGTCGCCCCGCGGCGCGCGGCGGCGCCGTTGGGCGGTGCGCAGGGGCGCAGTGGCCGCGCGCCAGGTAGCCAGCCAGCGCGCCTTGACGGCCGACGCGCGGATCACCGGCGCAGCGGCGCGCGCGCTGTACTCCTCCACGCCGGTGGCCAGCTGATGGGTTTTCTGCTGCAGGGTGGGCGCGGCGGTGCGCAGGCTACGCTCCAGCGCCCTCATCCCGCGCCAAAGCAGGAAGGTCGCCACCAGCGGCAGGACGACACCGAGGAACACGTGGAGCACCAAGAACAGCAGGGCGATGTTGCTGAGGTTGGAGACGCTCATAGGGCAGGGATCGGCTTCAGTGACTGCGCCGCATTGTAGCTCAGCTTGGGAGGAGTCGCCAAAAGCCCTCCCTACAGCGCAAAGCGCCCCGGCCGCTGCGGCAGCCGGTCGGGAGTTCGCAGGGTGCGGGTCTCCAGGTCGTAGCAGTGCTCGACGGGCAGGGAGAGGGTGCGCAGGCCGGGAGCCTCAAACGGCTCGCCGGGCCGGCGGTCGGCGAGGTTGGTGTGCTCCATCTCGCTGCCGTCCACGATGACGGCGTCGGCCAGGCCCACCCCCTCCAGTAAGGCATCGGCCCGGCGCACCACTGCCGCCTCCTCCGACAGGCCAACGCCGATCAGGTAGGGGTTGCTGGCGATCGCCATGCGCAGCAGCTCCTCGTGTTCGTCCCGCCGATAGTGGCCCGCCACGGTGATGCGGTTGGAGAGGCCGAGGCCGGGGACCATGCAGGGCTGGCCGTGGCCGTAGACCAGGACGTGGTTGCACAGGAAGGCGGCTGAGCCGCCAACCCCACCCACGGCCTTGCCGACGGCGTTGGCGCGGCGGATGGCGGTGGCCAAGGGGGTGCCGCCGATGCGGGTGGACCAGCGCAGGGGGTGCCCGCCGGAGAGGAAGATGCCGGTGCTGTCCTGCACGGCGCGCAGCACGGCCGGGTCATGGCCCACGCGGCGGCTGTCCACCACGATCAGCTGGGCGCTGGCCGCCTCCAGCTTGCGAAAGGCCGCGGTGAAGCCGTAGTCGGCGTCGGTGGCGGTCTCGTTGGCAGTGAGCACCACGATGCGCGCGCCGTAGGCGCCGGCCAGGTTCCAGAACGCGTTGCGCGCGTAGTCGTCGTAGACGCTGTAGTCGGCGCCGCCGTCGAAGAAGATAGGGCCGCGCACGTAGCCGGCCGGGACTGGGGAGGGGCTCATGGCTGGTCACCTTTCCGGCAGAGCCGGCTGCGCTACCACGCCACCCGCAGCGACTGCAGGCCGTGGAAGTGGTAGGTGTTGCGGTAGAGCGGCTCCTCGACGAGGTGCAGGCCCGGCAGCCGCTCCAGCAGGATGGGCAGGGCCACCTGCAGCTCCAGCCGGGCCAGGGGAGCGCCGACGCAGTAGTGGATGCCGCCGCCAAAGGCGACATGGGGGTTCGGCCAGCGGGTGATGTCCAGCGCGTCGGGGTTGGCGAACTGGGCCGGGTCGCGGTTGGCCGCGCCCAGCAGCACCGCCACCCGGTCCCCGCGGCGGAAGCGCTGCCCGCGGACCTCCACGTCCTCCAGCACCCAGCGGTTGAACAGGTGCAGGGGCGGGTCGTAGCGCAGGATCTCCTCCACGGCAGGGGCGATCAGCGTCGGCTCGCGGCGTAGCCGCTCCAGCTGGTCGGGGTGGCGCAGCAGGGCCAGCACGCCGTTGCCGATGGCGTGGACGGTGGCCTCGTGGCCGGCGTTGAGCAGCAGGATGCAGGTGGAGACCAGCTCCTCCTCGGTGAGCTGCTCCCCCTCCTCCTCGGCCTGGATCAGGTGGGTGATCAGGTCGTCCTTGGGCTGGCGGCGGCGCCGCTCGACATAATCCTTGATGTAGGCCACGAACTCCTGCGCGGCCTGCACGGCCTTGCGCTCCTGCTCCGGCGTGCGGCCCAGCTCGTACATGGCCACCATGGCGTGGCTCCAGCTCAGCAGGTAGTCGCACATGTCGGTGGGCACGCCCAGGAGCTCGGCGATGACGATGACGGGGATAGGGGTGGCGAAGGTGGGGAGCAGGTCGGCCTCGCCGTGCTCGCCCAGGGCGTCGAGCAGGCTGTGGGCCAGGCTGGCGACGCGCGGCCGCAGCCGCTCGATCTGCCGGGCCATGAAGGCCTTCTGCACCAGGCTGCGCAGGCGGGTGTGGGCGGGGGGCTCCAGCTCCAGCATGGAGTAGCGGTCCACGTCCAGGAAGGGCTTGAGGTCCTCCCGCTCCGGCGGCCAGCCCAGCTCCTCGCGGGTGGCGATGTGGAGGATCTGGCGGCCGAAGCGGCGGTCCCGCAGCACGGCGCTGACGTCCTCGTGGGTGGTGAAGCACCAGAAGCCGAAGTCCTCCCAGAAGAAGACCGGCGTCTGGCGCCGTAGCTCGTGGTAGTACGGGTAGGGGTTGTTGTAGAAGTGCGGGTCGCGCGGGTTGAGGTGGACGCGACCGGTGTGGGGGTCAATGCGCATGGCAGTGGTCATGGGACGCGTGGGGCGCGAGGCGCAGCGAGCAACGAGCGATGAGGCTGTTCGGTGGCGCCGATTATACTCCCCCGGAGCG
>JANWYQ010000162.1 GCA_025055015.1 Caldilineales bacterium
ACTCGACACGAGTTGCGCTACAAGTTGTGTCCACGCGGAGTTCGCGCCCTGTCGCGCAACTCGACACGAGTTGCGCTACATGTTGTGTCCACGCGGAGTGCGAACTCCGACGCGCGGCTGCCTGGCGCACGTCGCCGAGGACCCTGTCGCCTCAACGGGCGGCCGGCTACGGCCGCACCCGGCGGATGTGCGCGCCGAGGGCCAGCAGCTTCTCCTCCAGGCGCTCATAGCCGCGATCAATCTGTCCGATGTTGCCGATCTCGCTGACGCCCTTGGCGCACAGGGCCGCGATCACCAGCGCCATGCCGGCGCGGATGTCAGGGCTCACCACCGTGCTGCCGTGGAGCTGCGAGGGGCCGACCACCACACAGCGATGGGGGTCGCACAGGATGATCTGCGCGCCCATGGTGATCAGCTTGTCGGTGAAGTAGAGCCGGCTCTCGAACATCTTGTCGTGGATGAGCACCGTGCCGCGCGCCTGGGTGGCCACCACCAGCGCGATGCTCAACACGTCGGCCGGGAAGGCGGGCCAGGGCGCGTTCTCGATCTTGGGCACCGCGCCGCCCACGTCCGGCGTGATCTGCAGCTCCTGGCCGTCCTCCACCACCAGGGTGTCCCCTTCGTAGTGCAGCTTCACGCCCAGGCGCCGGCGGAACACCATCTCCATCATGCGCAGGTGTTCGCAGTTGACCCCCTTGATGCGCAGGGTGCCGCGGGTCACCGCGCCCAGGCCGATGAAGGAGCCGATCTCGATGTGGTCGGGGGAGATGGTGAACTCGCCGCCGTGCAGCCGCGGGACGCCCTCAACGGTGAGGATGTTGCTGCCGATGCCGCTGATCCTGCCGCCCATCTGGTTGATGCAGTGGCACAGGTCCTGGACGTGGGGCTCGGAGGCGGCGTTGCGGATGATGGTGACGCCGGGGGTCAGCGCAGCGGCCATCACGGCGTTCTCCGTGGCGGTGACGCTGGCCTCGTCCAAGAGGATGTCGGCGCCCCGCAGGCCGCTGGCGCGCACCGTGAAGTTGCCGTTGTGGTCAATCTCGGCGCCTAGCTCCTCCAGGGCCAGCAGGTGGGTGTCAATGCGGCGGCGGCCGATCTTGTCCCCGCCGGGGGAGGGCAGGTGCACCCGGCCGGCTCGCGCCAGCATCGGGCCAATGAGGGTCACGGAGCCGCGGGTGCGCTGGAAGAGGGCCGGGTTGGGCGTCGTGTGGCGCAGGTTCCGTGCGCGCAAGGTGACGGTGTGGGGATCGCGCCAGGCGATGTCCACGCCCAGATCGGCCAGGAGCTCCAGCTGCGTCTCGATGTCGCCGATGCGGGGGACATTGTGCAGCGTCAGCGGCTCGTCGGTGAGCAGCGAGGCGGCCAGCAGCGGCAGGGCAGCGTTCTTGTTGCCGCTGGGCTGCACCTCGCCGTTGAGGGGATGGCCGCCCTCGATGATGAACTGTTCCATGGGGAAGTCTCCAAGGGTAGCGCTTGGCTGTGCGGACGAAGGTGCGCGATGGGTGATGCGTGGCGAGTCGCCTCGGCAGGAGGGGGCGGTCCGACGGTGGCAACGCCGATGCCTTCAGGAAGGAGAAGTAGCCGTTCCACCGCCCATGCGTTGCTCGCGACCCTTCACACGTCTACCTCTTACTCCTCACGCTCCCACACCTCGATCGGTTCACCGGCCTGCACGCCCAGCAGGGCAGCTGCGCTGCCGTTGCGCACGGCGACCTCCAGGTGGCCGCTGCTGCTGATCAGGGCCAGCAGCTCGCCCGGCTCGGCGGCGGCGTACGTCGGCCGGGGGCCTACGAGCTGCCGACCGGCGATGGAGATCGTCCAGCGGCGGCCGGCCAGCCAGGCGCCCGGCACGTTGCTGATCAGGTTGCCGAAGTGGTCCACGTGGTCCACGTGGCCCAGGATGCGGCCGTCGGGCCGGCGCTCCGGTCGCCAAAGGGGCAGGAGCACAGGGTCGTCCACCGGCGTGCCCAGCTCCTCCAGAGGAACGCCGTTGGCCAAGTGGGCCGCCACCGGCGCGAAGATGTCGCGGCCGTGGAAGGTGCGGCTGATCTCCGGCCGCCAGTAGGCCGGCCGGTCCAGGTGGTAGACGGCGACGGGCAGGCCGGCCGCCTGTGCGTCGGCGATCGCAGCGGTGAAGAGGCCGTTGTCGGGCCCGACAAAGCGATGCGCGCCCGCCTGCAGGGCGATGGGCCGGCGCTGGCTGCCCACGCCGGGGTCCACGATGGCCAGGTGCACCGTGCCGGCGGGAAAGTAGGGTGTCGCCTCGCGCAGGACGCTCACCCCACGGCGGATGTCCTGGGGCGGCAGGGCGTGGGTGATGTCCACCAGCGTGGCGCCGGGCGCGATGCCCAGAATGACGCCTTTCATCGCCCCCACGTAGCCATCGTCGAGGCCGAAGTCGGTGGTCAAGGTGATGATGGTCAAAGCGACCTCCGCAGTTGAGGTTGTCAGGCTTCTGCGCCTGTCAGCACAAACGGATTGTATCCGCGCGCGGGAGGGGCGTCAAGGGGCCGAGCCGGGCGCTTTGCCTCCGTTTGTCCTCCAGGTGGGGACGCAGTCTGTCCGAACATCTATTCTAGGCTGGACGCTTCCCGGCTCCTAATCTGGCGATTTGGCCTGACCCGTGGTATAATGCCCTTGCGCGGCGACCGCCCCGGGTGCGCTGGACCGAGCCCTGGGCCGCTTGAGCGAAACAGGACAGGCTGTGTGCATCCGTTGTGACCGCGAAGGACTGAGGCAGGGCGACACCGCCTAGGAGTATCGCTCAGGTGGGTGTCGCCCCATTGTTGCCTGCAATGGCTCAGGAAACATCCCAACCCCTCGGCGTTGTAGACAGCCTTTCGGTGGGCTTCAGGGTAGCGCAGCGACATCTGTGGTTGGTGCTGTTGCCGGTGATCGCAGACCTGTGGCTGTGGCTGGGGCCGCACCTGTCGGTTGCGGAGCTGACGAGCCGGTGGGTGAGCGCGCTGCCCACGGCCGGGCTGCCTGCGGACGTGGCCCAGATGACCGAGGTCTCCCGCCAGCTGCTGCTGGAGGCCGGCCGCCAGTTCAACCTGCTGTGGCTGATGAGCAACGGGCTAACCTGGTTCAGCCTGTTGATGCCGGGCTTGCTGGCCTCGCCGTCGGCGTCGTCGGCCACGCAGGTGTCGGCCGGCTGGCTGTTGATGGTGGTGCCGTTGTTGTTGGCGGGTGGGCTGGGCATGGGTAGCTTCTTCCTCACCGGCATCGTCTCGCGGCTGGAGGAGGGCCCAGAGGCAACCGGGTTCTCGGTGCGGCGGGCGCTGCGCCTGTGGCTAATGGTGATGGCCTACGGCCTGCTGTTGGCGCTGCTGGCCCTGGCCTTCCTGTTCGCAGCGTCGCTGTTTCTGTCCTTGGCGGCGCTGGCGCTGCCGGCCTTGGCCACCTTCCTGGTGAGCCTGGGCGCCTTGGTGGCCGGTTGGGCGACGCTGTGGGCCTATTTCATGCTCTACTTCGTCGTCGCTGCCATGGCGTGGGACGGCGTGTCGCCCAGCCAGGCGGTGTGGCGCAGCGTGAACGTGGTGGGCCGCAACTTTTGGGGCACCCTCGGGCTGGTGCTGCTGACGGCGCTCATCATGGCCGGCTTTCGCTTGATCTGGCAGCGGCTAGCGCCCCTTGGGCCGGCTGCGGTCGTCCTTTCCATCGTGGGCAACGCCTTCTTGCTCACCGGGCTGGCGGCCGCGCGGCTGGCCTTCTACCGGGACCGCTATCTGCGCTGGCAGCAGGCGTTGGTGAAGTAAAGGATTGGCTCGTCGAAGCAGAGCCCTGAGCCTTGCCAGGAGCGGTTGGCAGGGCGATAGGTTGACTTCTCGGAGGTAGTACGATCGTGGCGATCAACAACAACGTCCAGCCTGCTCACTACGACGCCAGTGACATCACCGTGCTGGAGGGGCTGGAGGCAGTGCGCCGCCGGCCAGGCATGTACATCGGCGGCACCGACGTTAAGGCGTTGCACCACATGGTCTTCGAGGTGGTGGACAACGCCATTGACGAGGCCATGGCTGGCGCGTGCGACCACATCGAGATCGTCATCCACCCGGACGAGAGCGTCAGCGTGGCCGACAACGGCCGCGGCATTCCCGTGGGGATCCATCCGCAGGCCGGCATCTCGGCGCTGACGGTGGTGATGACCAGGTTGCACGCCGGCGCCAAGTTCGGCGGCGGCGGCTACAAGGTCTCCGGCGGCCTCCACGGCGTGGGCGTCTCGGCGGTCAACGCGCTGTCGGAGTGGCTCGAGGTGGAGGTGAAGCGGGAGGGCAAGGTGTGGCGGCAGCGCTACGAGCGCGGCTGGCCGGTGACGGGCGTGGAGGTCATCGGCGAGATGAAGCCGGGCGAGCGCACCGGCACCAAGGTCACCTTCCTGCGCGACCCGCAGATCTTCGAGGTGCTGGAGTACCGCTACGACACGCTGATGCAGCGTTTCCGCGAGATGGCCTTCCTGACCCGGGGGGTCACCATCACCTTCCGCGATCTGCGGGAGAAGCCCCCGCGCGAGATGACCTTCTACTTCGAGGGCGGCGTGCGCAGCTTCGTGGCCTATCTGAACAAGAACCGCGAGGTGTTGCACCCGCCCATCCACGTGGAGAAGGAGGTAGAGGGGGTGCTGATCGAGGCCGCGCTGCAGTACACCGACGGCTTCAACGAGTCCACCTACTCCTTCGCCAACACCATCAACACCCCCGACGGCGGCACGCACCTCACCGGCCTGCGCGCGGCCTTGACCCGCAGCGTCAACGACTACGCGCGCAAGCAGGGGCTGCTCAAGGAGAACGAGCCCGCCTTCACCGCCGACGACACCCGCGAGGGCCTGACGGCCATCATCAGCGTCAAGCTGCCCAACCCGCAGTTCGAGAGCCAGACCAAGGTCAAGCTGCTCAACGCCGAGGTCAAGAACCACGTGCAGTCGGTGGTGGGCGAGGCGCTGACCGCCTGGATGGAGCAGAACCCGCGCGACGCGCGCAAGATCGTGGAGAAGTGCCAGACCAGCAGCCGCGCCCGCGACGCCATGCGCAAGGCCCGCGAGCTGGTGATCCGCAAGAGCGCGCTGGAGAGCTCCACCCTGCCCGGCAAGCTGGCCGACTGCACCGAGCGCGACCCGGCCAAGAGCGAGCTTTACATCGTGGAGGGCGACAGCGCCGGCGGCTCGGCCAAGCAGGGCCGCGACCGGCGCTTCCAGGCCGTGTTGCCCCTGCGGGGCAAGATCCTTAACGTGGAGAAGGCCCGTCTGGACAAGGCCCTGGCCAACAAGGAGATCCAGGCCCTGATCACCGCGCTGGGCACCGGCGTGGGCGAGAGCTTCAACATCGAGAACCTGCGCTACAGCCGCATCTTCCTGATGAGCGACGCCGACGTGGACGGCGCGCACATCCGCACTCTCCTGCTCACCTTCTTCTTCCGCTACCTGGAGCCGCTGATCACCAACGGCAACCTCTACATCGCCCAACCGCCTCTCTACCTGATCCAGGCGGGCAAGGAGAAGTACTACGCCTACTCCGACGAGGAGAAGGAGCAGATCCTGCAGCGCCTGGACGGCAAGAAGGTCACCATCCAGCGCTACAAGGGCCTGGGCGAGATGAACCCGGAGCAGCTCTGGGAAACCACCATGAACCCGGAGAACCGGGTGTTGCTGCAGGTGACCATCGAGGACGCCGCCGCAGCTGACCGCACCTTCGACATGCTGATGGGCTCGGCCGTGCCCCCGCGCAAGCGCTTCATCCAGACCCACGCCAAGCAGGTGCGCAACCTGGACGTGTAAGCCCCGAGCTCCTCCAGTTCCTCCGAGTTCCTTCTAGGGCCTCCGAGCTCGTCCGGTTCCCCCGAGCTCCTCCAAGCCCCTTAACGGGACGGACCAAGGAACCGAAGGAACATGGGGAACCTCCGTGAGCTCTGGGAGACCCCCAACCCATGACCCTCGTTGACGACCTCCTCAGCGGCAACCGACGGGCGCTGGCCAAGGCCATCACCCTCGTGGAGAACGACGGGGTCGAGGCGCACCAGGTGCTGGCCGCCCTCTACCCCAGAACGGGCCGTGCGCATGTGGTGGGGATCACCGGCTCGCCGGGCACGGGAAAGTCCACGCTGGTGAACGCGCTGGCCAAGGCCTACCGCCAGCTCGGCTACACCGTGGGCGTGGTGGCCGTGGACCCCACCAGCCCCTTCACCGGCGGCGCCCTGTTGGGGGACCGGGTGCGCATGCGCGACCTGAGCGGCGATCCCGGCATCTTCATCCGCT
This sequence comes from Caldilineales bacterium, assembly GCA_025055015.1. Taxonomy (GTDB): domain Bacteria; phylum Chloroflexota; class Anaerolineae; order JAAEKA01; family JAAEKA01; genus JANWYQ01. The sequence continues at coordinate 6,251 of JANWYQ010000162.1, forward strand.
CGATGGCCACCCGCGGGAGTCTCGGCGGCCTGGCCCAGGCCACGGCCGACGTGATCCTGGTGTTGGACGCGGCCGGCTTTCAGCGCATCCTGGTGGAGACGGTGGGCGTCGGCCAGGCGGAGGTGGACATCGCCAGCACCGCCCACACCACGGTGGTGGTGGAGGCCCCAGGGCTGGGGGACGAGGTGCAGGCCATCAAGGCCGGCGTGCTGGAGATCGCTGACATCCTGGCCGTCAACAAGGCGGACCGAGAGGGCGCGGACAAGACGGTGACCGCCCTGCAGATGATGTTGGGGATGGGCCCGTCGTATGTGCGCCACCACGGACAGACGATGCAGGTGCACGGCTCTAGCCCGGAGGGAGACGGCTGGCTGCCGCCCATCGTCAAGACGGTGGCCCTGCGCGACGAGGGGGTGACGACCCTGCGCGACGAGATCGAGCGCCACCGCGCCTATCTCCAGGAGAGCGGCGAGCTGGAGCGCCGGGAGCAGGAGCGCGCCCGCACGGCGCTCATCCATATCCTGCAGGCAGCTGTGCTGCGGCGCCTGGCCACGCGGGTGCCGACCGAGCAGCTGCAGGCCTTGGTGATGGGAGTGGCCAACCGCGAGCTCGACCCGTACAGCGCCGCCGATCAGCTGCTGCCGCTGGTCCTCGACGCCGATTGAGGCAGCGCGCCAGGCCAAAGCCTTGCGTCCGCCGTCGGACGAACTCCGCTGAAGAGGTCTTCTTCGCCCGCCAATCTACCGTGGTCTTCCGTTCGAGGTGAGCCTATGCCCAAAAGCAGCTCTCGACAAGGAGCCGTCGTAGCACCGCCGGCCCAGCCTGGAGCCGCGCTCGGAGACACGAGCGTGCCTACCAATGGACCGGTGACCGCGCCGCGCACAGCGCCCACCCTCATCCGCATGTACGGCGACCTGGCGATCTTTAGCGGCACGGCCAACCGCCCCCTGGCCGCCAAGGTAGCCGATTACTTGGGGGTGCCCCTGGGCGGCGTGGACGTCTTCCAGTTCCCCAACACCAACACCTTCGTGCGCCTGCACCAAAGCGTGCGCGGCAAGGATGTCTTCCTGATCCAGCCCACCTGCCCACCCACCAACGACAACCTGATGGAGCTGCTGATCTTCATTGACACCCTGCGTCGCGACTCCGCCGCCCGTATTACAGCCGTGGTGCCCTACTACGGCTACGGCCGCACAGACAAAAAAGACCAGCCGCGCGTGCCCATCACCGCCCGCCTGGTGGCCGACCTGATCACCGTGGCCGGGGCAGACCGCTTTCTGACCATTGATCTGCACGCCGGACAAATCCAGGGCTTTTTCACCATCCCCACAGACGAGCTTTCCACCATCAGCCTTTTTGTCAACTACTTCAAGCGCATCGGCTTCAACGCCGACGACACAGTGGTGGTCTCGCCCGACATCGGCGGGGTGCGCCGCGCGCGCAACGTGGCGGAGCGGCTGGGCCTGCCCCTGGCCATCATCGAGAAGCGCCGCGCGTTTGACGGAACGGAAACCCAGATGTACAACGTCATCGGCAACGTGCAGGACAAGAACATCATCATCGTGGACGACGAGATTGACACGGCGGGCACGCTGACCGACGCAGCCCGCTTCCTGCGCGAGGCCGGCGCGCGCGAGCTGATCGCCTGCGCCACCCACCCGATCCTCTCCAAGCCCGCCGCCAAGCGGCTACAGAAGAGCGCCCTCTCCCGCGTGGTGGTCACCGACACCGTGCCCATCTCCGACAAGAAGCGGGCGCGCATCGGCGACCGCCTAGAGGTGATCAGCGTGGCGCCGCTGCTGGGCGACGTGATCCGCCGCATCCACGAGGGCCGCTCCGTGGGCGAGCTGTTCAACGAGTGACATCCTCTCGGAAAAGGACTTCTCCGTTTGATGACCCACCCCACCGCATCGCCCTGTACGCATCCCGTTCGTGGCCGACATCCCTGGCCGGCAGCCCGCTGCGCTGCGGCGACGAGGGCTCGACCCTGGCCATCGGCGACAGCCTGGCTGTTGACGAGTCTGTTGTTGGCGATGGCCTTAGCGCTGGCCGCCTGCAGCGGCCAAGCCGATCGGACCGCCCCAGAGGCCAACCCGCCGGCCGTCGTGGCCGAGGCCCCCTCGCCCACGGCCACCGCTACGGCTACGCCGCCGCCCACCCCTACGCCCACGGCCACCCCCCTCCCCACGGCCACGCCGACGCCCACGGAGACGCCTAGCCCTACGCCGACAGCAACGCCTACCCCCACCCCGGAGCCGGCCGCCGGCCGTCCGCCGGCCAGCCCGGACATCGTCTACATCGGCACCCCGACGGCGCCCGACGGCCGACCGCAGGTCAACATTAGCTTCGACGTGGAGGGCGACCCGGAGCTGCTGTACCAGATCCTGGACATCCTGGACCAGTTCGGCTATCGCACCACGTTCTTCCTACAGGGGGCCTGGGTGCAACAGTATCCGGAGGCCACCAAGCGCATCGCCGAGCGAGGACACGAGCTGGGCAACCACTCCTGGACCCACAAGGACTTCAAGCCCATGACCGCTGAGGAGGTGGCCAAGGAGCTGCTGGACACCGAGGCCCTAGTGCTGGAGCTGACGGGGGTGACCACGAAGCCCTACTTCCGGCCCCCCTTCGGCTCTCGCAGCGAGATCAGCGTGCCCACCGCGTATCAGCTCGGCTGGACCACCATCATCTGGACCTACGGCTCCGAGGACTGGCGACCGGGCGCCACCGCGCAGACCATCTACGACAACGTGTTCGGCAACGCCATGCCCGGCGCGCTCTACTACATGCACACCAGCCGGCAGATCAACGTGGACTCGCTGCCTCGGCTGCTCAAGGCGTTCCAGGACGCAGGCTATGCGCTGGTGAGCATGGGGGAAATTCTGGGCGGACCGCAGTGAGCCTCAGTTTCCCGGAAGCTACGCAGTTTCCGGGAAACTGAGGTCGCCCTACTGACACGAAACGCCCGACTGGCCGATCACCGGCGTGAAGCGCACGGCCAGGCCCGGCTCCAGGTTGGCGGAATTGGCGTAGGAGTAGAGTACCCCGCGGCGGCCCGTGCTGTCCTCCAGCCCTACCGTGGTGAAGTCAGGCCAGCTCACCACCAGGTATTGCACCGTGATAGCGCCTGTGCGCAGGTCTAGGATCACCTGGAAGGTCTCCGGGTTGCCCCAGGCCCAGTGCTCCACCTCGTTGTACTGGATGACCACCCGGTCGCTGTCTATCAGCGTGTAGATACCGTTGTCGTAGCCGGTGTGGTAATCCAGGTTCGCTTCCGGATTCAGGTCCTCGGCGTAGGCGTAGAAGGCGTTGTTGGGCAGGCCCTCGAAGGGCACCACCCCGTGGAAGAACCGGAAGCCGTATTCGAAGCTTAGGAAGCCGTTGGAGCTGAAGGAGATCGAGCGATAGGGGAGGCCGAAGAACGAGAAGAAGCGGTCCGGCGGCAGCACCAGCCACCGGTTGCTGTCGTCGCTCAGCGAATGGCGCACGCCCCCGCGCGCGTCCACCCAGTTGAACTGCACATCGCCGCTGCGGCTGTCGCTGACTGCGTAGTCCAGGGTGGGCCGCATGGCGACGGTGGTGGTCATGGGGCCGGTGACGTTGAGGATGAGGCGCTGGGGCTCGTAGCCCAAAGCCCTGACCTCCAAGGTGTGGGTTCCTGCCGGCACCGTCAACTCAAAGGTGCCGCTACAATCGGTGGACGCCGGCGGCAGCGGCGCGCCGACGATAAAGGCCTGGGCTGCCAGCCGTTTCAAGTGGCCGGGGACAGCCGCCGGCTGCGCCGCTTCCTTTGACCAGGGCGGGTAGTAGGAGTTGACAACGAGCAGAGGGAGATAGGCGCGTTGGCTCTTCTCCACCACGATCCCGCGCAAGGTGTAGCGCGGCAGTTCCTGCAAGGTCAGGGTGACTTCTGTCACGGAGTCGGTTACGTTTACCGCCACGGGCTCGTTCATACTGTAGCCGAACAGGCGCGCCCGCAGCCTCACCTGGCCGGGCGCCACGATGAACTCGTAGCGGCCCTCGCTGTTGGTAGCGCCTTCCAGCGTGACCGAGCGGCCGTCGGGGGCCCTGGTGGTCAAGGAAACCTGGGCGCCGGCCAGCGGCTGCCCCAGGGCGTCTACCACCGTCACCTCCACCCCGCTGTTGCCCTGGCCGGCCACCTGCACGGCGCGCAGCACGTCCAGGCGGCCCCAGCCGGCGCTGTTGTTGGGATGGACCGAGCTGCTGTCCACGCCGCCGCAGGTCTCGCCGGGCACGAAGACCGGCTCGGCCGTCTTGCGCAGCAGATCGGCCGTCTCCGCCACGCGGCCGATCAAGCTCGGGTTGGCGTCCCACAGCAGGGCTACGGCGCCGGCCACGTGGGGGCCGGCCATGGAGGTCCCCGACCAATGGGAGTAGCTGCCCCCTGCGATGGCCGAGCGGATCTGCTCGCCGGGCGCCAGCACGTCAGGCCCGATGCCGCGGAAGGGGTTGGGCCCGCGCGACGAGAAGCTGGAGAGCTGCCCGGTGGAGCTGTTGGAGCCCACGCTGAAGAAGGCAGGGTTGTCGCCGGGCGACCCCATGCTGCCGCAGCCGTCCGTGCCTTTGTTGCCTGCCGAGGCCGACACGAAGACGCCAGCGGCCCGCAGCGCCTCGGCTGCCTGGTTGAAGATCAGGCTGCCCCCGGGTCCGCCCCAGGAGTTCTGCAGGGCGTGGGGGCGCAGGTCGGGGTTGGGATCGCTGCCGTCCAGCCGGGTGGGGGCCAACATCCACTGCAGCGCGGCCAGCAGGGAGGTGTTGTTTACGCAGCAGCCGAAGGCCGCAATCCACCGGGCGCCCGGAGCTACGCCGATCTGGTTGCCCACGCCGTCGTCGCCGACCTGGGTGCCCATCACGTGGGTGCCGTGGGAGCTGGGGAAGACGGCGCTAGCCGACGAAGGCAGCGCCTCGGGCGCGCTGGTGCCCCAGTAGGGATCAAACCAATGGTAATCGTGTTCGAAGGGGCCGGCGGCGCTGCCGCTCAGATTGCCTCGGTACTGGCGTATCAAGGCGGGATGGGTGTACTCCACTCCCGTGTCCACGTTGGCTACCACCATCCCCTCCCCCCGATAGCCCAAGGCCCACACCTGGTCGGCTCGGATCTGGCGGATGTTCCAGCCCACCACAGCGGGGGCTTGCCGCTCCCCGGAACCTTCCAAGTTGCCGAGGAACTCCGAGGGGAACTGTGGGAACGGGGGCGCTTCGAGCTTGATCGCCGGCACGATCTGGGCCACCTCGGGACGTTGGGCCAGCTTCTCGGCGGCCGTTTGATCCCCGCGCACGGCCACGGCGTTGACGATCCAGAACGCCCGCCAGTGGGTCACGTGCTTGCGCAGGTCGGGGCTGTTCAGCGCCTTGAGCAGCGAGGGCTGGGAGGCCTGGGCCGTAGCCTGTAAGGTCTCAACTACCCAACGGCCGCGAGCGTTCCAGTCTCGCATCTCATAGGCCGGGCTGAGGTCGGCTTGATCGGCCAACAGCAGAAAGAACTCGGCGTGGCCTTCCGACGCTGCGGCCAGATCGGCCAGCACGCGAGGGTGGATGGAGGCAGCCTTGGCCTGGCCGGACCGGGGAGGCGCCGGCAGGAGCGCGGCGACCAGGCTGAGCAGCGCCCCGACCACTACAATGTTCCTCAGTTTGCACGTGTTCACGGTTCAACTCCTGGGGCAAGGGTTTCACTTAATACTGACGAGCCACAGCGGGCAAAGGTTCGGGCTGGCTCGGCACCCGACGCGAGTTGGCGGCGTTGTGGGGCGCCGGCGCACTGCGCCTCCTTGGCTGCGGCGCGGGCTGAACCTGGCTTGTCGCCAGGCTCCGAGCTGGGAGGGCAACAGGCGCCCGGCCGCTGCCCATGGCCGGAGATCACCGCCTCGGCGGCGGCCACCACCGCTTGGTCGTTGTATCGCCTTGGAGTATACTGGCTGCTCGACGGCCGGAACACCTCCGGGCGGTGAAAGCGCAGCGTTCTTCGTGGCGTACTACGGCTATCCCATGACGACGGTGGAAGTCTCTCCTGGACAGAGCGCAGACGACCAAAAGGCTGCACCCCATTGGTGGGATGCGGCGCGGCTGCTGGCCCACCTGCACCAGAGCCTAGCCCATCACGAGCTGGTAGAGGGGCGCACGCTGTCTCCCCTGATGGTCTACCTGGCCGCCTGGCAGTCGCTGCGCCTCTCGCGCACCTACGCCGACCTGCTCAACGACCCCGACTACAGCCAGGCGTGCCGTTTCTTCCTGAGCGACATCTACGCCCCGCGCGATTTCTCGCAGCGGGACTACGACGGCACCCGCATCTATAACTTCATGCGACGCTTTGTCCCCGAGGCTGCCCTGCGGCCGCTGTGGCTGGCTCTGCAGGTGAACCAGCTTACCCAACAGCTCGACGCGGCCTTGGCTCAGGCCATGCAGACCCACCTGGGGGTGGTGGACCGCTTCGTGCAATGGCAGTACGAAGAGGCCTATCGTCTCTGCGACAACTACGACGTCCGCGTGCAGCAGATTGACCTGATCGTGGAGGTCGGTCGGCGGTTGGAGGTCGTG
>JANWYQ010000084.1 GCA_025055015.1 Caldilineales bacterium
CCTGGTCCCGTTCACCCTCTTCCGCATCGTCCACACCCGCTGGGGCGACGCCTATCTCCTGGTGCACGGCATCGCCTACCCCGACCCGGCCCTGCGCCTCACCGTCACCTGGCAGGCGCCGCTGGACGTGTGGCTCCACGCGCGGCTGTGGGCCGTGGGCCACGCGCTGTTCGGCTGGAGCGACGCCTGGCCCACCTACCGCATCCTCAGCCCCCTGGCAGGCACGGTCTTCGTCTACAGCCTGCTGCGCCTGGCCGACAGCGTGGGCCAGGGCCGCGCGGAGAAGGCGCTGATCGTCGGCCTGATGGTCACCCTGGGCACGGTGCAGCTCTTCTTCGGCTACGCGGAGAACTACAGCCTGGCCGCGGCGGGGGTGCTGGTCTTCCTCTGGCTGGCGCTGGAGACCCTAGCCGGCCGCCGGCCCTTGTGGCAGCCTGCGCTGGCCCTGGCGCTGACCAACGGCCTGCACCCCTCCACCGTCGTGCTGAGCCCGGCCGTGCTCTACCTGGCCTGGCGCTGGACGGCGAGGGAGCTGGGTCCGGCGCGCTGGCGGCGGGCGGCGGTCCAGGTCGCCGCGCCAACGCTGCTGGTCGCAGCGGGCGTGGTCCTGCTGATGGAGCTGAACGGCCACGGCCTGGCCGCGCTGCTCACCACCGATCGGCCCGGCGGCGGCGACGCACGGCCCTTCGTGCCGCTGACCGAGGTCACCACCCGCTGGGAGCGCTACACCATGTTCTCCTGGCCCCACCTGCAGGACTGGCTGAACATGCAGGCGCTGACGGCGCCGGTCACCCTGGGCGGGCTCATCCTCGTGGGCGCTGCGCTGGCCGTGCGGCCCAGGGCCGGCAAGAGCAGCGCTAGCCCGGCGCCGAGGGAGGCTGAGCGGGCCAGCCTGGCCTTCCTTGCCCTGGCCACCGCGCTCTACTGGCTGTTCACCTGGGTGTGGAACCCAGACTACGGCGGCCAGCGGGACTGGGACCTGTTCAGCCTGGCCGCGCTGCCCAGCACCCTGCTGCTGGCGCGGCTGTTGCCGCAGGCGCTGCCGGAGCGCCGGGACCTGGCCGAGGCCGGCCTGGCGTTGATCGCGGTCAGCGCTGCGCACACGGCGGCGTGGATCTACCAGAACACGTTGCCGTGGGAATGGACGTAGAGGCATCGGCGGACCGAACGCGCCGCCTGAGGCCCGACGCGTGCAGGGTCGGGGCTCTGGCCGGTGGGTTTGGGAGGGTGGGTGTGCGCGAATGACCGGCCGAAGCATCGAGTCCGTGTCGGGAGGATGAGAAACGAGCGGAGTGTCGAGGCTTTCGCCGGGTTCCGGTTGTCCCTTCGGAGCCGAGATGCTGTCACAGCGCCTGAGGGCGCTTTTCACCTGTTGGTTTACTCAGGAGCTACTCCATGCCTTCCACCGCTGACATCCAACCCCTCCTCCAAGAGGCCGGCCTGGACGGCTGGCTGCTGTTCGACTTTCGCGGCAGCAACCCCATCGCCGCGCGCGTGGCCGGCCTGCCGGAACAGGCCGTGTTCAGCCGACGCTGGTTCTGCTGGATCCCCGCCCGCGGGGAGCCGCAGTGGCTGGTACACGCCATCGAGCTGGCCCCCTTCCGCAGGCAGCCGGTGCAGCCCCGCACCTACGTGCGCTGGCAGGAGCTGGAGGCGGAGCTGCGGGCCATGCTCGGCGCTGCGCAGCGCATTGCCATGGAGTACTCCCCCCGCTGCGCCATCCCCTACGTCAGCCGGGTGGACGCCGGTACCCTGGAGATGGTCCGCAGCCTGGGCGTGGAGGTGGTCAGCTCGGCCGACCTGGTGCAGGCGGTCGAGGCCCGCTGGAGCGAGGCGCAGCTGACCGGCCACCGCCGCGCTGCGGCCGAGCTCCTGCGCATCAAGGATGCCGCCTTCGCCTACGTGGCCGACGCCTTGCGCAGCGGCCGGCCCATCACCGAGTACACCCTGCAGGGGTGGATGGCCGAGCGCATGGCCGAGGCCGGGCTGGTGGCCGACCACCCACCCTTGGTGGCCGTCAACGCCCACGCTGCCGACCCCCACTACATCCCCACGGCCGAGCGCCATGCGCCCATCCGGCCTGGCGACCTGCTGCTGCTAGACCTGTGGGCCAAGGGGCCGGAGCCCGACGCGGTCTACGCCGACATCACCTGGATGGCCGTGTGCAGCGACCGGGTGCCGCAGCGCTATCAGCACATCTGCGACATCGTGGCCCAGGCGCGCGACGCAGCGGTGGCCTACATCCGTCAAGAGATGGCCGCCGGCCGCCGGCCGCGCGGCTGCGACGTGGACGACGTAGCCCGCGGGGTGATCGAGGCCGCCGGCTACGGCCGCTACTTCATCCACCGCACCGGCCACTCCCTGGGCACTGCGGGCCACGGCAACGGCGCCAACCTGGACAACCTAGAGACCAACGACACCCGCCGGCTGCTCCCCGGCACCGCCTTCACCGTGGAGCCCGGCATCTACCTGCCCGGCGACTTCGGCGTGCGCCTGGAGATTGACGTCTACGTCCACCCCCACGACATCGAGATTACCACGTTGCCCCTGCAAAACAGCATCGTGCCCCTGCTCTGACTATCTCACGGCCTTGCCATTGCGCCACTGCGCGATCGCAATCCAGCATTCCGGCCCTACGGCCCGACCCTACGACCACCCGACCTATGACCACCACCCACTGCCTTCCCTTCGGCTTTCGCTTTGCCGGCGTCTCCTGCGGCCTCAAGCCGGCTACCGCAGCCTACGGCGGCCGTTCCCTAGACCTGGCGCTGATCGTCAGCGACGAGCCCTGCGCGGCCGCCGGCGTCTTCACCCAGAACCGCTTCCCGGCCGCGCCGGTGCTCTTCGACCGCCAGCGCTTGGCGGCCAATCCCACGGGCATCCGGGCCGTGGTGATCAACGCCGGCAACGCCAACGCGTGCACAGGAGAGCGCGGCCTAGCCGACGCAGCCCGCACCGCGGCCCTGGCTGAGAGCGAGCTGGACCTGCCCCCCGGCTCGGCGCTGGTGATGTCCACCGGCGTCATCGGCCTGCCCCTGCCCATGGAGAAGGTGGAGGCGGGCGTGCGCGCCGCAGCAGCGCTGGTGCGCGCCGCCGGTGCGGACGGCGACCAGGCCGACCAGCGGCTGGAGCGCGTGCGGCTGGCCGCGCAGGCCATCATGACCACCGACACCCGGCCCAAGCTGGCCAGCCGGCTGATCGGCTCGGCCTGTGTCCTGGGCATCGCCAAGGGCGCGGCCATGATCCACCCCAACATGGCCACCATGCTGGCCGTGGTGGTCACCGACGCAGCGGTGGACGCCGAGGCTCTGCAGGCGGCCCTCCGCAACGCCGTGGACCGCAGCTTCAACGCCATCACCGTGGACGGCGACACCAGCACCAACGACACCGTCCTGGCGCTGGCCAACGGCCTGGCCGGCCCCGTGGACCCCGCCGCGGTGGAGGCCGCCCTGGTCGAGGTGTGCACCGACCTGGCCCAGCAGATCGTGCGGGACGCGGAGGGCGCCAGCAAGTTCGTGGCGGTGCGGGTCACCGGCGCAGGCAGCGAGGCCGAGGCGCGGCAGGTGGCCAAGACCATCGCCACCTCCGTGCTGGTCAAGACCGCGGTCTACGGCGGCGACCCCAACTGGGGGCGGGTGCTGGCCGCAGCCGGCCGCAGCGGCGTGGCCCTGATCGCAGAGCGGGCCTCCCTGTGGTTTGCCGGCGACGGCGGCCCCGAGTTCGCCGTGGTGGCCGGCGGCGCGCCTCTCCCCTACGACGAGGCCGAGGCGGTCCGCATCTTCGCCTGCCGCGACCTGCTGATCCACCTGGACCTGGGCATGGGCGCGGCCGAGGCCACCGTGTGGACCAGCGACCTTACCCACGACTACGTGTCGCTGAACGCCCACTACCGAACGTAGCGCGTTACATCCCCACGTACTTGGCGTAGAGGGTGCGCGCCGTCGCCTCGTCCTCCGTGCCCTTGACGATGGCGCGGCCGTCGGGGAAGACCGTGACCTCTAGGCCGTTCAGCGCGGCGCGCAGCAGGTAGGGGTTGACCACCAGGACGGTCTCGCCAGCTGTGCGCAGCTGCTCCGCCAGCCGAGCCAGGTCCACAGCCGGTCGGCCGGCCGCGCTGATCTGCACCGCGTTGCGGCCGCACAGGGTGACGGTGCGGCTGCCCGCCTGCGCGTGGAGGAACTCGAACTCGCGACGGCCGCACGCCGGACAATCGGGCCGGCGCAGCACCTCGAAGCGCTCCAGGCTGTGGTCCAGCAGGTCGTAGTTGAGCAGGGCGCCGGTGTTCAGCTGGCCGAAGCCGGCCAGCAGCTTCAGCGCCTCGCCCGCAGCCATGGAGGCCATCACCGCCACCGCCGGCCCCAGCACCCCGGCGATGTCGCAGGTGGGCACGGTGCCCGGCGCCGGCAGGTCCCCCAGCAGGCAGCGCAGGCAGGGCGTCTCCCCCGGCCGAATGGTCATGGTCATGCCGTAGCTGGCGATGACGCCGGTGTAGACCCAGGGCAGGCCTAGCTTGACGCAGGCGTCGTTGAGCAGGAAGCGGGTCTCGAAGTTGTCCGCGCCGTCCATGGCCAGGTCCGCGCCCTCCAGCAGCGAGAGGATGTTGTCGGCCGTGACGTCGGCCACGATCCCCTCCACGGTGATCTGGGAGTTGATGCGGCTCAGCTTGCGCCGCGCAGCCTCCGCCTTGGGCAGGCCCTGGGCGATGTCCTCTTCGTCGAAGAGCACCTGGCGCTGCAGGTTGTTCAGCTCGATGAAGTCTCGGTCCACGATGCGTAGACGCCCCACTCCGGCCCGGGCCAGGTGGTTGGCGATGATGGAGCCCGTGGCGCCGCAGCCGACCACCACCACTGTGGACGCCAACAGCCGGCGCTGGCCGGCCTCCCCCAGGCCGGGGAAGATGATCTGACGGGCGTAGCGAGAGAGGTCAGGGGTAGATGGGGTAGACATGGAGACGATCGCGCTCCGCATCCGCAA
>JANWYQ010000138.1 GCA_025055015.1 Caldilineales bacterium
CGCTCCGGCAAGATCATGCGCCGCGTGCGGCGCGCCCGCGCCCTGGGCCAGCCGGTGGGCGACCTGTCCACCCTCGCGGCGTGAGAAGCAGCTAAACCTGTCGCGCAACTCCACAGGAGTTGCGCTACTTCTGTGTCGTGCGCAGCCCGGCGTAGATCCCCGCCAGCACCGGCGCGCCGCCTGGCGTTGTCGCGCAACTCCACCGGAGTTGCGCTACTTCTGTGTCGTGCGCAGCACGGCGTAGATCCCCGCCAGCACCAGCGCGCCGCCGACGACCTGAAGCAGGCTCGGCACCTCGCCGAAGACCAGCGCAGCCACTACGGTGGTCACCAACACCTGCCCCAGCAGCGTCACCGACACGCGCGACGCAGGCAGGTGACCGATGGCGTAGCTGATGGCCAGCCAGCCCCCCACCTGGGAAATCAGGGCCAGGCCCAGCAGGGCAGCCCACGACGACAGCGGAAAGCCGATCAGCGGCGCTCGCACTGCCACAGCCAACACCGCCAAGGTGGCCGTGCCAACCCACAGGGAGAGGGCCATGAAGCTCATGGTGTCGGTGGAGCAGCGCACCCGCTTGGTAGTCAGCAGATATGCGGCGTAGAAGAAGCTGGTGGCGATGGCCAGCAAACTGCCCATGTCCAGCTGCAGGCCGCCGGCCGCCTTGGGCAACACGATGAGGGCCATGCCCACCAGGGAGGTGACCAGGCCGGCCCAGTACACCGACGACAGCCGCTCGCGGAAGAACACCACAGCGCCAAGTCCCACCCACAGCGGCGCGTTGTTGGCCAGCAGAGTGGCGATGGCAGCCGAGGTCATCAGGATGGCGGTGTTCCACAATGCCAGGTCCAGCGCAAAGAACACGCCAGCCAGCGCAATGCCGCCCCACGCCGCCCGTGGCACGCGCTTCGACCGCCGAGATAGCCACAGGGGCGTCACTGCTACGGCCGCGAAGGCTAGGCGATAAAAGGCCGATGTCACGCCCGGTACGTTGGCCAGCTTCACCCAGATGGCCGACAGGCCAATGCAGAGGATACCCAACGCCAGGGCCACGTACGCAGCGACGACTTGCTGACGCTCAGAGACAGGCATGCTTTCGATCTTCATGCTCAACCTCATCTACTCATGGGCCGCCGCCTGAGTGCGCCTGGCTCCGCAGCCCTGAGGGCAGCCGCAGCCCCACCCTGCGGAGTTCGCACCCCCAGGTGCGAACCCGTCCCGCTCACTTGAAGCCCAATCCTCTCTCCTTCATGCTCACGAAACGCTGGCGGCCGATGATCAGGTGGTCCAGCACATCAATGCCCAGCAGCTGGCCCGCCTCCACCGCCGAGCGGGTGAGCTGCACGTCCTCGGCGCTGGGCGTGGGGTCGCCGCTGGGGTGGTTGTGGGCCAGGATCAGCGAGGCACAGTTGGCGCGAATGGCCTCCCGGAAGAGCTCCGCCACCCGCACCGAGGCCGCGTTGAGCGACCCCACGTAGACAGTGTGGATCTTCATCACCCGGTTGCGGCTGTCAAGCAACAGCGTGCGCAGGTGCTCCTGGGACAGCAGCGACATCTCCGCCATCAGCAGGTTGGCTGCGTCCGCAGGGTTCAAGATCTGCGGACGCTCGTGGGGCGCTGCCACCAGCAGCCGACGGCCTAGCTCCAGGGCCGCCTTCACCTGCACCGCTTTGGCCACGCCCACCCCCTTCACCTGGCACAGCTCCTCCACCGTGGCCTGCGCCAGGCCGGGTAGGCCGTCGAAGCGCACCAACAGCTGCTCGGCCACCCGGAGCACGTTCTCGCCGTCCGTGCCCACCCGCAGGATGATAGCCAGCAGCTCGGCCGTGCTCAGCGCGGACGCGCCGTAGTGGGCCAGCCGCTCGCGCGGGCGCTCGCCTTGGGGCAGATCGCGCATCATCGGCCGATATTGGACGTGCTCGGTTTCCATCGAAGCGCCTTTCCTTGGAGATCACGTCTTGGAGCTTGCGTCGTTGCAGGCCGATCGCTGCTAGCCCATTCGCCGGGCGTGTTCGAGCGAGGCAGCGGGCGCTAGGGCATGCATCGCGCTCCCAGAGGTCACAAACTGCGGCGTTGCACCTCGAACTAGAGGACGTAGAACAGCGGATCAGGGCGCGCTGCGCTGCACCAGAGGCAACCAGAGGGGACGAGACGGTCGCCGGCCCTCCTCGTCGGCCAGGGCCGGGCGACGGCCGGTGGTTACCAGGGGCGCGAACAGGCGATGGGTGTAAGGCGAGGCCGGCAGGACCAGCACGTCGTTCAGAGGCCCCTGCATCCCCCAGCGCTGGGCGGTGGCGTAGTCAACTTCGGCCACCAGCCCACGGGCCAGCAGGGCAGCGAAGTGGCGACGGGCGGCGTAGTCCACCACCAGGAACGGGCCCTCGGCCGGCCGGCCGGCGGGCTTCAGCCACACCCGACGGCCCAGGTCGCCCGGCCGCAGGGTCGCCACATAGCCCACGCACGCCGGTGGGTCGCACACCGGCACCTGTCCCTGCCGCAGGCGATACTCGTACACCCACTCCATCACGCCGGCCGCGTAGTGGGTGACCTGGCCGCGAGCGGGGAGGGGCGTGGCGCCTTCCCACGGCGCATCGGCCGTCGGCAAGGCGATCAACCACAGCAGGCTGAGCAACAGGGAGAGCAAGGCCGTCGTTCCTGACCAGCGCGTATGACGGGGCCCCGACCTTTCCCCCAGCATCGCTGGCGGCGGCTCTCAGGGGGATGTCTGCGGGACGAACAGTAGACGCCCAACCGGCGGACGGTGGTTCCTAGGCCGGCAAGGCCAACGGGCCCAAGGATGCCAGAGGTGCGACGATTTGTCAAAGCTGACGGGGGAAGTTGACGAGCGCCGTAACGCGTGCTAACCTACGGCCAGGCAGTCGGGCCTCGGCGCAGGTTGCGCGCCATTCTTAGCCCCGCGAGGTGAGCATGTCCACCACCGTCTATCCCGGCGCCATGTTCGCCGGCCTGGTGTTCAACGAGCAGGGAGAGCCGGCCGAGGTCGCCTACGTGGGCGGCGTGGCCCACTACGTCGTCCTGGACAACGGCTTTCGCCGCCATGTAGAGGCGCGCGAGGTAGACCGCCAGGTGCTGCTTTACCTGCGGGACCAGATGGAACCCTACCGCGATCTGGCCGTGCAGGAGATGATGCGTCTGATGGGCCAGGACGACCTCTTCACCAAGGCCATGATCGAGGCCTCAATCCAGAACATCGAGGCCGCGCTAGACCGCCCCTTGCCGGAGGAGGTGCGCCTTTGGCTTGGCATGATGGGGTTCCGGGTGGTGGTCAACGTCCACGGCGAGGTGGTGGAGGTGGTCCTGCCGGGCCGGGCCGTGGAGGGCTGGGAGGAGTAGCCTAGGGCGCAGCCGGCGCAGGGCTAAGGGGGGGCTGGCGCATGGCCATCTCGGCCAGCCGCTCGATCATGCTGCTGAAGACCGGGCCGTGGATGGGGTAGAGGCTGTACCAGTAGATCAGCCCGAAAAGCCCCTTGGGGGCAAAGAACGCCGTCTGCACCAACAGGGTGCGGCCGTCGGGCTGCGGCTTGGCCTCGAAGGTCAGCCAAGCGCGGCCGGGCACCTTCATCTCGGCTCGCAGGCGCAGCAGCCGGTCCGGCTCCACCGCCTCCACGCGCCAGAAGTCCAGGGCGTCGCCGGCGCGCAGCTCGGTGGGATGGCGGCGGCCGCGGCGAAAACCTACCCCACCCACCAGGCGGTCCAGCACCCCCCGCAGCCGCCAGGCCCAGTTGAAGGTGGGATACCCTTGGTCGCCGCCGATGCTGGTGAAGGCGCGGAAGACGGCCGAGGGGGGCGCGTCCACCAGCCGCTGCCGACGCTCGATCATCATGCCGTCCTGCACGGTGAACTTGACGGGGGTTAGGTCGCCCTGGGCCGAGGCCAGCGCGTCCATCCAGCTAGTCTCCACGTGGCCGGCGTCGAGCCGCTGCAGCGCTCGCTCCACCGCGGTGCGGTAGTCTAGCAGCTCGATGGTCGGGAAGAGGCGCTTGGCCGTGTCGTCCCGCACCACCACCTCGTTGCGCATCCCCTCGATCAGCGGATAGGCGATCTCCTTGGGGATCGGGGTCACCCAGTGCACCCAGTAGGTGGAGAGGCGGGGGGTGAGCACAGGCACGGGGAAGAGCCAGCGCCGCAGCCCGCGGGCTTGGGCGTACTGGAGCATCATCTCGGCGTAGGTCAGCACGTCGGCGCCGCCGATCTCGATGATCTTGCCCTCGCTCTCCGGCACGTCCAGGGCCGCCACCAGGTAGTCCAGCACGTTGCGGATGCCGATGGGCTGGACGCGCGTATAGACCCACTTGGGGCAGACCATAGCCGGCAGGCGCTCGGTGAGGTAGCGGATCATCTCGAAGGAGGCGCTGCCGGAGCCCACCACGATGCCGCAGCGGAACTCGGTGACCGGGACACCGAACTCCCCCAGCGCCTCGCCCGTCTCCTGGCGGGAGCGCAGGTGGCGGCTGAGATCGCTCTCGGGGTCGCCCAGGCCGCCCAGATAGATGATGCGGCGCACGCCGGCCTCGGCGGCCGCGCGGCCAAAGTTGCGCGCGGCCAGCAGATCCCGCTCGTGGAAGGGGCTCTTGTCGGCCGTCTTCTGCATGGAGTGGATCATGTAGTAGGCCACGTCCACCCCGGCCATGGCCGGACCGAGGGTCTCGGCCCGCAGAGCGTCCCCCTGCACGATCTCGATCTGGTGAGACCAAGGCCGGCCCTGCAAGCGGGCGGGGTCGCGCGCCAGCGCGCGCACGCGATAGCCCAGCTCCAGCAGGCGGGGAACCAGGCGGCCGCCCACGTAGCCGGTGGCGCCGGTGACCAAGATGAGGCCGGGTTTGGTCGGCGGTGCTTCCATAGGTGGTGGCGTTTGGGCAGGCTAGCGCTTCGCCTGTCGGCCCTCCAGCAGCAGCAGGACGATCAGCGCCACCTCGATGGCCTTGTCGGCGTAGGCGATGGCGCTGCGGTCGCCGATGGCGGCCCAGGCGATGACGGTGACCGCCGTGTACGCGATGAGCGCCCAACGCACCAGGTGGCGATAGGGAGCCAGGGCGGCGATGGGCAGGTAGAGGGCCGCCAGCAGCGCCAGGTAGCCCAGCGCGTTCAGGTAGAACAGGACAAGCTGGTTGGGAACAGCGAGGACCAGGTGGATGACAGCCGTGGCCACGGTGAGAAGAGCGATGCCGATCTGGAGCGGGCCGAAGGTGGGTTTGGTGGTGGTCATGAGTGCTTTCCTCCTGAGCAAGCTGTCGAGGGATGAGGGGGTGGTGCCGTCTTCGTCCTCAAATTGTACGAAGTTTGCCGGTTGCGTCTGTGGTCAGCGTTGCAGAGCGCCGATCTCCGCAACCAGCCGCGCCAAGTAGTCGGCGGCCAGGCGCAGCCGACTGCCGTACCAGGAGAACATCTCGCCGTCCACCAGCATCACCGTGGAGGCCGGCAGCGCGGCCTGCAGCTCGAGGCGATGCCGCTCGCGGAAGGAATAGGGCTCCGACGAGAGGAAGACCAGCTCGGGCTGCGCCGCAGCCAGCGCCTCCAGGCTCACCTGCGGGTAGCGGCCGAGCTCGGGGCCGGCGAAGACGTTCACCAGGCCGCAGTGGGCCAGCATCGAGTTGATGAAGGTGTGGCCGCCGGCCGCCATCCACGGCTTCCGCCAGATCAGGTAGGCCACCCGCCGGGGGGGCTGCACGCGGGGCAGGGCGGCCAGCCGCTGCGCCACCTCCTCGGCCAGCGCGTCGGCCCGCTCCGCCTCCCCCACCAGCCGCCCCACTTGGCGGATCATGGCCAGCGCGTCGTCCAGGGTGACCACGTCGCTCAGCCAGACGGGATAGCGCTCGGCCAGGCGCAGGATGGTCTCTCGCTCGTTCTCCTCCTTGTTGCCGACAATGAGGTCGGGCTGTAGGCGCTCGACGGTCGCGAAGTTGATCTGCTTGGTGCCGCCCACGACCGCCACGCGGGAAACCTGGTCGGCGGGGTGCACGCAGAAGCGGGTGCGCCCCACCAGCCGATCGCCCAGCCCCAGGTCCAGCAGGAGCTCGGTCTGCGACGGCACCAGAGAGACGACGCGCTGAGGCCACACGGGCGCGACCACCGTGCGCCCCATCTGGTCCACAACGACTTGGGTAGGGACGGAGGGCATGGGCCTGGCTACGGCGTTCTTGGTTGCGCTGAGCGGGTTGCGGACAGGCCGTTCCTAGGCCGTTTTCGGAACCTGCGTCCTTTTCTTGACAGCCGTAAGGAACACAGATAGTATACCCCCACGCCTTCCAACCGCATAACCCACGCCTCGAGGTGCGCAACCGCCCGGATGCGCTGCGCACAATGGGGAAAGACCGGTGCAAGTCCGGCGCTGTCCCGCAACGGTAACTGGCCCGCCAGAAGCCCGACTGCCCGCCTCGAGCGCTGTGCGTCTCAGCCTTCGTGGAGAAAGGACCGCGCACCATGCCATCCATCCGCTATCCCCAACGCATCGTCTGCCTCGCTGCCGAGGCGCCGGAGATCCTGCATCGCCTAGGGGCTTTCGACCGCATCGTCGGCGTCAGCGGCTTCGCCCGCCGGCCGGAGGCGGTCAAGGGACTGCCCAAGGTGGGCGGCTTTGCCCAGCCCGACGTCGAACGGGTGCTGGCGCTGCGGCCTGACCTGGTGATCACCATCAGCGACATCCAGGCCGAGGCCGCAGCCGCCCTGATCAAGCAAGGGGTGCCTGTGCTGGCCCTCAACCCCCACCGCCTCGAGGACGTCTGGCGCAACATCCTGGTGATCGGCGGCGCCATCGGCGCCCAGCGCCAGGCGGAGCTGCTGGTGGCCTCGCTGCAAGCGGAGCTGGCCGCTATCCCCCTGCTGCAGCCCCTGCCCCGCCGGCCGCGCGTCTTCTTCGAGGAGTGGCCCGACCCCCTGGTGAGCGGCATCGGCTGGGTGGGCGACCTGGTGCGGGCCGTGGGCGGCGAGGACCTGTTCCCGGAGCTGGCCGACCAGCCCAAGGCCGAGGGCCGCGTTGTCACCCCGGAGGCGGTGGCGGCGCGGGAGCCGGAGGTAGTGCTGGCCTCCTGGTGCGGCAAGCCCGCCGACCTGGAGGCCATCCGCCGCCGGCCGGCCTGGCAGCGGACGCCGGCCGTGCGCGGGGGCCACATCTACGAGATCAGCTCCGACCTGGTCCTGCAGACAGGGCCCAGCCTGATCGAGGGCGCCCGGCTGATCTACCAGAAGCTGCTGGAGGCAACGACGTGCTAACCTTTGCGCTGCTTGGCCTGGGCCTCTCGGTGCTGGCCCTGCTGGCCGGCCTTCTGCTGGTGGGCCTGCGCGGGGAGGCCCAGGTCGAGAGCTATCGCCGCGAGGGGCTCGAGGTAGAGCGAGAGGCAAGCCTGCGGCGGGGCTGTGCGGGCTCCATCTTCAAAGGGGTGTCCGCCGGATTTTCGCTGTACGCCGAGAAATCCACCCGAGAGGTGCTCGACCTGCTGCGCCGGGGCCGGTGGCAAGAAGGGCTGCCCTGGGCTGCCGCCATGGTCGGCCTGCTGGGGGTGATGTTCTTCCTGCCGATGGCGATCGTGGCGGCCACCGGCGTGGGCGGGCCGTGGCCGTGGGTAGCGGCCGTCGGCTTCCTGCTGGCCACGCTCTACGCGGCCTGGCCGCGCGCCTAGCTGCGGCTACAGCTCCAACACCACCGGCAGGATCATGGGCCGGCGGCGGGTCTCCTTGTAGAAGAACTCGCTCAGCTCCTCCTTGATCATGTTGGCCAGGGCCGAGGAGGGCGCCTCCCGGCGCAGGGTCTCGCTGATGCGCTCGCGCGCGGCCTGGAAGAGGCCGTTGCCGCTCCCTGGGTAGACGAAGCCACGGGAGAGGATCTCCGGCCCGGCCAGCACGTCGCCGGTCTGCGCGTCCACGCCGACAATGGCCACCACGAAGCCGTCGTTGGCCAGATGGCGCCGGTCTCGCAGCACCACGTGGCCCACGTCGCCGACGCCCAGGCCGTCCACCAGCACGTGTCCCTCGGTGACCTGTTCGCCCAGCCGCGCGCCGTCGGCCGTGAACTCCACCACCTGGCCGCTCTCGATCACGAAGATGCGCTCGCGGGGGATGCCCATGGCCTCGGCCGTGCGGCTGTGCAGCACCAGGTGGCGGTACTCGCCGTGGATGGGGATGAAGTACTTCGGCCGCACCAGGTTGATCATCAGCTTGTGGTCCTCGCGGCTGCCGTGGCCGCTGACGTGCACCGCCTCCAGCTCGCTGTAGCGCACGTCCGCGCCCAGGCGGAAGAGGTTGTCAATGGTGCGGTTGATCAGCTCCTCGTTGCCGGGGATGGGCTGCGCCGAGAGGATCACCGTGTCGCCGGGGCGGATGTTGATGCGGTGGTCCTCCAGGCTCATGCGCACCAGGGCCGAGGTGGGCTCCCCCTGGCTGCCGGTGCAGACCACCACCACCTCCCGGTCGGGCAGGGTCTCGATCTCCTCGACGCTGAGCAGCTCGCCGGGCGCCAGGTCCAGGTAGCCCAGGCTGGCGGCCATGCGCACGTTGTCGCGCATGGAGCGGCCCACCAGCCCCAGGCGACGGCCGAACCGTCGCGCCAGCCGCAAGACCTGCATCACGCGCGAGATGTTGGAGGCGAAGGTGGCCACGAAGATGCGGCCGGGCGCCTCGCTGAAGATGCGCTCGAAGGTGGCCTCGATCTCCCTCTCCGACGGCGTGAAGCCGGCTACCTCGGCGTTGGTGGAGTCGGACAGCAGCACCAGCACCCCCCGTTCGCCCAGGGCCTGGAGCTTGGCGTAGTCAGTCAGCCGGCCGTCCACCGGGTGCTGGTCGAACTTGTAGTCGGAGGTATGCACCACCAGGCCCACCGGGGTGGTCACGGCCACGCCCACGGTGTCCGGGATAGAGTGGCACACGTGGAAGAACTCCACGGTGAAGGGGCCGAGCTGGAGCACGTCGTCGGCGGTGATGGTGTGGAAACGGGCCTGGCCCAGCAGCCCGCGCTGGCGCAGCTTCACCTCAGCCAGGCCGCGCGTCAGGCGGGTGGCGTACACCGGCGCATCCACCGCCGGCAGCAAGTAGGGCAGTGCGCCGATGTGGTCCTCGTGGCCGTGGGTGAGCACGATGCCCACCACCCGGTCCGCGCGCTGGGCCAGGTACTCGATATCGGGGATGATGAGGTCCACCCCCAACATGTCGCTCTCCGGGAACATCAGGCCGGCGTCAATGACCAACAGCTGGCCATCGTACTCCAGCACCATCATGTTCTTGCCGATCTCCCCCACGCCTCCCAGCGGGATGATGCGCAGGACCTGCTCAGGTGAACTGGCGAGCGTGTCGAACGAGTCTTGCAAAGGCGACCTCCGGGGATCAGCGTAGCGATGTGGCCATGAGTCGGCCGCGGCCTCAACAGTCAAAGAGAGATAGCTGCTGGTAGTCGTCGTCGGACGGCGGGCCGGGCGGGGCGTCGGACGGGGGACGGAGCGCAGCCACCAGAGCGCCTAGGCGGCGGAAGTCCTCGCGCATGGCGTCCATCCACTGGGCCTGGCGCAGCGCGGCCGCGGGGTGGAACATGGGAACCACGGTGACGTCCCCCTGCTGCTGCGGCTGGCCGTGGATGCGGGAGATGGACTGGCCAGGGAAGTAGCGGGCCATGGAAAAGCGCCCCAGGGTGACGATGACCTTGGGCCGAATGAGCTCGATCTGCCGGTCCAGGTAGGGGCGACAGGCCTCCAGCTCGTCGGGCAAGGGGTCGCGGTTGCCCGGCGGCCGGCACTTCACCACGTTGGTGATGTACACCTGCTGCCGCTGCAGGCCGATGCCGGCCAGCAGCTCCTCCAACAGCGCACCCGATGGGCCGACGAAGGGGCGTCCCTGCCGATCCTCGTGAAAGCCGGGGCCCTCGCCGATGAACATGATGGCCGCGTCGGCCGGTCCCTCCCCCGGCACGGCGCAGCGGCGCCCCTTGGCCAGCCGACAGCGCTGGCAGGCGCGAATCTCCTGGGCAAGCTGTTCCAGCTCCTGCACGAGTCCTCCTTCGCTGGGGCGGCGGTTTGGCGCCATTCTACCGCAGCGGCCAATCTTTGTCTAGCGGTTGACCCCCCATTTATGGGCTGCAACCTTGACGCCGCTCGGCCGTAGAAATAGGCAGACACAGAGAACACGGACCACCGGCTGCCGGAGCCCTCGGCCGTCCGGGCAATCACCCCTACCGCTCGCCTCCGGCGACGGTGGACCCTCGGTAAGACCATGCAACCATCTCAGCCCAGCCCGCCCCTGTGGATCGTTCTAGCCGCCGCTGCGCTCCTCTGCGTTGCCGCCGCTGCAGCAGCGTTGGTCGGCGTCGCCGGCCTGCGCCTGCTGGCGGGCGGCGGCGATGGCCGCGCCTCCCTCTTCAACCGGTTCGACGTCGGCGTCGCGCTGGCCACGCGCGCGGTGGAGGAGCGTTTCACGACGGGGCCTGCGGCCCGCGTGGCGGTGGACCTCACCGTCGGATCGGTGGAGGTGACCGCGGGCGAGACAGACGCCGTGGCGGTGGAGGCGAGAATCCTCGCCTACGGCGTCACGCAGCGGGACGCGGAGGAGGCCCTGCGCAGCGTGACCTTCGAGGCCATCCAGGACGGCTCCACGGTGACGGTGCGCGGCGGCTGGCCGCCCCAGGCGCGCTGGCGCGGACGCAGCCCCTCCATCGAGGTGCGCATCGTCTTGCCCCCGAACACGAGCCTGGACGTAGCGGTGGACGTGGGGGAGGTGCGGATCGCCGGCGTGCAGGCCGAGGTAGCAGTGGAGGCCGACGTGGGTCGCGTGGAGCTCACGGACGTTCGGCCGACGCAGGCCTTGCGCGTGCGCACCAACGTGGCCGAGATCCACTGGCGTGGGCCGCTGGCAGCGGGCGCAAGCTACACGCTGACCAGCAACGTGGGTGCCATTCGGATGGCGCTGCCCGCCGACAGCACGTTCACGGTGGACGCCTCCAGCAACGTGGGGCGAGTAGAGATCGCGTTCCCGCTGGAGGGCGAGGTCGGCGCGGCTCCGGTGGGAGGGGCGGTGCGGGGCGCAGTGGGCTCGGCCCCTACGGCCACCCTCACCCTGCGCTCCGACATCGGCGCCATCACCGTGCGGCCGGAGTGAGGATTAGGGCTTGGGGTCCGCCTGGAGCAGCTCGATCAGCACGCCGTGAGTGCCCTTGGGGTGGAGGAAGAAGGCGCGACCTTCGGCCGCCTGCACCGGCTCCTGGTTGATGAGCTGGGCACCCTTGGCCTTCATCTCGGCCAGCGCCGCCTCGATGTCCTCCACCTCCAGGCAGATGTGGTGGATGCCCTCCCCGCGCTTGGCCAGGTATTTGGCCACGCCGGAGTCCTGGGTGATGGGGGTGATGAGCTCGATCAGGCTGTCGCCGGTGGGCAGGAAGGCGATCTCCACCTCCTGCTCGGGCATCACCTTGCGCGCGCCGATGGGCAGGCCCAACAGCTGGTGGTACGCCTGCAGGGCCACGTCCAGGTCGCTGACGACGATAGCTACGTGGTTGATTTTAGTGATCATGGTCGTGATGGGTGGGGTGGTAGAATTGGTAAAGGGGTAGGTTGGTGGATTGGTAGGTTGGTAGATTGGTCAGTCCGGCCACACGCGCCACTCCTCCACCTCGGGGTCGAACTGGGCCACGGCGGCGCTGGCCAGCTTGACGAACTTGCCGTGTCCCTCGGCGGCCACGGTGCCGTCAGGGAGCAAGATCTCGGCGCTGGCCTCGAACATACGGCTCAGCTCCTTGGTGATGCGGCCCACAGCCCGCAGCTCCACGCCGATGGGCACCGGCTGGCGGTAGCGCACCGTGAGCTCGGCCGTCACGCCCCACACGTCGTCGCCGTGCTCTAGGCGGATGGCGCGGCCCATGGTCTCGTCCAGGATGCCGGCGATCACGCCGCCGTGGAAGCGGCCGGGGTAGCCCTGGTGGATAGTTTGGCCGGTGAAGCGGGCCAGGACGGTGCCGTCGCCCGGCTCGTAGAAGCGCACGTGGACGCCGGCGACGTTCTTCACGCCGCAGATGAAGCACATGCGGCTGTTGGGTTGCTTCTTCATACCTCGTAAGGCTTCGTCACTCGCATCAATCTCGGCGCTCTGAGTCCCTCCGAGTTCCCCTGAGCTCTTCCGAGTTCCTCCGAGCTCCTCCGAGTTCCTCTGACCTCCTGCGAGCCCCTCTCTCACAGCCACACCTCCGGCCGATACTCGCCGAACACCTGGCGCAGCACGCCGCAGATCTCGCCCAGGGTCACGTAGTGCTCGACGGCCTCGATGAACAAGGGCATCAGAGGAGCGGCGGGATCCTGGGCAGCCCGCCGGATGCGCTCCAACATCTCGGCCACCTTGGCGTGGTCGCGGTTGGCCTTCACCTGCTGCAGGCGTTCGATCTGCTCTCGCTGCACCGACTCGTCCACCCGCAGGATCTCCGCCACTTCCTCCTCCTCGGTGGTGAAGCGATTGACGCCGACCACCACCTGGTCCCCGCGCTCGATGGCCATCTGCGTGCGGTAGGCCGCGTCCTGGATCTCTCGCTGCATGTAGCCCTGCTCAATGGCCACCCGCGCGCCGCCTAGGGCATCTATCTTGCGGATGTACTCCTCGGCGCGGCGTTCGATCTCGTCGGTCAGGTACTCGATGAAGTAGGAGCCGGCCAAGGGGTCCACGGTGTCGGCCACGCCGGACTCGTAGGCGATGATCTGCTGGGTGCGCAGGGCGATCTGCACGGCCTTCTCGGTGGGCAGGGCCAGCGCCTCGTCCATGGAGTTGGTGTGCAGCGACTGGGTGCCGCCCAGCACCGCCGCCAGGGCCTGGATGGTGACGCGGATGATGTTGTTCTCCGGCTGCTGCGCGGTGAGGGTGCTGCCTCCCGTCTGGGTGTGGAAGCGGAGCTGCATGGAGGCCGGCTTCTTGGCCCCGAAGCGGTCGCGCATGATGCGGGCCCACAGCCGCCGCGCAGCGCGGAACTTGGCCACCTCCTCCAGGAAGTTGTTGTGCGCGTTGAAGAAGAAGCTGAGCTGCGGCGCGAAGTGGTCCACGTCCAGCCCCGCGTCCAGCGCGGCCTTGACGTACTCGATGCCGTTGGCCAGGGTGAAGGCCACCTCCTGCACGGCCGTGCTGCCCGCCTCGCGGATGTGGTAGCCGCTGATGCTGATGGTGTTCCAGTTGGGCACCTCGGCCGCGCAGTAGCGAAAGACGTCGGTGATCAGCCGCATGCTGGGCGCGGGCGGGAAGATGTAGGTGCCGCGGGCCAGGTACTCCTTGAGGATGTCGTTCTGGATGGTGCCCCGCAGGTCCTTGGGCGAGACCCCCTGCTTCTTGCCCACCGCGATCACCATGCTCAGCAGGATCGAGGCCGGCGCGTTGATGGTCATGCTCACGCTGACCTTGTCCAGGGGGATCTGGTCCAACAGGGTCTCCATGTCGGCTAGGGAGGAGATGGCCACGCCCACCTTGCCTACCTCGCCCAGGGCCATGGGGTGGTCCGCGTCGTAGCCGATCTGGGTGGGCAGGTCGAAGGCCACGCTGAGGCCTGTCTGCCCCTGGGCCAGCAGGTAGCGGTAGCGCCGGTTGCTCTCCACCGCCGTGCCGAAGCCGGCGTACTGGCGCATGGTCCAGAAGCGGCCGCGGTACATGGTGGGCTGGACGCCACGGGTGAAGGGAAACTCGCCGGGAAAGCCCAGCTTCTCCAGGTAGTCGCCGGCCAGCGCATCCGGCGGCGTGTAGATGCGGTCCACGGGGATGCCGGAGCTGGTCTCAAAGCACGGTTGGCGCTCGGGAAAGCGATCCAGCACGCGCTTCAGGGTGGTGTCGGCCCACCGTTGACGGGCCTCAGAGACGGTGGTCATAGGCGGATACCTCGCTTGCAGGACGAACGCGGCGCTTGTCAGTCTTGGCCGCGCCGTTCACGGATGAAACGAACGAAGCTGCGGGCGTTTGTTTTGGATGAGTTTGTGTGCGGTGTCACAACCCTATGCGCCATTGTATACGCAGCCCAAGCCGATAAACCATGATGCGGGTCATGTCGCCGCGCGAGAAGTCTAGCGCAGCTTGGCGCAAAGGGCAAGCGGGCGGTTTCTGGCGCTCGGCTCAGTTGCGCAAGCGGCCACCTCGTGGATAATGAAGAGCCAGAAACGGTTGTTGTGCGAGAACCTCGTCGGCCCTGATGAAAGGCCCGGCCGATCACGGCAATGCGCACTGCTATGCTCGACAAGCTCGCAAACCTGAGTTCTCTAGTTCCTCCAGTTCCCCGAGTTCCTCCGGTTCCTCTTAGTTCCCGCAGTTCCGCCAGTTCCTCCACTTCCCTGCGCCGGAGAGCCCAACCATGATCGCCCGCAAGCGCACGCTTCCACGCTGGACCTTGGCCATCCTGCTG
This sequence comes from Caldilineales bacterium, assembly GCA_025055015.1. Classification (GTDB taxonomy): domain Bacteria; phylum Chloroflexota; class Anaerolineae; order JAAEKA01; family JAAEKA01; genus JANWYQ01. The sequence continues at coordinate 14,351 of JANWYQ010000138.1, forward strand.
GCCTGCGCCGCCTGCGCGCCGCCAACGCCGCCGGCCATGCCCACGACGCCGTCCGAGCTGACGCCTCCGGCCACGGCCCCGGCCGAGCCCACTCCTCAGGCCACGCCCGATGCCACCGCCGCCGCCCTGGCCGCAGCCCGCGAGGAGGCTTTCCGCAACGCACGGCTGCGCATGGTGGAGACCACGATCCGCGCCCGCGGGGTGAGCGACCCGCGCGTCCTGGCCGCGATGGAGACGGTGCCGCGGCACGAGTTCGTGCCCGACCAGTACCTGGCCCAGGCGTACAACGACCACCCCCTCCCCATCGGCTTCGGCCAGACCATCTCCCAGCCCTACATCGTGGCGCTGATGACCGAGCTACTGCAGCTCCAGCCAGGCGACAAGGTGCTGGAGATCGGCACCGGCTCCGGCTACCAGGCCGCTGTGCTGGCCGAGCTGGTGGACGAGGTGTGGACCATCGAGATCATCCCGGAGCTGGCGCAGAGCGCCGAAGCGCGGCTCAAGCGGCTGGGCTACGACCGGGTCCACGTGCGCGTGGGCGACGGCTACTACGGCTGGCCGGAGGAGGCGCCCTTCGACGCGATCATCGTCACCGCTGCGCCCGACCACATCCCCCAGCCCCTGCTCCAGCAGCTCACCGAGGACGGCCGGCTGGTGGTGCCGGTGGGGCCGCCCGGCGGCTACCAAACCCTGTGGCAGCTGGTGCGGGAGGGGGAGGAGGTGAAGGCCTTCAACCTGGGCGGGGTGCGCTTTGTGCCGCTGGTGGGCGGGGGACAGCGGGGCGACCGGCCGTGAGGTCCACCGCCCAGATGGCTGTCAGCGCCGCGGCGTAGCAGAGCAACCCCAACGCGGTCACCGCGGTGAAGCCCCACTGCAGGGCCAGTAGTGCAGCCAACACCGAGGCGATCACCGACGCACAGCCGTTGATGGCCCATGCCCATGGCGTGAGCTGTGGCCCTGTGGCCGCCAGCCACCCTATCCCGCGCGGGAAAGGCACCCCCATCAGCAGCCCCAGGGGCGCCAACAACGCCACCGCAGCGGCCAGCCGCACGGCCAGGCTCGCGGCCAGCAACGCCCCCGCCAAAGGGCCCAGCAAAAGCTGGTAGGCGACGCCCACGGCCAACAGCGCGGCCAAGGTCCCTCGCCACGGCAGCCGGGGAGCCAGCAGGCTTCCCACCCCCGACCAGAGCAGGAGCCCCGCCAGCACCGCCGTCAAGGCCAGGGTGGGGTGGCCCAACAGGAGGATGAAGCGCTGGATCAGGGGGATCTCCACCAGCAGGAAGCCCAGACCCAGCGCCGCGAAGTAGGTCAGCACGCGCCAACGGGCTGGCGCAGCGCGCTCGGCCGCTGCGCCAGCCGCCCGTCGGCCGACTGCCAAGGGCAGCAGGATCAGGGCTGCCGAGGCCAGCACCGAGAGGATCAACAGCGCTACCAGCACCAGCACGCCGCTGCCGCCGAAGGGCTGCCAGGTCTGCCCCAGCGTGGCCAGTACCACGGGCGTCTGCGCCCAGCGGAAGAAGTGGAAGAAGAAGGGGTGATCGTCGGTGGGTGGCCGGACGTCGAAGGGCTGGGCGGCGTAGAACGGGCGGGGATCGGCCGCGGCCAGCAGCGCAGCGTAGGCCTCCTCGTAGTAGGGCTCCGGCAACACGTTGAAGCGGTTGATCTCGCTCGGCTGCAGGTCGGGCGCCAGGGCCAGGTCTAGCCGGCGCTGCTGGGCAAACCGGCGCACCTCGGCCAGCTCCTCGGCAGCCCACGGGGTGCGCTTGGCCAGGAAGGTGGCCACCTGCACCCCCCGCAGCGCCACCAGATGGGCCCGCGGCTCCTCGACCCCGGCGGCCAGCAACCCCTCCCGCAGCAGGGCTAGGGTGCGCACCGTCTCGCTGGGCGGCGTCTGCAGCCAGCGGCTAATCACCAGTACGCCGTCGGGCGCGAGGTGGTCGAAGTAGGCTCGCATCGCCTCGACCGTCAGGTCGTAGGTCTCGCTCAGGCTGAAGGCGCCGGAGGTCACCGGCCGGTAGGGCTGCACCAAGGCCACGTGGATCACGCCGTAGCGCCCGCGGTCGCGGCCCAGGAAGCTGCGGGCCGTCTCGACGGCCGAGACCACCTGAGGCTGGCGGTAGGGCGAGCGATCACCCAACAGGCGGTCGAGCTGGCGGAGCACCCCCGGATCCGCTTCCACGGCGACCACAGGCCGGCCGGCCGCGCCTCCCTCCAGGGCCTGCCAGATGGCCAACCCCCCGCGCGGGTTGAGCACCAGAGCAGCCGCGCCGGGCCGAAGGCGGTAGGCCAGCGCCTCGGGCAGGTAGTCCAGGAAGGCCCAGTCCACCGGCCGGCGGGTGTCCACCACCGGGCTAAGGTCGTCGCCGTCGGTGAACAGGCCGAACTGAGGCGGCAGCGGCCCGTGGTACTGGAAGCTCAGGCCGGGCAGGGAGCGGACCCCCGCGCTTTCGATCACCGTGACGCGGCTGACGGCGCTGTCGTCCTCTGCCACTACCCCCGATCCGGGATAGAGCAACGCTTGGGAAAGGCCCTTGTAGGGAGAGAGGCGCAGGCGGGCCGCTGCCGGCGGCGCAGCGGTCGCCCACATCAGCGAGCCTAGCGCGGCCGCGTAGAACAAGAAACGCAGGAGGGAGGGCCGCCGCGCAGCCACGGCGGCCGCCGCCACCCCTGCCGCAGCCAGAGGAAAGAGCACCGCCGGGATGCCCAGCCCGTTGAGCAGCGCCGGCGCAGCCGCCGCGCCCACCGCCGACCCCAACAGGTTGGCCGCGTAAACCCGGTGCGAGGCGGGGCCGCTCACGGCCAGCGCCAGGCCCACGGCCACGCCCACGCAGAAGAAGGGCGCAGCCAGCGCCAGATAGTAGGCCGCCAGCAGGGCCACCTGCCGCCGATCCCACGCGATGGCGTAGGAGTCAAAGGGCAGGGCGTTGACGAACAGGTAGCCTCCCAATAGGGCGGCGGCGAAGCCCAAGGCTAAGGCCTCCAGGCGAGGCCGCCAGGCCGCAGCCTGCTGGTCGTCGGCGGTCCAACGCGGGCGCAGGCTGAGGAAGGTGCCCCCGGCGCCGAAGCCCAGCAGCGCCAGGTTCACCACCAAGAAGGCGAAGTGGTAGAACTGGGTGACCGCGAACACCCGCGAGAGGACCACCTCCCACGCCAAGGTCGCGGCCGACAGCAGGAAAATCGCCAGATAGAGGGGACGGACGGCGAGCGGTCCAGCCAACGCTATCCTTCGACCACCGCGCGACAGCCCTCAGTGCAAGGTCACCAGGACGTCGCCCTGGTTCACCGACTCGCCGGGCTTGCACTTGACCGTTGCCACGACGCCGCTGCGAGGCGCGCGCAGCTCGTTCTCCATCTTCATGGCGGCCAGGATCACCAGGCTCTGCCCTGCCTGGACCTCATCCCCCTCCTGGACGTTCACCCGCACGATCAGGCCGGGGATGGGCGCCTTGATGGCCGACTCGGCCGCCAGGCTGGCTGCGCCCCCGCGCGCCTGGGTCAGGCGATGGGTGCGCTCGTCCAGCACCCGCACCTCGTAGCCCTCGTAGCCCTGGCCGGAGACCATGATGCGATAGTTGTTGCGGTCGGTCTCCTGCACATGGACCTCGTAGGGACGATGGTCCACCAACAACGAGTAGAGGGAGAGCGCCGAGATGTGGCGCATGTCGGTCTGATACTCTTTGTCCCCGACCTTGACGCGGCCGTCGTCGCCGATCTCGATCTCATAGGTGCGGCCGGAGCCAAGGGGGGAGCCGGTAGGGGTGATGGTGACGATGTACTTCACGGTCCGTACCTCTCGCTAGAACCTGCCGACGTGCTTCCAGCCCAGCCCACGCTTCCAGGGGGAGCCGACCACCGGCTGCTCATCCTGGTGCATGGTGGCAGCAGCCTGGGCTCGCTCGTGGGTCACCAAGGCGGCGGCGATGGCTGCGCCCAGCTCCATCTCCGGTCGCTCGATGTAGGTCACGGCGAAGCGGTCCTCCAGGAAGTTGGTATCGAAGGTACCCCACATGAACTGGGTGCTGTTCATCATCTGTTGGTGGAAGGGGATGGAGGTCTTGATGCCGCCGATGCGGTACTCGTTGAGCGCGCGACGCATGCGCAGGATGGCCTCGGCGCGGCTCTCGCCCCACACGATCAGCTTGGCGATCATGGGGTCGTAGTACAGGCTGACCTCGAACCCCTCATAGATGCCGCTCTCCACCCGCACGCCGGGGCCGGTGGGCTCCTGCAGGGTGGTGATCACGCCGCCGCAGGGCATGAAGTTGTTGATGGGGTCCTCGGCGGTGATGCGGCACTCGATGGCCCAGCCCTTGTGGCGGATGTCCTCCTGCTTCCAGCGCAGACGGCGGCCGGCGGCGATGGCCAGCATCTCCTTGACGATGTCCACGCCAGTCACCATCTCGGTGACGGGATGCTCCACCTGCAGCCGCGTGTTCATCTCCAGGAAGTAGAAGTTGCCCTGCTGATCCAGCAGGAACTCCAAGGTGCCGGCGTTGACGTAGCCCACGGCCTGGGCCGCGCGCACCGCCACCTCGCCCATGCGGGCCCGCAGGGCCTCGTCCACGGCCACCGAGGGCGACTCCTCGATCAGCTTCTGGTGGCGGCGCTGGATGGAGCACTCGCGCTCGCCCAAGTGGATCACGTTGCCATGGCGGTCGGCCAGGACCTGGATCTCGATGTGGCGAGGCCGCTCAATCAGCTTCTCCAAGTAGACGGTGTCGTCGCCGAAGGCAGCCAGAGCCTCGCGGCGGGCTGCGCCGAGCGCGCTCTCCAGCTGGTCGGGGGAGCGCACGATGCGCATACCCTTGCCGCCGCCGCCGGCCGAGGCCTTGATGAGCACCGGGTAGCCGATGCGCTCGGCCTCGGCGCGGATCTCGTCGTCCCGCAGGCCGGCCATGGAGCCGGGCACCACCGGCACGCCGGCTGCGATCATGGTGCGCCGCGCCGTCACCTTGTCGCCCATCAGGCGCATCGCCTCAGGCGGCGGCCCGATGAAGGTGATGCCCTCGTCCTGACACGCCTGCGCGAAGTCGTCGTTCTCGGACAGGAAGCCGTAGCCAGGATGAATAGCGTCTGCGCCGCAGCGCTTGGCCACCTCGATGATCTTGTCTATGCGCAGGTAGCTCTCCCGCGCTGGCGGCGGGCCGATGCGATAGGCTTCGTCCGCATAGCGCACGTGCAGGGCGTTGCGGTCTGCGTCGGAGTAGACGGCCACAGTGCGCAGCCCGCGCTCCTGGCACGCGCGCAGGATACGCACGGCAATCTCCCCGCGGTTGGCGATCAGCACTTTCTTGAACATAGCGTTGTTGTCCTTGTTACCACTTGCTTACCCGTTGCACGTCAACGGTCACGTACACCAGGTCGGGCGCGAAGGAGCGGGCGGGGGGCAAGCCCGGCAGCCAACGCAGCGCGCCGAACATGGGGTCGAAAGGAGACAGGGAAAGCCGCTGGATCTCCACGATGGTGCCCTCCACCGGCTGCCAAAGCAGCGCGCCCCGCTCCAGGGCCAACAGCCCCTGCAAGGACGCCACGCCGAGCAGCCAATCGCCCGCCCTCAGGCCGAAGGGCGGGCCGGGCCGCTCCGGGTCAGCCGCTGGGTCCAGCGCGTCCAGGCGCAGGGGCAGCCCGCAGTCCAGCAGGGCCTGGGCGATGGCGCCCTCGGGGGTGCGATAGGTCTCCACATGGGTGACCTGGCCGCTGAAGGCGTGGCGTTCCAAGCTGACCTGTTTGAGCAGCGTGCGGCCCGGCGCGGCCCGCTCAAACCAGCCGACGCTCCCGTCGCAGCCCAGGGTCAGCAGGCCGGCATCCAGCTGCACGCTGATGGGCAAGCCCACCACGATGCCGGCCCGGTCGTTGGCCTCGTACTGAGCGTCGGTCAGCTGAAAGGTCACCCGCATGGACGCACCCGTCGCTCACAGCGGGATGTTCCCGTGCTTCTTCGGCGGGTTGCTGTCGCGCTTGTTGCGCAGCATCTCCAGCGCGTTGATCAGCCGCGGCCGGGTCTCGTGAGGCTCGATGACGTCGTCAATGTAGCCGCGGGCGGCCGCCACGTAGGGGTTGGCGAACTTGTCGCGGTACTCCTGCACCAACGCCGCGCGCAGGGCAGCGGGGTCCTCGGCCTTCTCCAGCTCCCGGCGGTAGAGGATGTTGATGGCGCCCTCCGGCCCCATCACCGCGATCTCCGCCGTCGGCCAGGCCAGGTTGATGTCCCCGCGGATGTGCTTGCTGCTCATCACGACGTAGGCCCCGCCGTAGGCCTTGCGGGTGATGACGGTGACCTTGGGCACCGTGGCCTCGCAGAAGGCATAGAGCAGCTTGGCGCCGTTGCGGATGATGCCGCCGTGCTCCTGCGCGGTGCCGGGCATGAAGCCGGGCACATCCACGAAGGTGACAATGGGAATGTTGAAGCAGTCGCAGAAGCGCACGAAGCGCGCGCCCTTGATGCTGGCGTCAATGTCCAGCACGCCCGCCAACACCATCGGCTGCTGCGCCACGATCCCCACGCTGTGGCCGCCCAGCCGCGCAAAGCCCACGATCAGGTTCTGGGCCCAGTGCTCGTGCACCTCCAGAAAGTCGCCGTCGTCCACCACATGGCAGATGACGTCCTTCATGTTGTAAGCCTTGTTGGGGTTGTCGGGCACGATGGTGTCCAGTATGGCGTCTTCTCGCAGGGGATCGTCCTTGGGCTTGACGTAGGGCGGGTCCTCCATGTTGTTCTGGGGGATGAAGCTGAGCAGGCGCTGGGCAATATAGATAGCCTCCTCCTCGTCCTGGGCCATGAAGTGGGCCACCCCGCTCTTGCTGGCGTGGGTCAGCGCGCCGCCCAGCTCCTCGAAGGTCACCTCCTCGTGGGTCACGGCCTTGACCACGTCGGGCCCGGTGACGAACATGTAGCTGGTCTTCTGGACCATGATGATGAAGTCGGTGATGGCCGGCGAGTAGACTGCGCCGCCTGCGCACGGCCCCATGATCAGGCTGATCTGGGGGATCACGCCAGAGGCCATGGTGTTGCGCTGGAAGACGTCGGCGTAGCCGCCCAGGCTGACCACACCCTCCTGGATGCGCGCGCCGCCGCTGTCGTTGAGGCCGATGATGGGCGCGCCGTTCTTCATGGCCAGGTCCATGATCTTGCAGATCTTCTCCGCATGGGCCTCAGAGAGGGTGCCGCCGAACACGGTGAAGTCCTGGGCAAACACGTAGACCAGGCGACCGTTGATGGTGCCGTAGCCGGTGACCACGCCGTCGCCCAGGATGCGCTGCTTCTCTAGGCCGAAGTCGTGGATGCGGTGGGTGACAAACATGTCCAGCTCGCGGAAGCTGCCCCGGTCCAACAGCAGATCCAGGCGCTCGCGCGCCGTCAGCTTGCCGCCAGCGTGCTGCTTAGCGATCCGTTCCTCGCCACCGCCGAGGAGCGCCCGCTGTCTGAAGCTCCGCAGTTGTTCAACAAGATCTTGAGCCACAGGAACCTCCGATTCTTTGGAATGGCATTGGATGGACACAGGTACAACAAGTGGACACGGCTGCGCACGGGGACCTCGCGCGGCGCAGGCACAACCACGTACGGGGGCGGTCACGCCCACGGCGCCCGGTGCTAAGTCCGCACAGTGCTCATTCTGATAGTCTTACAGCCGCACGATGCCTAGGAGCACCAGCACGGCCAGCATGGCCGGCTGGTGCAGCAGGTAGATAAGCAAGGAGTTCTGGCCCAACAGGCGCAGAAAGCGCACCGGGCCAACGGTGGCCAGGTCCGGCAGCCGGTAACCTCGCACGCCGCCGGCGTAGAGCCAGTTGCCCAGGAACACGCCGATCAACACCCGGCCGAACCAGGGGATTAGGGGCGCGTAGTCCACGCCGCTGCCCGGCGTGGGCGCCAGCCACTCCAGCCACGGCTGCTCCAGCCCCAAGGACGCGACCCATCCGCCCAGCCAGACGATGGCCAGGCCCAAGGCCAGGTTGGCCCAGCGCCAGCGCAGGAACGGATAGGCCAGGGCGATGGACGCGCCGATCAGGTGCAGGATGCCGAAGCGCACGTAGTAGTCCGCGCCCAGCGCGGCGAAGGTGACCACGCTGATCACCACGCCCCAGGTGAAGATGGTCAGCCCGCGCAACAGATACTTGGGCCACAGGCTGCCGACTGGCCGGCTGCGGCGCTCGCGGTGGTAGCTCAGGGTGAGGGAGAGCCCCACCAGGCCGGTGAACAGGCTGGCAGTGGTCATCTGCCAGAGGTGCCAGAAGCCGCTGCGCACGGCGATGGGGTAGCCGCCCAGGCTGGCCAGGTCCCACATCAGGTGGTACACCACCATCATCAGGATGGCCACCCCGCGCAGGGCGTCCACCTCCCACAAGCGGTCGTCCCGGGGGATGGGCACCGGGCGGATGCTGTGGCGCAGTCCGGCGACGTAGGCGTTGATCGCAGTCATGCCACTTCCAGCAGGATCTTACCGAAGTGCTCCCCTTCCTTCATGCGCTCCTCGGCCTGTCGCGCCTCGGCCAGGGGATACACCCGGTCAATGGCCACGCTGAGCTTGCCGGCGAAGATCAGCCGCATGACGGCCTCGAAGTCAGGCTGGCTGCCCATGGTGCTGCCGATGATGCTGACCTGGCGGCCGAAGACGATGTTGACGGGGGTGGAGGCGGCGTAGCCGGTGGTGCCGCCCACGGTGAGGAGGCGGCCGCCCCGCTTCAGGGTGCGCAGGCTGGCCTCCCAGGTGGCTGCACCCACGTTGTCCACCACCACGTCCACCCCCTGCTTGCCGCTGTGCAGGTAGACGGCGCGCGACCAGTCGGGCTCGGCCTCCCGGTCCACCGCCCAGTCTGCGCCCAGCGCCAGGGCCTGCTGGGCCTTGTCTGCACCGCCCGCCACCACCCAGACCGTGCAGCCCAGCAGCCGGGCCAGGGAGATGGTGAAGCTGTTGACGCCGCCGCCCGCGCCCACCACCAACACCACCTCGCCCGGCCGCACCTGGCCCTTGGTGACCAACATGCGCCAGGTGGTGACGGCCACGGTGGGCGCTGCCGCCGCCTGCTGCATGGAGAAGCCGTCGGGCACGGCGATCAAATTGCGCGCCGGGATCTTGACGAACTCGGCGAAGGTGCCGCGCACGTGTTCCCCCAGCAGGCGCATGGTGTCGCACATGCTGTGCTCCCCGCGCCAGCAAAAGCTGCACCGGCCGCACCACAGGGTCGGGTTGGCGGTGACCCGCTGGCCCACGCGCCAGCCGGTCACCTGGTCCCCCACGGCGGCGATCTCGCCGCTGAAGTCCGCGCCGGGGATGTGGGGGAGCTCTAGGTTGAGCCCCTTCCAACCCCGCACCACGAACTGGTCCAGACGGTTGAGAGCCGCGTAGGACACGCGGACCAGCACCTCGTCCGGCCCGTGCTCCGGGACCGGCATATCCTCCACGTACTCCAAGTTATCCAGCGTGCCGTGCTGGCGGAAGATGATGGCTTTCACAGGACCTCCGCATCGAGCGAGCTGTGCTCCCAAAAGCCGTGGGACATCGGCCGCAGGCAGGGCGTGAGCCGACACAGGTCGAGGCTTTCCGACGGCATTCTACCACACCTGGCGCACAAGCGGCAACGCTTGGGAGGCAGTGAACAGGCAGCAACCAGGAGCACACCGGCACACCCACCGCCGCTCCGTTCGCACCTGGGGGGGCGAACGGAGCGGCCAGGCCGGCGCGCTCATGGCTGCGACAACGCCATGGCCAACACCTCGACCACGTGCAGCGCGGGCCGGCCCGCGAAATGCTCGATCTGCTGGCGGCAGCTGGCGCCGTCCGCGCACACCAATGCGTCGGGCGCCGCTGCGATGGCAGGAACCAACCGATCCCGCGCGATAGCCGCTGACACAGCGTAGTGGTCCCGCGTGTAGCCAAACGCGCCGGCCATGCCACAGCAGCCGGCATCCACCTGGCGCACCGGGCCCGCAGTGGCCGCCGCCAGCACCGCCAGGGAGCCCGCCGTGCCGCCGGACGCCTTCTGGTGGCAGTGGCCGTGGAAGAGCACGGGCTGGGACAGCGGCCGCAGGGGCCAGCGCCGCCCGGCCGCCATCTGCCCGGCCAGCCAGTCGTCAACCAGGAAGACCTGCCGGGCCACCGCGGCCACCCGCGGGTCGCCGGGCAACAGGTCGAGGTACTCCTCGTGGAACGCGGTGGCGCAGCTCGGCTCGCACACCAGGATGGGTACCCCCTGCGCGGCCAGGGGGTGGAGCAGCGCCACGTTGCGCGCCGCCTGCCGCCGCGCGGCCTCCACCAGCCCCTGGCTCAGCATGGGCCGGCCGCAGCAGACGCGCGGGGCCAGGCTCACCCGGTAGCCGCCGGCCTCCAGCACCCGCACCGCTGCGATCCCGATCTGCGGATGGTTGTAGGTGACGAAGGTGTCGGGGAACAGGGCCACCGTCTCGCCCGCAGGCTCAGCGCCGATGGACTGGCGGCCCTGGCTGCGCCGGCGTCGGGCGAACCAAGCGGTGAAGGTGGGCGACGCCAGCCGCGGCAGGCGCCGGTCGGGGTGCAAGCCCACCAGCCGACCCAGCAGCCCGCGCGCCCAGCGCGTGGCCAGCACAGCGTTGGCCAGGGGCGCAACCGGCGCGGCCAGCCGGTTGACGTCGTGGATGTGGCCGAAGAGGCGGGCGGCCAGCGGCGTGCCCCGCTGGGCGTAGCGCTGCGCCAGGAACTCGGCCTTGATCTTGGCCATGTCCACGGCCGAGGGGCACTCCGCCTTGCAGGCCTTGCACCCCAGGCACAGGTCCAGGGCCTCGTACACCGCCTCGCTGCCCCAGGCGTCGCCGTCCAGCTGGCCGGAGAGGGCTGCGCGCAGCAGGTTGGCCCGGCCGCGCGTGCTGTGCTCCTCCTCGCGGGTAGCCTGAAACGAGGGGCACATCACGCCGCTGAGCTTGCGGCAGTCGCCGGAGCCGTTGCACATCTCCACCGCCCGCGCAAAGCCGCCGTCCGCCGTCCAGTCGAAGAAGGGGCGCAGCTCGATGGTGTGGTAGCTGGGGCCGTAGCGCAGGGTGGCTGGGTCGGTGACGTGGTGCGCAGCCGCCGGGGCCGGCTGCTGCTGCCGCACCGCCTCGAGCACCTCCGCCGGCACCTTCTTGCCGGGGTTGAGCAGGTTGCGGGGGTCGAAAGCCAGCTTCACCTCGGCGAAGGCCCGGGTCACCGCCTCGCCGAACAGGTCCCGGTTCAGGTGGGTGAGCTTCAGGCCGTCGCCGTGTTCGCCGCTGAGCACGCCGCCCAGGGGCCGGATCAGGTCCAGCAGCCGGTCCTGCATGGCGTCCATCACCGCCACGTCGGCCGCGGTCTTCAGGTTGAGCATGGGCCGGATGTGCAGGCAGCCGGCGCTGGCGTGGGCGTAGAAGGCGGCCTCCTTGCCGAACTCGGCGAACATGCGCTGCACCCCGCGCACGTAGTCGGGCAGGTGCTCCGGCGGCACCGCCACGTCCTCCATGAACCCGGCCGGCTTGACGTCCCCGCGGCGGCTGAGCAGCAGGCTGAGCCCCGCCTTGCGCACCGACCAGGCGTTGGCCTGCGCAGCGGGGTCCAGCAGGGGCACGATGGCCCCCCGGTGGCCGTGGACGGCTAGGTGGGCCCGCAGCGCCTCCAGCCGCGCCCGGCCCTCGGCCTCGTTCTCCCCGTAGAACTCCACGGCCAGCACGCAGGCCGGGTTCCCCTCCACGAAGGTCAGCCGGCGGCCGTACTCCGGGTGCTGTCGGCACAGGTCCATCAGCCAGCGGTCCATGAGCTCCACGGCCGACGGCTGGAGGGCCAGGATGGGCACCGTGGCCTCGGCAGCCGCCACCAAGTCGTCGAAGTGGACAATGGCCAGAGCGGTGGCCGTGGGCCGCGGGACCAGCTGCAGGGTGACTTCAGTCATCACGGCCAAGGTGCCCTCAGAGCCGGCGATCAGGTGGGCAGGGTTGGGTCCGCGCGGCGTGGGCAGGCCGGGGGGCAAGGGGCCGGGCCGCGCGGGCGGCGAGAGCAGGCGATCCAGGTTGTAGCCGCTGGCCCGGCGCCAGTGTCGAGGGAAGTCGCGGCGGATGGCCGCCTCGTGCTCGGCTAGGGTGCGGCGCAGGGCTGCGACCAGCCGGCCCCCTTGGCTGTCCGGCGCGGTGGTTGCCACGTCCCAAAGGCCGGGATCGAAGGTGACCACGCTGCCGTCGGCCAGCACGCAGCGGGCGGCCAGCACGCTGTCGGCGACCATGCCGTAGAGGATGGAGTGGGCGCCGGTGCCGTTGTTGCCCACGGTGCCGCCCACCGTGGCGCGGTTGCCGCTGGCCGGGTCGGGCCCCAACATCAGGCCGAAGGGACGGGCGGCGGCGGCCAGGTGGTCCAACACCACGCCCGGCTGACAGCGCGCTTGCCGCGCCTCCGGGTCAACGGCCACCACCCGGTTCAGGTGGCGGGTGAAGTCCAGCACCACGGCCTGGCCCACCGTCTGGCCCGCCAGGCTGGTGCCGCCCCCGCGCGGCAGCACGGGCGCCGCGTGCCGGGCGCACACCTCCACCGTGGCGATCACCTCCTCCTCGCTGCGGGGGATCACCACGCCCAGGGGCTCGATCTGGTAGATGCTGGCGTCGGTGCTGTAGAGGATGCGGTGGGTGCGGTCGAAGCGGACGTCCTGTACGCCGGCGCGGCGCAGGTCGTCGGCCAGCGCGGCCAGGGCCTCGGTGGGGGGTGCAGAGGAAGCGGACATGGGCAACCTCAGAGCCGGCGTTGGCTCATAGCCGATGGAACCCTCGGCGCCGGCCGCCGTCGAAAGCCATCCTGCAGCCGGCCTCGGCCGAAGCCGTTCGCTACGGGAGGGGGCTGTCGCTGCGCCTTGCGTGCAGCCAGCGCGCAGCGCGCTCCAAGATGCGAGCGTGGTCGAAGGCCAGGGGCGGCAGTGCCGCCAGCGGCCACCAGGCTGCGTCGGCGGCGTCGTCGCCCGCGGCCACGCCGGCCGCCTGCTCCGACGGGATCTCGGCCACGTAGGCCACGCTGATCACCCGACCGCGCGGGTCACGGCCGGGGTCGCCGAAGGTGTAGAGCTGTTCCAGGGGCACATCCCGCAGGCCGGTCTCCTCCCACAGCTCGCGGCCGGCCGACTGCTCCAGGGTCTCGTCCATCTCGATGAAGCCGCCCGGCAGGGCCCAGTGGTCGGCAAAGGGCGGCCGCCGACGGCGGATCAACAGCACGTGAGGCTGCCCGTTGCGCCGGGTGAAGAGGACGATGTCCACCGTCACCGACGGCCGGGGGTAGCCATCGGACGGCGAGCCGGGAGGAGGAACGGGCGGGAGCGACATGGGTGTGGTCGAGGCGGATCAGGCCGGTCCAGCCTTGACGGTCGGAACGGCCGCCCCTGCGCAGCAGCGACACGTGCATTTTAGCACAACGTCGGCTTTATGGTACACTGAGCTTGTCCGTTTGTCAATCGCCTCTGCTACGTGTTCCTGACGAGGGTTCTATGAGCTTATCTCGTACCGCCATCGGCCAGCGGGCTGCGGTGTTGGTCCGCGGCAAACTAGTTCTCGACGCCGGGCTGGCCGCACTGTTGGTGCTGACCCAGGGGCCCCAGCCCGCGCTGGCCGCCGTGGCCCTGGACGCCCTGAGCCTGCTGGCCTACGGCCGCGCGGTAGTGCGCTGGCCGGCCCTGGCCACCCTGGTCACCCTGACGGCCTCGGCCCTGCTCCTCAGCCTGGCGCCGCTGGCGCTGGGTGCGCTGGGCCTGGCCCTGTGGACGCTGATCCCCCTCATCCCGCCGGCGGCCGGCTACGTCCTCGGCCGTCCGCGGCAGGCCTGGCAGGCGGCAGGCCTAGCGGCCCTGGCGCTGGCTCTGGCGGTCGGGCTCCTGTGGCGCGAAGGGCAGCCGCTGACGCTGGCCCCATGGCACGTGGTGGCGCTGGGCGCCGGCCTGGCCGTCAGCCTGCTGGGCGTGAGCTGGCTGGTCGGCCACGCGTTCGGCGCAGACCAGCAGCCCGGCGGCCTGCTGGGAGAGCCTCTGGCGGTGGTGCGCGGGGTGTTGGTGGCGCCGCTGCTGCCCACGGTGGCGGCCATCGGCGAGGAGGCGCTGCAGGCCGAGCTCCGCGCGCTGATCCGCAGCCAGGCCCCCCGCTGGGTGGTGCTAGACCTGGCCGGCGCGGACACGCTCAGCGGGCACGACCTTGCGGCGGTGGAGCACGCAGCTGTGGCCAACACCTCGGCCCAGTGCACGGTGGTGCTGGCGCGGCCGCCCCTGGACGCAGTGAGCCATCTGGACGTGGCCCAGCCCCTGATCGGCCGCGCCGAGCGGTTTGCTACGGTGCCTCAGGCGGTGGAGGCAGGCCTGCGTCGGCTGGGATGGACCCAGGCCACCGAGCAAGGGCAGCGGGTGGTGACGACGTATTTTCCGTGATGCGCGGTGAGCAGCTAGAGCAGCCGGTGGGGCGTCGGGGGCTGTAGGTCGAGCCGGGCCAGGCGGCGGAAGGAGAAGGGGTTGTCCCGGTCGTCCACCGCGCCGGTCACCAGGTCGGCCAGGAGGCGGCCGCCCCCCGGCGCGGCCATGATGCCGTGGCCGCCGTAGCCGCAGTTGAAGTACAGCCCGGGGATGTCGGGGTGCGGGCCGATGATGGGCTTGTCGTCAGGGGTCTCCGTGTACTGGCCCGCCGTGAGGTACACCTGGCCGACCTTGAGGGTCTCCGCCACCTGCTCCCAGAAGGGGCACAGGCGGGACACGGCCTCCATCACCTCGTGCACGAAGGCGGGGTTGGCGCGCACGTCGTCCGTCGGCTCGCCGGGCGGCTCGTGGGGCTGGGCCCAGGCCAGGGCCGCGCCCGGCCGCTCCGGCCGCCAATGCGCGCCGGTATCCTGGTCAATCACCATGGGCGCGGTCTGGGGGATCAGAGGATGCTCGCCGATGGTCACCCGGTGGCGCCGCACGTTGCGCAGGGGCAGGTCCACGCCCAGCAGCGCAGCCACGCGGCCGCTGTACGGCCCCGCCGCAATCACCACGACGTCGGCGGCGATGGGCCCGCGCGTCGTCTCCACGCCGACGACACGGCCGCCCGCCAGCCGAAAGCCGGTCGCCTCGGCGCGGGTGACCACCCTGGCGCCCGACGCGCGCGCGAAGCCTAGGGCTGCCTCATGGGCCGCCAGCCAGCCGTCGCGCTGGCGGTAGGTGGCGGCGGTCACCGCGTCGCTCACGTAGGGAAAGCGCCGCCGCACCTCGCGGCCGTCCAGGAGCTCCACGTCGGTCAGGCCAAGGCCGTGCTGCAGCGCCACCCGCCGGCCCAGCGCCTCCATGCCGTCGGGCCGCGCCGTGAGGAACAGGTAGCCTGGCTGGTGCACGCCCAGGTCGCAGTCGGGCAGGCCCACCCGCTCGGCAAAGCGCTCGTAGAACTCGATGCTCTCCCGCATCATGGCCACATTCTCCGGCTCCATCCACTGGGCGCGCATCGCCTCCATGGACCGGGCGGTGGTGAGGCTGGCCAGGGCGGGCAAGCGCTCAACGATGACCGGCCGCAAGCCGGCGCGGCTCAGGAAGAAGGCCGCCGCCGTGCCGGCGATGCCGCCGCCGACGATTACTGCATCGGCTGAGGGGGGAAGATCAGATGTGTTCATGGCATGCGGGGAGACAACACCCACTTTGTGTCGAGACGCCCATCGGTCGCCGGAGCGGGGCGGGATGCCCTGGAGAGCGCTGGGCGGGGGGCGGTGTCAGCGCCGGCGGCGCCTGCGCAGGTAGCGGGCCACGCCGTACAAGCTGATGGCCACCCAAGCGGCCTCGACCACCACCGAGGCCAAGTTCCAGTCGAAGAAGAGGGAGAACAGGATCAGCGACGAGCCCAGCAGGTTGCCGAGGGAGTAGGCCAGCTGCTCAGGCGCCAGGCGGCCGCTTTGGGTCAGGAAGTAGACCAGCAGGATGCAGACTACGCCCGCCAGGCCCAGCGCATCAGGGAGGGCGTCCACCACAGAGGTCATGCTGCGTCCACCCCGTCCGTCGAGGCAAGCTGGGCTAACAGGGCGTCGTCCGCTCGGCGGGCGACCAGGTAGCGACGCTCGCCGTCCACACCCACGTCGGTGAGGACGTAGCGGTCGGCGGTCCAGCCCAGATAGCGGGCGAAGAGGCGGTCGGTGGCCTCGCGCCAGCGCAGGGCCAGGCCAGGCGCCTCGGCCTGCAGCTCCGTCCAGCGGGGCGGGATCTCCACGGCGATGGCGTCCGCGTCGGCGTCCAGCCGCCGCGCCTCAGGCCCGTCGTTCACCCGCACTACCGAGGGGTCGTCGCGCAAGTCCAGCACGTGGGCCTTGGCGTCGGCGCGCAGGGCCGGCGCCACGCGACGGCTGGCGATGGTCCAGGTAACGCCCAGCCGCGAGGCGGTCACCCGATTGAGGACGTTGACGAAGGGATAGTAGCCGGGCAGGTGGACGGCCGCTACTGCCCGCAGCCGGCCCACGTTCAGCGCGGCGTTGGCAAACTGCAGGGGATCGAAGGTCCAGTGCACCACGTCGATGCCGAGCTGGCGGGCCAGCTGCGCTTGGCCCAGCTTCAGCGCCGTGGCGACGCCGTGGTGCCGGGCATCGGGCGAAACGGCCAGGACCTGCGACTCTAGGCGAAAGCCCGGCGACTGCACCCACAACGCCGACGGCAAGGGCCAGCCGCTGAAGGCGTAGAAGCCGAAGAGGAAGCCCAACATCCGGTCGCCGCTGTGCGCCACCAGGGACTGCACCGAGCCAAAGCCGACGGAGTGGATGTCCACCGGGTAGAGGGTGTCCGGCTCGCCCTGCCACACTGCGGCCTGGAGGGCGCGAATAGCGCGCGCGTCGGCCTCGCCGGGACGAGCCAGGTAGAGGTCGTCGGCCCGGTGGCCCGCCAGGAGCTCGGCGCGATAGGTCTGCGGCTCCGTAGGATCGTAGAACTCGGCGCGGTCGCCGGCCAGCAGCTGCTCGACCTGGGCGACAAGCTCCGAGGGGCTGGCCTCGCCGAGCGATCCCAGGCGATGGTAGCGCAGGGTGTAGATGCGTCGGCCGGCCTCCACACGCCGCGGGAGCAGGAAGCCAACGCCAAGGATGCGGCTGCCCCGCTGCGCGACCACCACGTGGCCGCCGATGCGAGGCAAGGTGGCCTTGACGAAGTGGGGGGGCAGGAGGGTCGGGTTGTGGGGCGCACCCAGCAGGCGCCGTACCCGGTCCACCTCCGCCTCCCACCGGTCGCCGTTGGGCTGCAAGAAGCTGAGAGTTAGGGAAGCAACCACCGCAGAGCCTGGCCGTCAAGAGCTACGCGCGGCGCCGCGGCGCCTGGCCCCAGAGCTGGGCCAGGTGCAGGCACACGGCCGTGGCGCGGGCCATGTCGTGAAGGCTGACCCACTCCAGGGGGCCGTGGACCTCGTGCATGCCGGTGAAGATGTTGGGGGTGGGCACGCCCAGCTCGGTGAGGCGCGAGCCGTCGGTGCCTCCGCGCACGGGGTCGTCGAAGGGCTCGATGCCGACCAGGCGGCAGGCCTGCTGGGCCAGCTCCACCGGCCGCATGTCGTTGACCAGCCAGTAGCGCATGTTGCGGTACTGCGACGTGATGGTGCACTCGATGCGCGCGGCCGGCGCGTCGGCCGCCACCACCGCGCACGCCTGGCGCAGCAGGTCCGCGTGGCTCTGCAGCCCCTCCAGCTCGAAGTCGCGCAGCAGGAAGTACAGCTGCGCCTGGGCGACGTTGCCCTCGATCTGGTAGCAGTGCAGGAAGCCCTCGCGGCCCTCGGTGGTCTCCGGGGTGCGGGTGTGGGTGGGCAACGTCTCCAGCAGCCGCGCCGCCAGGCTGAGCGCGTTCACCATCTTGCCCTTGGCCGTGCCGGGATGGGCGGACACGCCGGTGATGGTCACTACGGCCTTGTCGGCCGAGAAGGTCTCGTAGGTGATGGCGCCCGTGTCGCCGCCGTCCAGGGTGTAGGCCACGTCGGCGGCCAGGTCGGCTGGCAGGTCGGGGTGCACCCCGCGGCCGATCTCCTCGTCGGGGGTGAAGGCCACCCGCACCGGCCCGTGGGGCAGCTCGGGGTGACGCAGCAGCTCGGCGGCCAAGGTCATGACGATGGCCACGCCGGCCTTGTCGTCGGCGCCCAGCAGGGTAGCGCCGCTGGCGGTGACGATGTCCTCGCCGATCTTCTTGGCGAGGGGCGGGCTGACCGCCGGCGAGAGCACCTGGCTCGGGTCGTCGGGCAGGACGATGGGCCGGCCGTCATAGCTGCGATGCACGATGGGCTTGACGCCGGCGCCGGGGAAGGCGGGCGCGGTGTCCACGTGGGCCAGGAAGGCCACGGTGGGCAGATCCTGGGCCGGCAGCGTGGCGGGAATGGTGCCCAGCACCGTGCCGTAGTCGGTGACCCGCACGTCGGCCACGCCCAGCCCGCGCAGCTCGTCGGCCAGCAGACGGAGCAGGTCCCACTGCTTGGCCGTGCTGGGAGTGGTAGTGGAGAACTCGTCGCTCTGGGTGTCAATCTGCACGTAGCGCAGGAAACGCTCCTCCAGCTCGGGGAGCACGGAATGGATGTTCATGGGATGCGAATGCCTTCCGGGACGAGGGGTCTTACGCCTTGAGCCGGTGAGCGAACTTCTGGCGGAACTTGCTCACCTTGGGGGCGATTACCACCTGGCAGTAGGGCTGGTATGGGTTGTTGACGAAGTACTCCTGGTGGTAGTCCTCCGCCATGTAGAAGGCCTCGAAGGGCACGACTTGGGTGACGATAGGGTTGGGCCAGATGCGGGCGGCGTTCAGCTCGCGGATGGTCTCCTCGGCGATGGCCTTCTGCTCCGGGGTGTGGTAGAAGATCACCGAGCGATACTGGGTGCCCACATCGGCGCCCTGGCGGTTGAGGGTGGTGGGGTCGTGGATGGCAAAGAACACCTCCAGCAGCTCCCGATAGGAGATCTGCTGCGGGTCGAAGGTGATCTGCACGACCTCGGCGTGGCCGGTGTTGCCGGTGCACACCTGCTTGTAGGTGGGGTTGGGTACCCAGCCGCCGGAGTAGCCCGACTCCACGTGTTCCACGCCCTGGAGCTGGTCGAAGACCGCCTCCAGGCACCAGAAGCAGCCGCCGCCCAGGGTGGCTACCTCGCGCGCGGGGGCTGGGGAAGAAGCAGCTGCTGCCGAAACGGCAGGAGTTTGAGAGGTCATCGGCGGTTTTCCTTGGGTTCGAACGTTGCGAACAGCCAGCTTGAGGCCAGAGGATCGCCCTGGCCTGGTGCAACCAGTATACACCAGTTTAGCGGCGGTGGAAAGCGTAGTCTGTAGGTGACCTGACGGGGGAGACGCACGGTGGCCAGCCAGAGGAATGGTCCGACGGCCGGACAGCAAATTTGCGCTTTTTGCCACAAATGTTGTATAATCGCAGTGCCAGATTGTGATAAAATGCACCAGTAGTTCACAGGCTGCACCTGCTGGTGCTGCGCAGCCCGGCCGAGAAGCAACGTGGCGCTTCTGGTCACTCTCTCGGCTGGGTCCCTTTGACATCGCTGTCCTCGACGACACCTCAGCTACGAAAGGAGAGAAAAATGAAATCCATCCCCTGGAAAGCGATCCTTCCGGTCCTGGTTGCGGTGGTGGTGGCGCTGATCCCCGCCCCCGAAGGGCTGGCACCCTATGCGTGGTACTACTTCGCCATCTTCCTAGGCGTGATCGTGGGCCTGGTGCTGGAGCCGCTGCCGGCGGCCGCCATCGGCCTGATCGGCGTGGTGTTGATCGGTGTGCTGGGCCTGGCCTTTTCGCCGGAGCAGCGCGCAGATCCGAAGTTCGACCTGCCGGGCGAGGCCATCAAGTGGGTGCTCGGCGGCTTCTCCAACACCACCGTCTGGCTGATCTTCGCGGCGTTCATGTTCGCCATGGGCTACGAGAAGACTGGCCTCGGTCGCCGGGTCGCCCTGTTTCTGGTGCAGCGGCTGGGCAAGCGTACCCTAGGCCTGGGCTACGCAGTGACGCTGTCCGACCTTGTGCTGGCGCCTTTCACCCCCTCCAACACGGCGCGCAGCGGCGGCACCATCTTTCCGGTGATACGCAACATCCCCGGCCTGTACGGCTCGGAGCCGGGCGAAACTGCGCGCAAGATCGGCTCCTACATCATGTGGACAGCGCTGGCGGCCACCTGCGTCACCAGCTCCATGTTCCTTACCGGCCTGGCGCCTAACTTGCTGGCCGTGGAGCTGGTGAACAAGACGGTGAACATGCAGATCACGTGGATACAGTGGTTCACCGGCTTCCTGCCGGTGGGTGTGATCCTGTTGCTGGCCCTGCCGTGGCTGGTGTACAAGCTCTATCCGCCGGAGATCAAGGGCAGCACCGAGGTGCCGGAGTGGGCGCGGCAGGAGCTGGCCAAGATGGGCAAGTTGAGCCGACAGGAGATCGTCATGGCGGCGCTGGCGTTGCTGGCCCTGCTCTTGTGGATCTTGGGCCGCAGCTTCATTGACGCCACCATGGTGGCCCTGGCCGTCATCTGTCTCATGCTGCTGTTCGGCGTGGTGAAGTGGAACGACGTGCTGGGCAACAAAGCAGCCTGGAACGTGTTGGTGTGGTTTGCCACCCTGGTGACCTTGGCCGGCGGGCTGAACAAGGTCGGCTTCATCCCCTGGCTGTCCAACCAGGCGGCCGGCGCTTTGGAGGGCCTGCCCGTGACGGTGGTGATGGTGGCGCTGGCGGTGCTGTTCTTCTTCATCCACTACTTCTTCGCCAGCATCACGGCCCAGACCACAGCAGTGCTGCCGGTGGTTCTGGCGGTGGGCGCCGCCGTGCCGGGGATGCCTGTCACGCTGCTGGCCTTGTTGCTGTGCTACACCCTGGGCATCATGGGCATCATCACGCCCTATGCCACCGGCCCTAGCCCGGTGTACTTCGGCAGCGGCTTCATCGCCCGCCGCGACTTCTGGTTGCTGGGCCTGATCTTCGGTGTCATCTTCCTGGCCGTGCTGCTGATCATCGGCCTGCCCTATCTGTCTATCTTCTACTGATCGAGATGAGATTTCTCGACCAGCGTACACGGCAGCTAGCTTCGCAGCCGGCTAGCTGCCGTTTTTTTCCGCTGGTGTTGGTGGACACTCTGGTTCGCGACGATGGCCAAAGGTCTCGCAGACCATTGACTAGCGACCAAGTTTGTGATAGAATGAACACAAACATCGTACTTTCTCGCACAAACATCTCCGTCTAGAGAGGCAGGCGCCCCATGCTCTCACCGGCTTCTTCCAACTCGGCGCTGGACGAGGTACGCAGAAGCTGCGCCCTCTGCGACACTGTGGACAGCTGGACGAAGCTCTACTTGCTGATGTGGTTCTGCGACCACCCGTCCCAGCGGCCGACGGCCGCCGACCTGGCTGAGCGGCTCTGCCTCGGCGACACCATTGCCTGTAGGCAGGTGCTCGAGGCGCTGCAGCGGGCCGGCTTTCTGGTGGAGCAAGGGGAACGCTGGGCCCTGTCAAGGACGCAGGAGGTCCAAGAGTGTCTGGCCTCCCTGCGCAGCCGCTTCGTGGATCCGCTAGCCCGCCAAGAGCTGATCGAGCGCATCCGCCGTCTTCAGGCGCGGGGGGTTTAGGTCTGGCCATGCGAGACGCGCTGATGGCTGACCTCATCGCAACCTTGGCCGAGGGCCGCGTGGAGGACTTGGCCGTCGGCCAGCATTGGACCGGCGTGGTGGTCCAGACAGAGAGGGGCTGCCGGTGTGGGCTGGCCTCGACCCTGCGCGGCGACCGGGACCGACCTTCACTTGCGGCAGCCGAGGAGGCCGGGCGGTGGATCGGCCGCAGCGGCCGCGAGCTCGCCAGGCTGGCCCTGCGGGGGCGGGAGCACCTGCTGGAGAGGGCCATCGGCATGGCGGCCATCAATGCGCTGTTGCCCCAGGACCCGGCCACCTGGACCAACGACAACGCGGCTGCGGTGATCGCCCGCCACGGCGCCAGTCGGAGGGTGGCGCTGGTGGGGCACTTCCCCTTCGTGGACGCACTGCGCAGGGAGGTGGGGACGCTGTGGGTGTTGGAGCTGGAGCCGCGGCCTGGGGACCTGCCGGCCGAGGCAGCTGCCGAGGTGGTGCCCCAAGCCGACGTGTTGGCCATGACCGGCACCACCCTGATCAACGACACCTTCGACGCGCTGATGGCGCTGCGCCGGCCGGACGCCCTGGTAGTGGTGCTGGGGCCCTCGACGCCGCTCTCCCCGGTTCTGTTCGACTATGGGGTGGACGTGGTGGGCGGCTCGGTGGTGGAGGACGTGGACGCGGTGCTGCGGGCGCTGCGGGAGGGGGGCGGCTTCCGCCATCTCCACCGGGCCGGGGTGCGGCTGGTGACCATGGTCCGGCCGGGCCTCACTTGAGGGTGCGGTCGAAGAAGGCCCGTACCCGCTGCATGAACAGCTGATCCCCCTCGCCGACGAAGGTGTGGGGCTGGTCGGGGTAGACGAAGCACTCCACCGCCTTGCCCAGGTCCTCCAGCCGGCGGCACAGGTCCTCGGACCAGGCCAGGGGCACCTGCTCGTCCAGGGCACCGTGGTGGATGCTCACGGCGGCGGCGATGCGCTCCAGGTAGTTGATGGGGGAGATGCGCTGCAGGGCCTCGGCGGGAGGCTCCTCGCCCTCGGCCCACAGCCCGCGCGCGCCGTTGGTGAAGAAGAGGATGCGGCGATGGTTGAGGGCCTCGTCGCCGCTCATGCTGCCGTAAAGCACCGCTGCGTCCACGTCGTCGCTAACGGTGAGCACCCGCAGCGCGATGCCGCCGCCCATGCTGTGCCCCCACAGCCCGATGCGAGCCGGATTGGCCTTGGCCAGGGGGCCCGGCCGGCCGCCCTGCTCCTGGACCAGGGCTATCAGGTGGAGCACGTCCACCGCCTGGCCCACGCGGAAGTTCTCCGGCCCGCTGTCGGACGGCGGCCAGTTGCGGAAGTTGGGGTGGATCACCAGGTAGCCGGCCCGGGCCAGCGCGTCGGCGTAGCGGGTGGTGTAGGTGAGGGTGTTGTAGCGCGCTGGGTCCACGTAGCCGTGCAGCACCAGCACCACTGGCAGCGGCCCCGGCGCCTTCGGCGTGTTCATGAAGCCGTAGATGGTCAGGCCGTCGCTCGGATAGGTGATCAACGTGCGGGTGAAGGCCGCAGTGACGCCGAGGACCTGCTCGATCTGCAGCTCGCCCTCGCCGCCATAGGTGCGCGCGGCCAGGCTGTCCACGGTGAAGGCTGCGTAGGGGTCGGGCGTGGGCGTGGCGGTGGGCGTGGGGGACGGGGTGGCGGTGGGCGTGGCGGTCGGGGTCGCCGTGGGCGAGGACGTGGGGGTGGCCGTGTCGGTGGGCGAGAGGGTAGGGGTGGCCGTGGCCGTGGGCGTGGCCGTCGGGGTGGGGACGGGTAGCTCGGCCTGGGCCGCCGGGGTTGCTGCGCCGGTGGCGGTGCAGCCGGCAGCCAACAGCGCCGCTCCAACCAGGAGCAGCAGAAGCAAGGGCTTTGCGCAAGCCTTGGCGAGGTTCATGGGCGTTCAGCCGGAGCGCAAGCTTCCTGTTTGCAGGCGGAGGCCCGCCGGCCGGCGGTTCAGAGGATGCGCTGGCCCAGCAGCGAGGCCACCAGCTTGACGGCCACCTCGGCCGTCCGGTTCCGATCGTCCAGAATGGGGTTGATCTCCACCACGTCAATGCTGGCCACCCGCCGCGACTCGGCCAGGATCTCCATCAGCAGGTGCGCCTCGCGGTAGGTGAGGCCGCCGGGCACCGGGGTGCCGACGCCGGGGGCCACGGAGGGGTCCAGTGCGTCCATGTCCAGGCTGACGTGCAGCCGCGACAGGTGGTTGAGGTGGCTGAGCGCGCGGCGGGCCACCGTGGCCATGCCCAGCTCGTCTATGTCGCGCATGGTGTAGACGTGAACCCCGCTGACCGCCAGGTGCTCCCGCTCCTCGGGGTCCAGGTCGCGCACGCCGATCATGGCCACCTCCTGCGGCTTCAGCTTGGGGCCGGGATGGCCCAGGTTCACCAGGGCCTCGCAGCCCAGGCCCAGGAGCGTGGCCACCGGCATGCCGTGGATGTTGCCGGAGGGAGAGGTCTCCGGCGTGTTGAAGTCGCCGTGGGCGTCAATCCAGATCAGGCCCAGGGGGCCGGCGGTGGCGGTGCCGGCCACCGTCCCGATGGCGATGGAGTGGTCGCCGCCCAGGAAGATGGGGATCTCCGGCGTGGGCGCGCACTCCTTGGCCACAGCGTAGATGGCCTCGCAGGCCGCCACCACCTCCGGCAGGTGGCGCAGGCCGCCGCAGCGCAGCTCGGTCCATGCGTGCTCCTGCACGCGACGCTCGTCGCGGCCGGGCACAGGGACGTTGCCGGCGTCCTCCACCTGATAGCCCAGCCGTTGCAGCCGCTCGAAGAGGCCGGCGTAGCGCACGGCGCTGGGGCCCATGTCCACCCCGCGGCGCTGTTGGCCCAGGTCCATGGGGATGCCGAGGATGCGCACGGGAAGAGGGGATTGGGTCATAGACGCTCCGAGAGAGAAACAGCGTGGAGGCCTGCCCGGCCGGCCTGCGTGGCCGGCCGAGGCCCTGGGGACAGCGGTCCAGCGTGGCCGCCGGGTCCCTGGAGAGGCCTATTCTAGCACACTTCTATTTGCGCAACCGAACCAAGTTGGATAAGATTCAGCGCCCCA
>JANWYQ010000147.1 GCA_025055015.1 Caldilineales bacterium
CCCGGCTGCGCGGCCTACGAGGCTGAGCTGGCCGCGTTCGGCCACGCGGTCGCGACGGTAATCGACCCAGCCGCGACCGTCAACGACCGGCCGCACAACCATCCCCGCCTGGACGCCTGGGACGGCATCGGCCGGCGCACCGAGAGCATCGAGTTCCATCCCAGTTACCACGCTGCGGGCCGGCCGGCCTACGAGGCGGGCATCCTGGCCCTGTCGGCCGAGCCGGGCCACGCCGTGCAGCAGAGCGCGCTGTTCTACCTGCTGACCCAGGCCGGCGAGATGGGCCACGCCTGCCCCATCGTCTGCACGCTGGGGTTGATCCGCGCCTTGCAGGCCAGGGGCAGCGACGACTTGAAGGCCGCCTACCTGCCGCCGCTGTTGGAGCGGGACTACGACCGCAAGCAGACCGCCAGCCAGTTCCTCACCGAGGTGCAGGGCGGCTCGGACGTGGGCGCCAACGCAGTGGAGGCGCGGCCGGCCACAGGGCAGGAGGGCGTTTGGCTGCTGCGGGGCGAGAAGTGGTTCTGCTCGGTAGCCAACGCCGACCAGATGCTGGTGACCGCGCGGCCGGTGGGCGCGGCGGCCGGCACCAAGGGGCTGGGCGCGTTTCTGGTCCCCCGCCGCCTGCCGGACGGCTCGTTGAACAGCTTCCACATCCGCCGCCTGAAGACCAAGTTCGGCACCCGCGCCATGGCCTCGGGCGAGATCGACTTCGAGGACGCCGTGGCCTACCCCATCGGCGCGGTGGACGAGGGCTTCAAGATCGTGGTGGAGCTGGTGCTGAACACCTCGCGCTGGACCAACGCGCTGGGCTCGGCCGGGCTGCTGCGCCGGGCCTACGTGGAGGCGTGGACCTTCGCCCAGCAGCGCCGGGCTTTCGGCGCAGCCATCGGCCGCTATCCCCTGGTGCTGGAAGCGCTGGCCGAGATGAAGAGCGACCTATACGCCATGTTGGCCTCGACGCTGCGCCTGAGCTACCTGGTGAACCAGATCGACCTGGGGCTGGCCACCGCGCAGGAGCGGGCCGTGCATCGCCTGCTGGTCAACATCAACAAGTACGCCACCTCGGTGCAGACCAGCCTGGGCATCCGCCGCGCCCAGGAGATCATGGGCGGCAACGGCGCGATCGAGGACTTCAGCATCGTTCCCCGGCTCTATCGCGATGCGGTGGTGTTCGAGAGCTGGGAGGGCAGCCACAACGTGCTCTGCCTGCAAGCCGCGCGCGACATGCAGCGTTACGGCCTGCACGAGCATCTCTTCGCCTATCTCGGCGCGCTGCTGGACGGCGTGACCCGGCCGGAGCTGGCCGAGGCGCAGGACCAGGTGCTGGCGCAGATGGACGCCGTGCGCCAGAGGCTAGAACGCGTCCTGACCGGTTCTCCCGAGTTCCTCCAGACCCACGTGCGCCGCGCCATCGATCAGTTGACGTGGGTGATCCAGGCCGCCTGCCTGCTGGCCGAGGCTGACTGGGAGCTGGGCCGCGGGCTGGAGACGGACAAGCCGGCCGCACTGGCCTTCTTCAGCAACCGCTACCTGCGGCCAGGCTATGATCCGATGGAGGATGGGGCGTATCTCGACCGGCTGGCGAGGCTGGTCGAGGCATTGTAGCGCGAAAAGTCCGCACGTGGGCGTGCGGACTCCGCGATGTGGGCGGGTGGGCGCAGTCAGAGACCGGGCCGAGCAGGTAGACCAATCTACCAGTCTACCCAATCACCAACCTACCAGTCTACCCAATCGCCAATCTACCGCCCCTACTCCAACGGCGTCAACCACCGCTCGCTGTTGTCTCCCTCCGCCGCCCAGCCGGTGACGTCTTGGCCATCGGTGACCTTCCACCAGCGGTAGTTGTCGGCCTCCACCGGCCCGTCGATCACGGTGAGCTGCGTGCTGGGGTCGAGCTTGAACTGCACGACGCCGCCCAGCCCAGGCTGGCTACGCACTTTGAGGAACCCCCCTTCGCCGATGGTAACGATCACGTCGTCGCCCAAGCGCACCGCACGGCGCACAGGCCGGCGGTCGCTGACCTGTGGGCTGAGCCACACCTCGTCGCCGGAGCCCTCGGCCACCCAGCCTGCCAGCTGGTTGGTGCCCACCCGCCACCAGCGATAGCCGTCCGCCTCCACCGGCCCCTCCAGCACGATCACCCGCTCGTTGGCCTGGAAGCGGCCGATGCGATCCCCCTTGACCGACGGCGCGCGCCGCACGTTCAGCCCGCCGGGTGCGGTGATGCGCGCCGGCTGGCCCACGATCAACACCGTGCCCGGCACCGGAGTTGGCGTGAAGGTGGGCGTCGGCACGGCGCGCGTGGGCACCGAGGTGGGCAGCGCAGAGGTGGGGGTCGGTGTAGAAGCCTCTCCGGCGGCAAGAGCCGCGGGCTCGGTCGGCGTGGCCGTCGGTCGCGGCACAGGGGTAGGCCGCGGGGCAAAGCTGCCGCAGGCTAGGGTGACCAGCGCCAACAGCAACAGCGGAGCCACGGCCAGCACCGCGCGTCGCCGGCGCCAGCCTGCTGCCGGCCGCGCTGCGCTTGCGTCGGTTGCAGCGGGGAGGGAACCCGGTGAGGTCGTAGGGGCCATGATGGAGTGCGTTGCCGCCGAGGCCGGCCTTGTGGAGAGGAGAGACACCGTTCGGGTGAGGCGGCGTCAGTATACCACAGGCCGGCCCCCGGCCACAAGCGTTAACAGAGCGGTCACAGGTCTTCCGCGCTCAGCCGGCGGCGGTGGGCCAAGAGGATCAGCAGCCTGTCCCACCCGGCCCTTGCGAGGTCACAGGTCCACGGCCCGCACCCAGTAGTTGTGGGGCATGCTGAGCAGCTGGGGGAAGAGGTGCTCTGGGATGGCCTCGTCCAGGCAGAGCACCATGATGGCCTCCCCGCGCGGCGCGCGGCGGCCCAGGTGCATGGAGGCGATGTTGATGTCGTTCTCGCCCAGCAGGGTGCCGATGCGGCCCACGATGCCGGGGCGGTCGTAGTGCCAGCTCAGCAGGAAGTGGCCCTTGGCCACGAAGTCCACCCACAGGTCGTCAATGCAGACGATGTGGGGCTCCCCCTGCACCACCGAGCCGCGCACCAGGCGCTGGTGGCCGCCGTTGGTGACGGCCAAGCTGAGCATGTTCTCGTAGCGCTCCGTGTGGTGGCGGATGCGGCGCTCCACGATGTTGATCCCTCGCTGCCGCGCCACCAGCCGCGCGTTCACCAGGTTGATGCGCTCGCTCACCACCCGGTCCAACAGGCCCTTGAGCGCGGCTGCCACCAGGTAGGACAGGTCGTAGTCCGCGATGGGGCCGTGCGCCGTCAGCTCGACGCTGCTGAGCATGCCCGGCTCGAACTGGGTGAGGAAGTGGCCCAGCCGCTCGGCCAGGTCAATGTAGGGCGTAAGGAGCTCTAGGTCCTTGGGCGGCAGGATGGGGGTGTTGATGGCGTAGCGCGCGGGCAGGCCGTTCAGCACCGCCAGCACCTGCTCGGCCACGTCCTGGGCCACCTGGCGCTGCGCCTCTACCGTGGAGCCGGCGATGTGCGGGGTGAGCACCACCTTGGGGTGGCACAGCAGGGGGCTGCCCGCCGGCGGCTCGTGGGCGAAGACGTCCAAGGCGGCGCCGGCCACGTGGCCGCTGTCCAGCGCGGCCAGCAAAGCCGCCTCGTCCACCACGTCCCCGCGCGCGCAATTGACGATGCGCACCCCCGGCTTGCAGCGGCTCAGCCGCTCCGCGTTGAGCATGTGCCGCGTCTGGTCGGTGCTGGGCACGTGGAGGGAGATGAAGTCGCTGGTGGCCAGCAGCTCCTCCAGGCTCACCAGCTGCACCCCCTGGTTGGCCGCGTACTCCGTGTTGACGTAGGGATCGTAGGCCACCACGTCCATGCTGAAGCTGAGGGCGCGCGTCGCCACCAACGAGGCGATGCGGCCCAGGCCGATCAGCCCCAGGCGCTTGCCGCGCATCTCGACGCCCATGAACTGGCTGCGCTTCCACTCGCCGGCCTTCACCGACGCATGGGCCTGCGGGATGTGCCGCGCCAGGGCCAGCATCATGGCCACCGTGTGCTCGGCCGCGGCCACCGTGTTGCCCGTGGGCGCGTTGACCACGGTCACGCCGGCCTGGGTGGCGGCGGGCACGTCAATGTTGTCCACCCCCACCCCGGCGCGGCCGACCACCTTCAGCCGCCCTTGGGCACCGGCGCGCAGCACCTCAGCCGACACCTTGGGCCGGCTGCGCACCAGCAGCGCGTCGTACTCAGGGATGACAGCGACCAGCTCCTCCTGGGTGATGGTAGGATGTTCGACCAGCTCGGCGTGGGGCCTGAGCAGCGCCAGGCCCTCCTCGTCCAGCTTGTCGGCGATCAGAATGCGATAGGTCATGAAGGCAATTCCCTCGGGTTTTGGAAGTCCCTGCTCAGAGAAGCAGGCCTCACACAAAGACACCAAGACACGAAGGCCTCGGGCCGAAACGGTTCCTTGGGGCAGTTGGGCGCTTCGTGTTCCTTTGTGCCTTTGTGGTAACAGAAACAGCCTAAACAGCCAAGGCCCAACAAAACGGCGCTTGTTGCGGGCAGGCTCGTCTTCGATCCCACGCGCAACCAAGCGCCGTCCTCGGCTATGTCCGGCGGCGCCACCGCCGTCTCTCCAGTTC
The DNA here is from genome assembly GCA_025055015.1 of Caldilineales bacterium. Classification (GTDB taxonomy): domain Bacteria; phylum Chloroflexota; class Anaerolineae; order JAAEKA01; family JAAEKA01; genus JANWYQ01. Next base: position 4,621 of record JANWYQ010000147.1, read on the forward strand.
ACCAATCTACCAATTCACCAGCCCACCTATCTCCTAGTTCACCCATCTCCCGGCCACCTCACATCCGCTCCGGCGCCGACACGCCCATCAGCCCCAGGGTGCGCGCCAGCACGATGCGGGCTGCGTCGCACAGCCGCAGCCGCGCCTTGGTCAGCTCCCGGTCCGCCGGGTCGCTGGACAGTACCCGGCAGTCGCGGTAGAACAGGTGGAACTGGGTGGCCAGGTCGGTGGCGTAGCCGCTAAGCTGGTGGGGCGCCAGCTGCTCGGCAGCAGTAGCGATCACCTCGGGGAGGGCCACCATGCGCCGCAGCAGGGCCAGCTCCGACGGGTGGGTCAGCAGGCTTAGGTCGCCGTCGGCATAGGCTTCCGGCGTGAACCCCTCCTCTGCGGCCTTGCGCAGGATGGAGCAGATGCGGGCGTGGCCGTACTGCACATAGTACACCGGGTTCTCGCTGCTCTGCTTCACCGCCAGGTCCATGTCGAAGGTCATGGGGCTGTCAGGGGAGCGGGTGAGCAGCATGAAGCGCATCACGTCCTTGCCGGGGATGGCCTCGGTGGTGATGTCGTCCAGCAGCTCGTCAATGGTGACGAACTCCCCGCGGCGGGTGGACATCTTCACCTCCTGCCCCTCGCGCATCAGGGTGATGAACTGGTGCAGGATGACCTTGATGCCGTCGGTGTTGTAGCCCAGGGCGCGCACGCCGGCCAGCACGTCCGGCCAGGTGGCGTGGTGGTCCGCGCCGAAGATGTCCACGATGTACTCGAAGCCCCGCTCCAGCTTGTCCACGTGGTAGGCGATGTCGGGCATGCGGTAGGTGGGCTCGCCGCTGGACTTGATAATGACGCGGTCCTGCTTCAGCCCCAGCTCCGTGGCCCGCAGCCACACCGCGCCGTCCTTCTCGTAGGCGTAGCCGCTGTTGGCCAGGGCCTTCACCGCGGCCTCGATCTTGCCGTTGTAGTACAGGTCCAGCTCGTTGTAGTAGACGTCGAAACGGATGCCCAGGCGGTCCAGGGTGGAGCGGATGTTGGCGAAGATGGCGTCCACTGCCTTGTTGCGGAAGAAGTCCACGTCCTTCTCGGCCAGCGCGTCGCCGTACTCGGCGTAGAGCGTGGCCGCCACCCAGCGCAGGTAGTCGCCCCGGTAGCCGTCCGGGGGGATGGGCCGGCGGTCGCCCAGCAGCTCCAGGCAGCGCACCTGCAGGCTTTCGCCCAGCAGCCGCATCTGCCGGCCGCCGTTGTTGAAGTAGTACTCGCGAGTGACGTCCCAGCCGGTGGCGGTGAGCAGGTTGGCGATGGTGTCGCCCAGCACTGCGCCCCAGGCGTGGCCGATGGTCAGGGGTCCGGTGGGGTTGGCGCTGACGAACTCCACCTGGGCCTTGCGGCCGCAGCCGGCGTTGGAGTTGCCGTAGGTGGCTGGGTTGGCTTGGATGACGGCCACCTGGTGGGCCAGCCAGCGGTCGTCCAGCGCGATGTTGATGAAGCCCGGCGGCGCCACCGACACCCGGCCCACGAAGTCCGCCGGGGGCCAGTGCTTGACGATCTGCTCGGCGATCCTCAGCGGCGCCAGGCGCGCGGCGCGGGCCGATTGCAGGGCGATGTTGGTGGCGTAGTCGCCGTGCTCGGGGTTCTTGGGGTGGTCCACGACCACGGCCGGCAGGTCGAAGGCCGGCAGGTCGCCGGCCGTCTGGGCCGCCTGCGTGGCCTGGCGAACCAGGGAGATGAGGTCGTCCTTGATCAAAGTCGGCAGTCTCCTCGGCGGGAAATACATCACTAGCGCAAATGCCTGGTCCGCTAGTATACCTCAAGTTGCGCGAAAGGCAGAAGCCGGGTGTGATCTGTCACAAAGGACGCCGACAGACAGGACAGTGCGTGTCGCCTGCCCGGCAGCCTTTGAGTTCCCATGGCCCCTCTTTTTTCGATCACTCTCTTTGCGATCACACCGGGCAAAGCTCTTATGCCGGTACCCTGGTCGCTCCCAGCGATCGCGCGGCGAACCGCAGACACGCGCGCACATCTGAGACGCTCACCCCGCCGTACTTCGTCACGATTTCCTCCGGCGTCAGCCCGTCCGCCAAAAGGTTCAAGATGTGCTCCACGGTCAGGCGGGTACCCCTGATCACGGGCTTGCCGGACATTACCTCCGTATCACTTACGATGTGCTGTTGCCACTCGCTCTCGGCTGTTCCGCTGTCCGTCGCGCAGTAGGTTGCTCGCTCTTCTGCCAGCGCCGGCGCAGCGCTCGGCACGGACTGCGCGCGGTAAGGTGTTCGGTCAACAACTATGAAACTGGCTAGCGGCAACGACAGGACTTGCAGCTCAGATAGGTTGATAACAGAGCTGGCGTCCTCGATCTCGATGCCGATGACCCGATCCTGCGCATCGAAGTCAAGCACCACGCCCGGCGCAACCTCCTGTGACTCGATGCTTGTTCCCGGCATCAACTCGATGTACAACATGTCACTCTGGGCAAAATATCGAAACACCATGAGACACCTCATACTTACGGCTCGAAGCCACGGTCAGGAAAGGCGTTGTGCACCGTCTCTCCGTCGGCCTCCACCACGACTCGCAAGTACTTGCCCAGCTCTTCGATAAAGCCCCAGTACCTCGTTCTGCCGTTTGGCTGCACTTCCGTTCGGACTGGATTGCGGAGAACGGCTTCGATCCACTCCATCTTCAGGTATGGGCGACGCACGAGCACGCTTTCGCGGAAGTAATCCGTCGTCTTCATCGTACTCTTACCGCTCGTGCACCAGCCAGCTCACACCTTCTCCATCTCGAACCAGTTCGGCCCTACCTCCATGTCCACCTTCAGCGCCGCGTCCAGGGGGTATGCGGCCTCCATGGTCTGCCGCACCAGAGGAGCGACGACGTCCAGCTCCTGGTCCGGCACCTCCAACACCAGCTCGTCGTGCACCTGCAAGAGCATCCGCGCGACCAGTCCCCGCTCCCGCAAGGCTGCGTGCAGCCGCACCATGGCGATCTTGATGATGTCGGCCGCAGTGCCCTGGATGGGATGGTTGATGGCCGCGCGCTCGGCCTGCTGCCGCTCGGCCTGGCCGCCGCTGCGGTTCTTCAGGATGGGGAAGTAGCGGCGCCGGCCCAGCAGCGTCTCCACGTAGCCCTGCTCGTAGGCCTTGCGGATGGTCTCGTCCACGTAGCGGCGAATGCCGGGGTAGGTCCTGAAATACGCGTCCAAGAAGGCCTGGGCCTCGCCCCGGCTCAGGTTGGTGCGGCTGGAGAGGCCGTAGGCGCTGACGCCGTAGCTGGTGGCGAAGTTGACCATCTTGGCGATGCTGCGCTGCTCCGGCGTCACCTGCTCCGGCGGCACGCCGTAGATGATGGCCGCCGTGGTGCGGTGGATGTCGGCGCCGGCGCGGAAGGCGGCCAACATGTTCTGATCCTGAGAGATGTGGGCCAGGATGCGCAGCTCCACCTGGGAGTAGTCGGCGGCCAACAGCTTGGCGCCCGGCGGCGCGATGAACGCCCGGCGGATCTCCCGGCCCAGCTCGGTGCGCACGGGTATGTTCTGCAGGTTGGGGTTGCTGCTGCTCAGCCGGCCCGTCTCGGCGCCCGTCTGGTTGAAGCTGGTGTGCACGCGGCCGGTGCGCGGGTTCACCATGGTCGGCAGCGCGTCCACGTAGGTGCTCAGCAGCTTGCTGATCTGCCGATGCTCCAGAATCAGATCAATCACCGGGTGCAGGCCGCGGAAGCCCTCCAGCACGCCGGCCGCGGTGGAGTAGTGGCCCGACTGGGTCTTCTTCAAGCCGGCCGTGGGCAGGCCCAGGGTGCCGAAGAGCACGTCGGAGAGCTGCTGGGTGGAGTTGATGTTGAAGGAGTAGCCCACCAAGCGGTAGATCTCCGCCTCGATCTCCCCCAGCCGGCGGCGCAGGTCGGCCGACATCTGCTGCAGGAAGGGCACGTCCAGCAGCACACCCGCCATCTGCATGTCCACCAGCACGGGCACCAGGGGCATCTCCACCTCGCGGAAGAGCCGGGTCAGCGCTAGGTCGTCCAGGTCCTTGCGCAGCAGCGGCACCAGGCGCCAGGTCATGTCCGTGTCGGCCGCGGCGTAGCGGGCGGCGGCTGCGATGGGCACCGTGTCCATGGTGCCCTGGTTCTTGCCGGAGCCGATCAGGTCCGTGATGGGGGTCATGTCCACCCCCAGCCGCTGCCAGGCCAGGTTCTTCAGCCCCAGGTTGCGGCTGGCAGGGTCAATCAGCCACTGGGCGATCATGGTGTCGAAGAGCGGCCCGCCGACGCGGATGCCGTGGCGCAGCAGCAGGGTTAGGTCGTACTCCGCGTTGTGGGCCGCCTTCTCGCTCCCCTCGCCCTCCAGCACCGGCTTCAGCGCCGTCAGCACCACCGGCAGAGGCAGCTGAGACATGCCAACGGTCGCCGGCGAGCCGGCCATGGTCCGTTGGCCATCGGCCGTCGACAGTTTATGTCCCACCGGGATGTAGGCCGACTGTCCCTCGCCCCAGGCCACGGCAATGCCCACCAGCTCCGCCTGCTGCGCGTCCACCGCCGTGGTCTCGGTGTCGAAGGCGATTAGCTCGGCGGACTGCAGCGTGCGCACCAGGCGGTCCAGCGCCTCCTGGGTGTTCACGATGGGGTAGGGCGACGGCTCGGCCGCAGCCTCGGCCGGCGCCTCCTCACCGAAGAGGGCGAGCTGGCCGGAGGGCGCAGCAGCGGGCGGCGCTGCGCGAGTGCTGGGCGGCAGCCGGTCCATCAGCGTCCGGAACTCCAGCTCGCGGAAGAGCTCTGTCACCTCGGCCTGGTCGTAATCGTGCAGCCGGCACGCCTCCAGGTCCAAGGCCACGCCCGGCACGTCGGTGACGATGGTCACCAGCCGCTTGCTGAGAAAGGCCGCCTCGCGGCCCTGGGCCAGCGCCTCCTGCACCCGCTTGGGCGTCACCTCGTCCAGGTGGTCGTAGATCCCCTCCAGGCTGCCGTAGGTCTGCACCAAGGTGGTCGCGGTCTTCTCGCCGATGCCCTTGACCCCCGGCACGTTGTCGGAGGTGTCGCCCAGCAGCGCCTTCAGGTCAATGAGCTGCCGCGGGGCCAGCCCCCACCGCTCCCGCACCGTCTCCGGCGTGTAGACGATGACGTCGCTGAACTTGCGGCCGCTGGTGAGCACGTGCACCCGGTCGGTGACGCACTGCACGATGTCCCGGTCGCCGGTGACGATCAGGGTCTCCACGCCCTGGGCCTCCGCCTGCTTGGCCAAGGTGCCCAGCACGTCGTCCGCCTCGTAGCCGTCCCGGGTGAAGATGGGGATGTTCAGCGCCTCCACCACCTGCTGGATGCGGTCCACCTGGTGGGCCAGGTCGTCGGGCATGCGCTCCCGGTGCCCCTTGTAGTCCGGGAACTGCTCGTGGCGAAAGGTCTTGCCTACGTCAAAGGCCACGGCCACGTAGTCCGGCTGCTGCTCCTTGAGCACGTTCAGCAGCATGGAAACGAAGCCGTAGGTGGCGTTGGTGGGCTCGCCGCTGCGGGTGGCCATGTTCGCGGGCAGGGCGTGGTAGGCCCGAAACGCCAGCGAGTGGCCGTCAATGAGAAGAAGTTTAGGCATGAATCTCCACCTCTCCCCTCGCCACCAGCTCCTGCACCTGGGGCACGTTGGCGATGTCCGGGGTCATGCGGAAGCTGCGGCCGGCGTCCAGGCGGAAGTAGCCGGTGGGGAGGTCGAGGAGGATGTTGCGGTTGGTCTTGTTGCGCACGGTGACGAATTTCTCCGGGTCCCAGTCTCGCTCCAGCTGGCCGCGCTTGCGTCTCTTGAACACGGGCATACACACCTCCTGATGTGAGAGCCTGAACGAACCAGCGCTATTTTACTGCCGGAGAGACGGAAAGTCAATCGTTGTGGCGAAGATGGGCCCTCTGCTTGCTGATTGACAGTTGCGCTCAGTCAAGGTATACTGGGTGCGTGCAAAGGAGCACAACAAACGGCCGCGCAGTCTTACCCCAACAGAACGGAGCGTCGCAATGACACAGGATCCAACCACTGTGCGCCACCGGCTCGAGGCAGAGCTGCGAGAAGCAGAACAGGAGCTCCAAGAACTGGAGCTGCAGCTAGAGCACACCAAACCAGAGTTTGGCCTGGGCACGGGCAGCACAGGTTTTGACGAGTGGGAAGTGAACATGTTGCGCCGCGACACGGTGATGGCTCGCATCGAAGCGCTGCGCAGCGCCCTGGCGCGCCTAGAGGAGGACCAGTTCGGTCGCTGCGAGCGCTGCGGCGCCAAGATTGATCCCGAGCGCCTGGAAATCCTGCCCACTACCACCCTGTGCGCGGAGTGCGCGCGGAAAGCCAGGTCCGAGGCGGCGCTTCCTGGCGCTGCTCGCAGTCGAGTGGGTCCCCGCCGGTGAGCCTATCTTTTCTCTTGACTTCCAGCCCTTGAAGCCCGACTCTCGACAGAGTCGGGCTTCGCTGTTGAGGGGATGACACGGGGGGAAGACGCCAAAACGCTGCGCAGGCGGCGTCTCGGCAGGCCGGACCCTGCGGATGCCGTAAGGCTAGACACCGGCTAGCCTTCCCCTCGAGAGTCGTCGGGCGGAGCCGTTGGCCGCACGCGCACCACCTGTTCCTCCCTCACGGTCACCATCCCCGGCCGCCCTCCCGGCGCGCCTCCCGGCGCGCGGCGGACGAACCGCCGACGAGCCACCATCACGTCCACCCACGCCTCGCTGCGCCCCGCCGAATAGTAGGCCGCCAGCGCCGCAGCCTGGTGTAGGCTGGCCTCGCTCACCGGCCGCCCACCGCTGCGGATCACTACGTGCGCGCCCGGCCACCCCCGTGCGTGCAGCCACAGATCGTCGGGCTGAGCGACCTCGAAGGTGATGTGGTCGTTTTGGCGGCTGTTGCGCCCGACCAGCACCTCGTAGCCCTCCGCCGTGGTGAAGCGCCTCGGCCCTTCGGCAGGAGGCGTCGGCTTGGCCCGCCGCGACGAGCGCGCCGACTTCTCGTCTAGGCCGGCCGCCGCCAAGGCTGCCCGAACGGCGTCTATCTCGCTGCGATTGCCGGCCATGGCCAGGTCGGCGGCGAGCTGGTCCAGGTAGGCCAGATCGGCCTCCAGCTGCTCCAGCCGGGGGCCGGCCAAGGCCGCGGCTCGCTGCGCCTTGCGATAGCGCTTGAAGTAGGCCGCTGCGTTCTCGGCCGGGGAAAGGGCCGGGTCGAGAGCGACCTCGGCGCCACCGGCCTCCTCGGGCAGCCGGAGCACCTGCTGCCCCGGCTGGACCTGCGCGGCCAGGGCCAGGATCCACTGGCCCGCGGACCGCAGCGCCTCGATCTCGGCCTCGGGCAACAGCTCACGACGGATCGCCTCTCGCCGGCGGCGCAGCCGGTCGCGCGCCCGCTGCAGGGCTGCCGCCACCTGTCGGCGGGCAACGGCGTAGGCGTCCCCCTCGGCCGCCAGCGCTGCGTCGTAGTAGCGCTGAGCCGCCGCGCTGATGCTCTCCACGGCCTGTAGGCCGCTCAGACCGGGCCCCGCCCGGTGCCACAGGGGGTAGGGCGCGAAGGCGGCCGGCCGACCGTCGGGCTCCAGGGCTAGGCAGGGCTGCCAAGCGCCCGTCTCCAACGTCGTCACCAGCTCCCGAACGGCCCACAGCACCGGCTCCGGCGCGGCCACTCGGTCCACCGGGGCCTGAGCGTCGCCGGTAGCCCGCCATAGGACCTCGCGCGCCACCAAGGGGCTGAAGCCCTGGAGCCCCTGCACCAGCCGGCGCCAAGCGGGCTCGTCAGGCGTCGCCTCGGCCAACAGGCGGCGCAGGTCCTCCAACGTCAGCCGGTCGGGGGCGATGCCGGGCGGCGGCGGCAGCGGGTCGTAAAGTCGGCCCGGCAGCAGGACGCGGCCGCTGCCCTCCGGGGACGCCGCGTCTGGGCCGGAGAGGTGAACCCCCGTCATGACGCGCCACGGCCCGCCCGGCCAGGCGCCGGCGCCGGGGTCCGTGGACGCCTCGGCGGGCCGCAACAGCAGCAGGTTGGCCCGCCGGCCGATCAGCTCGGCCACCAGCCGCGTCGCGCCATGCTCTGGGTGGACAAACTGCAGCGCGATCACCCGTTCCCACGGCGGCCGGACCACCTCCCCAAGGGTAGCCCCCCGCAGCCACTTGCGCGCCATCTGCAACAACGGCGAAGGCGTGTCCACCCCTCGGCGCGGGCGGTCGCTCAACAGGTGCAGCCGGGGCCACTGCCGATTGGCCGAGGCCAGCAGGTAGCGACGCCGGCCGCGGGCGTACACCTCCAGGGCCAGGCTCTCCTCGTCCACCTGGACCACCTGCTGCACGCGGCCACCCAGGATCGTCTCTCTCAGCTCGTCGGCAACCGCCGCCGCAGTCCAGGCGTCGAAGCTCACAGGCCCTCCGTCGCCTCGTCCAGCGACCACGCCAACACGGGCACTCGGCGGCCGATCCGCCGGAAGCCGAAGCCCTCGTACAGGCGCAAGGAGGCGAGGTTGCTCTCCTGGGTGTTCACGGAGACCGCACGCGCGCCGCTGGCGCTGCAGAAGGCCAGGCCTGCGTTGAGCAGGGTGCGGCCGATACCGCGGCCCTGCACATCGGGGTGCACGGCCAGGCGAATGATCTGCCCCTCGCGGCCGAGGACATCGGCGCACAGGTAGCCCAACAGCTGCTCGCCCTGGGTGGCAACCACGAAATAGCCGGTGGTCACCATCAGCTCGATGAGCTCGCCGCTGGCCAGTCGGTAGGGAGGGTCGAAGGCGGCCTCGTCCAGGCGGGTCACAGAGGGTAGGTCATCTGCGGCCACGCTGCGCACGGCGATGTCCGGCCCGTCGGCCAAGGCCAGCGGCCGGGGATGGCGCTCCAGGGTGATAATCCAGTCCATGCGCCGGAAGCCGGCCCGCAGCAGGGGCGGCGCTAGCCACAGGGCCGTCCCGTACACCGCCAGGTGGTCGAAGCGGCGACGCCGCAGTTGATCAGCCAAGGCCGGCAGCAAGGCCCCCAGCACGTCGTCGGCGCGCCAGCCGTCGGCCACGGCCGCCCCGCGCAAGAAGGCCCACGGGTGGCGGCCGGCGGTGGCGCACAACAAGCCCACAGGCTGGCCGTGGCGCGACCTGGCCCACACGCAAGCGCTCGCGCTCAGCAGGTGCGGCAGGTCCTCCCGGCCAAAGGCCGCAAAGCCGCGGCGCACGGTGTACAACAGGCTCTGGAGCGCCGGCCGATCGTGGGCAGTTGCCAGGTGGACAGACAGCTGGGGCGACATGGCGACCTTTGCCGCCAGTATGCCACAGGCCTAGGGCGGCGTCAAGGCCCCCTCCGGCGGCCGCGGCCTCGGCCCTTGTAGCTCGCAGGCTGGGCTCGGCGCCGGCCAGACCGCGGCCAAGGGCTTGACACCGCAGCCAGGCGGTGATACAACATAAGCAGGTCAACCAGGAGGTGGATATGCCCAACGTGCGCGCGCATGTGTTCGTGAGCGGTCATGTCCAGGGCGTGTTCTTTCGTGACACCACTCGGCGTCAGGCGCTGGCGCGCGGGGTAACCGGCTGGGTGCGCAACCTGTGGGATGGCCGCGTAGAGGCGGTGTTCGAGGGCGATGAGCAAGCGGTGCAGGAGATGGTGGCCTGGTGCCACCAGGGGCCGCCCCACGCCTACGTCACCGACGTGCAGGTTTCCTATGAGCCGTACACCGGCGAGTTCGCTACCTTTCGCGTGACCTACTGAGATGTCGCTGTTCGACCGCTTCTTCGGCAACGGCGTGCCCAACGGCATGGACTTCGAGGAACAACGCCGCTGGATGGTGGAACACCAGCTGCGCGAGTGGGGGATCAGCGACCCGCGCGTGCTGGACGCCATGGGCCGCGTCCCGCGCGAGCTGTTCGTGCCGCCGGAGTACCGCGAGTCGGCCTACTACGACGGCGCCCTTCCCATCGGCGAGGGACAAACCATCTCCCAGCCCTACGTGGTAGCCCACATGACTATGATGCTGGAGCTAAAGGGACACGAGAAGGTGCTGGAGGTCGGCACCGGCTCCGGCTACCAGGCGGCAGTGCTCAGCCTGCTGGCGCGGGAGGTGCACACCATCGAGCGCATCCCTCGGTTGGCGGAGCGGGCTCGACAGGTGCTGGTGGACGAGCTCAAGCTCACCAACGTGCACTTCCACATCGGCGACGGCAGCAAGGGCTGGCCCGAGGCGGCGCCCTACGATGCCATCTTGGTCACGTGCGCCAGTCCCACCATCCCCCCTCCCCTGATCGAGCAGCTAGCGCCGGGCGGCCGCATGGTGATCCCGGTGGGCCCAAGAGGCCTGCAGGAGCTGGTGTTGGTGCGCAAGGAGGACAGCAAGGTGAGCCAGGAGAAGCGGGCGCCGGTGGCCTTCGTGCCCATGATCGGGGAATACGGCTGGTAGACCCGCTCCACGCGGCCTGGCTTCGATCGGTTCCAAGCTTAGGAGGTGCGACATGGAAGAGCATCTCATCGGCCGGGTTACCCACTACTTCACGCGCCTGTGCGTAGCGGGGGTTGCGCTGTCCGACACCCTAGAGGCCGGCGACATCGTCCGCTTCCGCGGCAAACATACGGACTTGATCCAGCGCGCCACCTCGATCCAGCTTCACCACCTCCCGGTGCGCAAAGCAGAGGCAGGCCAGGAGGTGGGCGTGCTGGTGGACCGTCGGGTGCGGCCGGGCGACCGGGTGTATCGCTTAAGCGGACCAGACGCCGAGGCTCTGCTCCCCCGCGAGGAGTTGAACCTGCACGACCTCGATCTGGAGCGTTGACCCCTTCACTCGATGCGCCATCGCACCAGCTTCAGATCGGCGTCGTACTCGAACTTCATGGCGATGGGGCCGGGCGACCCATCCACCACGTAGGGGTAGAAGATCGCGTCTGCCTGCGGGATGGGAAGGTGGAGCACCTGGTCCACGGGGATCCACGCCAGCTCCCCCTCGGCGCAGGGGACCACCTCTCCCGCTACCTCCCGCACCAGGTACACAAACATCAGCCACTGCCAGTCGGGCAACGGGGAGGTCTCGGTAACGATCAGGCGCAGCTCCGGCCGGCCGAGGGCCACCAGACCCGTCTCCTCGCGCAGCTCGCGCACGGCGCACTCCGCAGGCGACTCGTGAAGCTCGATCTTGCCGCCGGGAGCCGTCCACTGCCCCAGGTTGGGCTCCTTGAGGCGGCGCATCAGGAGCACCCGGTTGTCTTTTAGGGCGTAGACCAGGGTGGTTAGCTTGCGGGCCAAGGCAGCCTCCACACGACGAACATCAGGGGATCACGGCATCGGCTGGACGCCACGGAGCCGATACACGGCGCCGGCTCGGTAGTCGGACACGTACAGGGAGCCGTCTGGCCCCTCGACCAGGCCGAAGGGCTGGCGCAGGCCCAGGAAGAAGTCGTCCACCGTGCTGTGGTAGCCGGCGGCGTCGGAGACGATCTCCACGCGCGCCAGCCGCGGGGACGGCGGAGCCTCAGCCGACGGCGCATCGGCCAGGCCGCTCCAGGCGACCACCAGGCGATAGGTCAGGTCGGGCCACTGCTGGCCCAGGTAGAAGAGCACGTCGGCCGCAGCGACGCCGGCAGGGAAGGTGGCCATGGGCCCGATGGCGCCCGGCGCCGGATCGGCGTAGTTGCCGCCGCCGAGCAACAGGTTCACCTCCTCCGGCCGCGATGGGTCAGCCGGCCAACCGATCCCGCTGTCCACCAGGTAGAGGGCACCGGAGGGGCTGAAAGCCAGGCCGAAGGGGGTGCGAAAGCCGCCGGCAAAGAGCTCCACCGCCTCCTCGGCCGCAGGACCGCTCAAGGCAGCCAGGTCCAGTCGCCAGACAGCGCCCGGCTCAGGCGGCGCCATGTCGGGGGCCATCCAAGCCGTGCTCTGGGACAGGTAGACGAAGCCGTCCGGCCCCAGGGCCAGGTCGTTGATGGCGAAACTCCCGACGCCGGGCAAGGCGTCCAGGATCACCTGCGGCGCGGTTTGGCCGAGCGACCAGCGGTACAGGCCTCCCCGGCCGCCGATGAGCAGCGTCGGCGCGCCGTCGGGCAGGGTCACCCACAACAAGGCAGTGGGGAAGATCAGGCCCTGCACCGGCGCCGCGGGCCGGTCTGCCCGGCCGTCGCCGTCCTCGTCCACCAGCCGCCAAACGAGGCCGCCGTGGTCGGCCGCGTACAGCGCACCGTCGGGGCCGATGGCCAGCCCGGTGGGCCTGTCCAAGCCGACAGCGAAGGGCTCGCTCTGCACCGAGGCGGCCGGGCCCGGCGCAAGGGAGGGCGAGGGAGTGGAGGCCACCGGCGCCGGCGGCGGATAGCACGCCAGGGTCAGCCCTAGGACACAAACCAAGCTAGGAACCGCCAGGCTGCAGCGCCCTATGGTGCGCCGCCCTGGACACCGCGTCAGGAACATAGTAGCTGATTATACCTGAGCGATGCGCCCGCGAGCAAGGCGGCGCGGCTTGATTTGGCGACTTGGTGGAACGGTGCTACATTATGGCCTACAGCGTTGTTGCACGGAGCGCCTCTGCTCAGGGCCCACAGAGCTGCGACGGGAACGTCCACCCGTCGGGCGTTGATCCGAACTCACCACGGAGGAAGCTATGGAGCTTGTGTCTGTAGCGATCGCCGCGGCCGTCGGACTGGTCGTCGGCGTGATCGCGACCTATCTCTGGATGCGGTCACGGGTTGCCCAGCGCCTGAGCGCTGAGACCGGGCGCTGGAACGAGCGGTTGCAACGTCAACAGGAGGAAACGAGCCGGCAGCGCGAGGAGACCGCGCGCGTGGAGGCCAGGCTGCAGGCCCGCGAGCGCGAGCTGGCAGACCTGCGCGAGCGCATGAGCCGGCTGGAGGCCCTGGTCGCTGAGCGGGAACAAGCCCAGAATCGCGCCGAGAGCCAAGTGCGCGCGCTCCAGGGAGCCCGTCAGGACCTGGAACAAGCGCTGGCGCGCACCGAAGCCCAAGTGGCCGAGCGCAGCGCGCGCATCGAGCAGCTTAGCAAGGAGCTGCAGGCTGCGCAACAGACCATCGTCACCCTGCGCCAGACGGTGGCCAGCCGCGACGCGACGATCCAGGAGCTCGAGGGGCGGTTGAACCAGCAGCAGGGCGCCCTTACCGAGGCCCAGGAGATCATCAACAACCTGCGCCAAAACCTCAAGCTGGAGGGGGACGCGGCCTTGGGGCTCAAGCAGGCCATCAAGCGTCAGCAGGCCGAGATCAACCAGCTGCGCAGCCGCCTAGCCGAGGCTACGGATACCCTGGCGCGGCGCAACGAGCGGCTGGCCCAGCTCCAGAAGGCCCTGAGCGATCGCAAGCGCACCATCCTCGACCTGCGGGCCCGCCTAGATGAGGTCACCAGAGGCCGCGGCCTGGTGCTAAACCAAGGGGCGGGCGCCGGCGATGAGGTCCCCAGCCTGGACTTGGTGGAAGAGGCCGGCGAGGCGGTTGAGGCATCGTCGAGCCAACCGCAGCCGAGCGTAGCCCTGTCGGAGGCCTCCTGAACGCTGGAGCGCTGCGGCCGCAGCCGCAGTGTTACATGTCGGACACTCGTAGGGAAAGCGTAGGATTTGCGTCCAGTATTGCGGGTGAGCTCCTGCTATACTGCGGGGCGTAGAGGTGATCAGTCTCTTCTTCTCCTCCTTTTCAGATAGAGAGCGCTGCGGGCTGGGCAACCCGCAGCGCTCTCGTGTTTTGTGCCCCAGGCTCCCTAGCGGCTGTTGGCCAGGACCGCCGTGTACACGGCGTAGGTGGCCTCTGCGATGCGTCGCTGGGTGTAGAGCTCTAGGACGCGGGCACGGCCGCGACGGCTCAGCTCCGCGCGCAGCTGCGCGTTGCTGGCCAGCTCCATCAGAATAGCAGCCAGCGCATGGGGATCGTTCTCCGGGAAGATCAGGCCGGCGTCGCCGATCACGTTGGGGATCTCGCCGCACGTTGAGCCCACCACCGGCACGCCGCTGGCCATGGCCTCGATCAACACCCGACCAAACTGTTCCTTCCAGTTGGGCAGCGTGCGGCTGGGCAACACCAGGACGTGCAACGTCCGATAGAAGTCAGCCATGGCCAGGGAAGGAAGGCGAGGAAGAAAGAACGTCTTGCCCTCCAGGCCGAGCTCCCGGGCCAAGGCTTGCAAGCGCTGGCGCTCTCTGCCCTCGCCGGCGATGTGCACCTCGCAACAGGCGACCGATCGGCCGGGCTGCGCAACGACGGCCGCCGCCTGCTCCTGGCAAAGAGCCACGGCCTTGAGCAGCACGTCCACTCCCTTCTCGGGCACCAGGCCGCCGGCGTAGCCGATGATCAGCGGCGGCACTCCGGGCTTGTTGCTCGCCGAGTGGGAAAACAGAGCCGGGTCCACGCCGAACTGTGGGATCACCCACACCGGCCGGCGGAAACCCTTGGCCCGGAGGACGCGCTCGGCCTCCTGGTTGCCGGCAATGGCCGCCGCCGCGTGGTCGTAGCAGTACTGCTCCATCCAGTTGAACGGCGGCGGATAGCGGCGCAACAGGTTCTGCCAGGTGAAGAAGAGCACCGGGACCCGGCTTCGGACTGCCCAGCGCACCGTCTGCCAGGCGGCCACGTTGTACGGCTCCTCGTCCACGTGGACGAGGTCCGGCTTGGCCTCCTCCAGAGCCTCGGTCAGTCGAGGATAGAAGTGCAGATGAAAGTGGCCGTTGAGGGCGATGGGGGTCTCCACCAGGCGATAGCCGTCGGTGAACGCGCGCTCCAGGCGAGTCTCCCCTCGATCGTCCCGCCACCGAGGTGGGACGATCACCGTCAGCTCCAGGTTGGGCATGGTCGCCAGCTCCTCCAGCTTGCGCTGATAGGCGCCCACGACCATGGCCTTTGAGATCATTGCCACGCGCAACGTCGAATCTCCATGTGCCGAACTGGGACGGGATTATAGCTCAGCAAGCCGTTCCCCGAAAACTTGGAGTTTCACGAGGAATCGGAGACAATCACCGATAACAACCGGTTCAAACATCCCACCCCTCACAGGAGAGGAGCCAATGGCGGTCATCAAGGTCATCGAGTTGGTCGGAACCTCCAACGTCAGCTGGGAAGACGCTGCCCGAGCCGCCCTGGCCGGCGCAGCGAAGAGCCTCCACGGCATCATCAAGATCGAGGTAACCAACTGGTCGGCCAGCGTTGCAGACGGCGAGATCACCGAGTACCTCGCCACGGTCAAGCTGCACTTCATCGTGGACTGATGCGCTCAGGACGCCGTCCGGGCGATTTGACGGCCGCCTGGAGTGATGCTATAATTATGGCGAGTTGGTCGCAAGACCTAACTCAGCAACGCATCGAGCAACCCATCCTTCGGGAGCCGGGCGATTATCTAGGGGCAATCAGGCCATACACCACCTCGTGCCTGTGCGCAACGCTTTGTTCGTATCCTCGTAGACCTTCGCCAAAACCAGCCAACCCTTTGCTCTCATTCTTTTCCTTTCTTTGGTACCCCGGCTGAAGGTCGCCCGTTTTTCAGTCTCTGAGCCACCGCGGTTGATACGGACCAGGCCTGGTTGGAGGTCGCCGGCAAACGCAGCTCGGGACGGCGCAAGCCGCCAGGGCCTGCGGTCATGCCGTCTACCTCTTCCGTTCTCTAACCACCAAGAGCACCAGACGGCCTAACGAAGAGCGACGCCCTCGCCCGGGCTGACGTCGCCTCAGTTCGGTTGGGTGTTGGCGGCCTGGATGCCTGGCGCCTTGCCAGCGCTTCCCCTTGGCTGGCAGCGGCGCGCGTTCGCCCGCTCCAACGTCGTAAGAAACTTCTCCAAGGAGAGAGTCACGTGAACATAACAGATTTAGAAAGACGTAGTTTAGAAGAGCTGCAGGAGATGGCCCGGCAGATGCACATCACCGGGTACAGCCGAATGAAAAAGAACGACCTGATCATGCGCTTGCTGCGCGCCGACGCCGAGGCTCAGGGCTACATCTTCGGCGGCGGGGTTCTGGAGATCGTGCAGGACGGCATCGGCTTCCTGCGCGCCGAGCACCTGTTGCCCGGCCCGGACGATGTGTACGTGTCCCAGAGCCAGATCCGTCGCTTTGGCCTGCGCACCGGCGACCTGGTGATCGGGCAAGTGCGGCCGCCCAAGGAGTCGGAGAAGTACTACGGCCTGCTCAAGGTTGAGACCGTTAACGGCATGGACCCGGAGGAGGCCAAGCTGCGGCCGGCCTTCGAGCGGCTCACCCCCATCTTCCCCAACGAGCAGATTGTGCTCTCCACCACGCCCGACATCCTGGCCACGCGGCTGCTGGACATGATCGCGCCCATCGGCCGCGGCCAGCGCGGCCTCATCGTCTCCCCGCCCAAGGCCGGCAAAACCACCATCCTCAAGCAAATTGCCAACGGGATGACAGCTAACTATAATGACCTGCACCTGATGGTGGTGCTGATCGGCGAGCGGCCTGAGGAAGTCACGGACATGGACCGCTCCGTGGAGGCCGAGGTGATCAGCTCCACCTTCGACGATCCCGTGCAGAGCCATGTGCGGGTGGCCGAGATGGCGCTGGCGCGGGCCAAGCGGCTGGTGGAGTGCGGTCGCGACGTGGTGATCCTGTTGGACTCCATCACCCGGCTGGCCCGGGCCTACAACCTGGTGGTGCCCCCCAGCGGCCGCACCCTCTCCGGTGGTCTGGACCCGGCGGCGCTTTACCCGCCCAAGCACTTCTTCGGCGCTGCGCGCAACATCGAGGAGGGTGGCAGCCTGACCATCATCGCCACCTGCCTGGTGGACACCGGCAGTCGCATGGACGACGTGATCTACGAGGAGTTCAAGGGCACCGGCAACATGGAGCTCCACCTGAACCGCCGGCTGGCCGAGCGCCGCATCTTCCCCGCCTTCGACATCGAGCGCTCCGGCACCCGGCGAGAGGAGCTGCTGCTGGACCCCAACACCCTCCAGCGCGTCTGGACCATGCGCCGCATGATTGACGCCTTGGGTGGCGGGATGGAGGCGATCCAGCCGCTCATGGAGCGCCTGGCGCGCACCCGCAGCAACGAGGAGTTCCTGGCCACCCTGCACCTCTCGATGTGAGGCTGAATGCCTGAAGACCCAAGCAACTGGCCGCCGTCGGCGGTAGCCTCCGGCGCCAACGCATCAGACGAAGACCAGGGGACGCATCTCTCGCTTGACTCTTCTGCTGACCATCCGGTACCGGCTGTCGTCCAAGCGGCAGCCAAGCCCTCGATTTGGTCTCGACTCGCCGACAGTTGGCGGGGCTTTCTCAACGATCAGGTCACACCGGTGCGGCTGGCGTCGCACGTCGCTCTGGTGCTGGTGGCCGTGCTAGTGGTCGCGCTCAGCCGCGTGGAGCTGCCCCAGTGGACGGTGGCGCCTCCTCCACTGCCGCCGGCTGAGAGCCCAACCCAAGAAGCGCCGCCGGTGGTCTGGAACCGGGAGCCGGTGGGGGGCAGCCCTCTGCTGGAGAGCAGCGCCTTGGTGCGCGCGCCCGTGCCCTTCACCGAGAGCGCCCAGCGCCCGCGCACCGAGGTCATCACCTACACGGTGCAGATGGAAGACACCATCCTGGGCATCGCCGAGAAGTTCGGCCTGAACCCCAACACCATCGTGTGGGCCAACCACGACCTGAGCGAGAACCCCTTCTTGCTGGAGATCGGCCAGGAGCTGATCATCCTGCCTGTTGACGGCGTCTACCACAAGGTGAAGAAGGGGGACACCGTGGAGAAGCTGGCCAAGCGGTACCGGGTGACGCCGGAGAAGATCGTCAACTTCCCCCTCAACAACCTGCAGAGCAAGGACGATCCCCTGGTCCCCGACACCATGCTGATCATCCCCGACGGCGACGCCACGCCGCCGGAGCCGCCCGCCGTGCGCGCGCCGTCTGCGCCCTGGCGCAGCCGCAACATGGTGTGGCCTGCGCGCGGCCGGCTCACCCAGGGGTTCTGGCTGCCGGCGCACCCCGCCATTGACATCGGCGCCCACACCGGCGCGCCGGTGTGGGCTGCCGACGAAGGGGTGGTGGCCGAGGCCGGCTGGAGCAACTACGGCTACGGCTACTACGTGCTCATCCGACACTACGACGGCTTCTCCACGCTGTACGCCCACCTGAGCCGCATTGACGTATCGCCGGGGGAGGCCGTGGGCCGCGGGCAACAGATCGGCGCCATCGGCTCTACCGGCCGTTCCACCGGCCCGCACCTGCACCTGGAGGTGCGCTACAACGGCCGGGCCTACAACCCCTTGGTGTACCTGCCGTAACAAACTCTTTGCCCTCGACGCGAAAAAAGGTTGCCAGCTCCGGAGAGTTGGCAACTTTTTTTTCGCCGCCTGGTCCTCAGTTGGCGATCCGCACGGTTAAGGTGTCAACCACGGCGGCGCCGCTCCAGCCCTGCACCAACAGGCGCAGGGTGTAGATGCCGTTGGGCACCAGCGTGGTGTCCCAGTTGGCCAGCACGCCCGAGGTGGGGGAGAACACCTCCGGCGCCTGGGGGTTCACCGGCAGCCAGATCACCCCGTCGGCGCTGAACTCCACCCGGTAGCCGCTGAAGTCGTCGCCCCCTGCCTCGCCCTCGATGTCGGCGAGGCCAAAGAACACGCCGCCGGGCGGCGGGATCAGCCGGCCGAAGAGGCTGGGCGCCGCCGGCGTCGGCGTCGGGGTAGGCGGCCCAGGCGTCGGGGTCGGGGTAGGCGTGGCCTCGGGCAGCGGCGTCTCGGTGGGCGTAGGCAGCGGCGTGGGCGTCTCCGTGGCCTCGGGCGTCGGCGTGGCCGGCAGCCGCACGTAAATGCGCACCGCCGGCGACTCGTAGCGGCGGCCGCTCTTGTCCACTGCCACCACGCGCACCACGTGGGGGCCGTCCTTGGGCAGCCCGCGCAGGTCCCACTGCGCCAGCAAGCCGTTCTCCACCGGCTGGTACACCGGCCCGGCCACCACGCCCCACGCGCCGGGCTCGAAGGTCTCGCCGTACTCCACCAAGTAGTGGTCGAAGTTGGGCACCTTCGCGCTGCCCATCACCGGGATGACCCCCTCGCGCGTCTCGCCGTCGCGCGGCTCGGTGATGCTTACCTGGAACGCAGCCGCGTCAGCGCCGGGCGGCAGCCGATCGGCTGCGAACACCTCCATCCGGCGCTGGTCCGGAGGACAGGAGGGATCAGGCAGCGCGCCGGTGAGGGCGCAGACCTCCAGGCGCACCACCCCCTCCGGCACCGGGAAGTTGCGCGGGGGCACGTTGGCCAGCGCGCGGGTCATGTAGGCGTTCCAGATCACCGCTGCGCCCGCCGAGCCGGACAGGAGCTGGTCCATGGGGGAGCCGTCGCTGTTGCCCATCCAGACCCCGGTGGCCAGGTCCGGCGTGTAGCCCACCGTCCAGCCGTCGCGCACGTCGTTGCTGGTGCCCGTCTTAGCAGCCGCCGGGCGCCCCAGGTTCAGCTTGGAGTTGCGGCCGAACACCGGCGCACGGGCCTCGTCGTCCTTGAGGATGTCGGTGATCAGGTAGGCGTATCGCGCGGCGGTAGCGACGCTCTGCGGCGGCGGCTGCACCACCGCTCCCGGCGCCAGCGGCGCATCGCGGCACGCCGCCGGCAGGCCCGGCACCTCCAACCGTTCCAGGACCTGGCCATCGGCGTTTAACACGCACAGGATGGCGGCCGGCGGGACCCGCACACCGCCGTTGGCCAGGGCGGCGTAGGCCCCTGTCAGCTCCAGCAGGGTCACCTCGCCCCCGCCCAGGGTGAGGGCCAGGCCGTAGGGAGGATGGCCGGGGCGGACCAGGGTGTCTAGGCCGAAGCGGCGGCTCACGTCCAGCAGCGCAGGGATGCCTGCGTGCTGCAGCGCCTTGACCGCCGGGATGTTGTAGGAGTTGGCCAGGGCCGAGCGCACGCTGACCCAGCCGTGGAACTTGCCGTCGTAGTTGCGGGGCACGTAGGGCGGCCGACCGGGGCCGTCGGGGAACTCGGTGCGCACGTCCTCCACCAGGGTGGCCGGCGTCCACCAGTCCTGCGCCATCTCGAAGGTCGCC
Organism: Caldilineales bacterium; assembly: GCA_025055015.1. Classification (GTDB taxonomy): domain Bacteria; phylum Chloroflexota; class Anaerolineae; order JAAEKA01; family JAAEKA01; genus JANWYQ01. Next base: position 24,542 of record JANWYQ010000147.1, read on the forward strand.
AGGTATGTGAAGGGTTTGATAGCCGAGCCCGGCTGGCGCATGGCCAGGGCCACGTTCACCTGGCCGTCAATCTCTTGGTCGAAGAAGTCCGCCGAGCCGACCATGGAGAGGATCTCGCCCGTCTGCGGCCGAATGGCCACCAGGGCGGCGTTGCTCACCTGCCGATCCCGCAGGCGGGCGACCCCGGCCCGCACCTCGGCCTCGGCCGCCTCCTGCAGGCCTAGGTCCAAGGTGGTGTAGACCTGCAGGCCGCCGCGGTAGAGCATCTCCGGGCCGTAGAGCTGCTCGATCTGGCTGCGCACGTACATGACGAAGTGGGGGGCCTTGGTCAGGCGCACGGCGTCCAGCCCCTGGCCGTAGTACTGCAGGTCCTCCTGCCAGGCAGCGTCGGCCTCTGCCGGCGTGATGTAGCCCGCCTCCACCATCAGGCGCAGGACGTCGGCCTGGCGCCGCTTAGCCGCCTGGGGGTTTTGCAGCGGATCGTAGAAGGCAGGGGACTGGGGCAAGCCCGCCAGCAGGGCTGCCTGGGCTAAGGTGAGATCGCGCGCCGAGGTGTTGAAGTAGATGCGCGCCGCAGCCTCGGCGCCGTAGGCCAGATGGCCGTAGTAGACCTCGTTCAAGTAGAGCTCGAGGATGGTGTCCTTGTCGTAGCGGCGGGTGATCTCGGCGGCCAACACCGCCTCCTTCAGCTTGCGGCTCAGGGTTCGCTCCGGCGACAGGAACACCAGCTTGACCAGCTGTTGGCTGATGGTGCTGGTGCCGGCCACCGGCCCCTGGGTGCGAACAGCGTTGTAGACGGCCCGCAACAGCGCCACCGGGTCCACCCCGCGGTGGCGATAGAAGTTGGCATCCTCGGTGGCCACGGTCGCCTGGATCAGATAGGGGGAGATCTGGCTGAGCGGCACCCGGCGACGCAGGCCGGCGCGCGGGTCGTCGGGCGCCAGGGGCTCCTGGAGCACCTGGCCGTCGCGCGCGTAGATACGGGTAGTCTGGAACTGGCTGGCGCGCTGGACCAGCTCGTCGGCAGGAGGCAGGTCGCGCGCCAGCGCAGCGTAGGCCAACAGGGCCACTGCCAGGGCGGTCAGCACAGCCACCAGGAAGAGCGAGAAGCCCAGGAAGAAGCCGCTCAGACAGCCGCTGCCGCTGGCGGCCCTGCGCGGTGGCTGGGCGGAGGGATAGGGCGGCCTGGGCTGCACAGGGCGAGGCGGCGTTGGCCGATAGGCTGGTGGACGCGGTGAAGAAGGTGGGTAGGTCATGTCGGTGGTAGCACGTCAGCGCCCGGCGCCGGCGCCTGCCGGGCTGGGCGACGCCTAAAGGGTTGCGTCGGTGACACGCTTCGGCCTTTGGCTTTGGTTCACGAAGGGGGATGGTACCACGAGACGCAGCTAAGGACAACCCGGCGCAAGCGGGTCTGGAATGCAAAGCCCTTGCCGCTGTCGGCGGAATGGGCTATAATCAGCCTGCAAACCTCGGAGCCTTGGTGTTTCCAAGCGTTAGGCGCCGATCGGCCGGCGCTCGTTGCCTTCCAGACCAAGGAGAAAAAGCTATGGCTGAACTGTTCAGTTCCTTGCTCACTACGTTGGTGTTGATCTTCTTCGCCGTCGCGCTGATCAGCTCCGCCGTCAAGATCGTGCAGGAGTACGAGCGGGGCGTGATCTTTCGCCTGGGCCGCTTGGTGGGCGCGAAGGGGCCCGGTCTGTTCTTCATCATCCCCATCGTGGACCGGATGGTGAAGGTGGACCTGCGCACCGTGACCCTGGACGTGCCCTCCCAGGAGGCCATCACCCGCGACAACGTGACGGTGCGGGTGAACGCAGTGGTCTACTTCCGGGTGCTAGACCCAGCGGCAGCCATCGTCAACGTGGAGGACTACCGACGGGCCACCTGGAACATCGCCCAGACCACCCTACGCAACGTGCTGGGCCAGAGCGAGCTGGACGAGCTGCTGGCCCACCGCGAGCGCATCAACCAGAAGTTGCAGCAGATCATTGACGAGACCACCGAGCCGTGGGGCGTCAAGGTCAGCATCGTGGAGGTGAAGGACGTTGAGCTGCCGCAGACCATGCAGCGGGCCATGGCGCGACAGGCGGAGGCGGAGCGCGAGAAGCGCGCCAAGATCATCCATGCCTCCGGCGAGTACGAGGCGGCGCAGCAGCTGCGGGAGGCCGCCAGCACCATCGCCCAGGAGCCGGCCGCCATCCAGCTGCGCTACCTGCAGACGCTGACCGAGATCGCCGTGGAGAAGAACTCCACCATTATCTTCCCCGTGCCGCTGGAGTTCTTCAAGGCCTTTGCCAGCCTGATGGCTGCGCCGAGCTCCAACCACGCTCAGGAGCCCCAGAGCTAGGACGGCTTCGCCGTGGACCTGGCAGCCGTGGAGGAAGCGCTGCGGACGGCCGGCTGGGAGGTCCTCCGCAGCGCCGACGGCAACGAGATCGCCGCCCGCCGCGACCAACCCGAGGAGGCTGCGGCGGGCGTGTGGAGCTTGACGGTGGACCACAGCGGCCGCTTGCGCTTGACGGTGACGGCGCCGTTGCAGCCGCCGCGCTACAGCGGGGCAGAGCGGGCGGGGCGTGTCTATCGGGTGCGCTGCGAGCAGCAGCAGGTGGTGACGGTGCAGGCCGCGCTGGCGCAGGCGGAGGAGCTTCCCGCCGTGCTGCATGAGCTGAGGGCCCTGGTCCGCGAGGCGACGGGCTGAGGTACTGGTTCGCACCTGGGGGTGCGAACTCCGCTGATGGGTGTTGATGACGGCGGAGCCAGGCGCCCCCTTTAGCTGTTTACGCGCATACGTAACCCCAGGAGCTCGGGCGATGAGCGGCCGGCCGCACGATCCCTCCTCGGCACAGGCCTTTGACGCAGCCGACGCGCCTGTGCAGCGCGGCGGCCAGAACGGTCGCGCCATAGCGGCCACTGCGCTGGTCACGTCGCTGCTGTGGCTGGTGGCCTTTGCGCTGTGGCTGGCGCTGGCCGGCCGTCCGCAGCCGGTGGCCTTCGAGGTGCAACCGCCCCCGGCTACCGCCACCCCGCAGCCCACGCCCGCGCCTACGGCCACGCCCACTGCCGGTCCGATCTGGGTGGACGTGGGAGGCGCGGTAGCTGCGCCGGGACTATACCAGCTGCCGCCTGGGGCGCGGGTGCAGCAGGCGATCGAGGCAGCCGGCGGGCTGGCGGCAGACGCCGACACGCGCAGCGTCAGCTTGGCTCGCCCCCTGGCCGACGGAGAGAAGGTGTACGTGCCTGCGACGGGGGAAACGCCGCCGCCTCAGGAAGGGCCCACGGCCGGTAGTCGGGCCGCGCCGGCGGACCTGGGGATGGGTCGCCTGGACATCAACCGGGCTACGGCGGCCGAGCTGGAGGCGCTGCCCGCCATCGGCCCCAAGACCGCCCAGGCCATCGTCGAATACCGCCAAGCCAACGGACCGTTCCGATCGGTGGAGGACCTGCTGAAGGTGAAGGGGATTGGGGAGGCAACCCTGGCCAAGATCCGCGATCTAATCACGGTGGGCCCTGCGCCCTAGGGGCTTTTGCGTCCGCCAGAGTAGGATGGGGAGCGCTGGCGCCGGCGCCCGCTGCTGGGAGCGCGAGGACCGGCTGCGCTAGGCGCGGGGCTCGTCCCGCCGGTCGGCCATGGCCGCCGCCAGGTGAGCGCCCAGGAAGACGACGGATGCGCTGAGATAGATCCACAGCATGGCGAGGGTGATGGTGGCCAGGGAGCCGTAGATGAGCTCGTAGCGGCCCAGCCGCGCCAGCAGGAACCAGCGAAAGCCCAGGTTGAGCGCCTGCAAGGCGAGCGCGGCCAGCAGGCCGGCCATCAGACAGGCGCGCCAGGGGCCGAACGGCCGCGGCACCCAGCGGTAGACGTTGGCGAGGGCCAGAAAAGTGACCACCGCCGCCACCGCGCGCGGCAGCCAGGTGACTACCACGTCGTCAACGCCGAACGCGGCCAGGAAGAGCAGCGGCCGGCCGTAGAGGACCGCCAGCAGGGGAGACGCAACGAGCACCACCAACAGCAGGAAGTACAACAACACGATCATTAAGAGGCCGATGAGCCGCGCCTTGACCGGGCTGGACCGCCGGCGCCGGCTCCAGGCCCGGTCCACGTTGTAAGTGAGGGTGGTAAAGGCGCCGGAGGCAGACCACATCAGCACCAGGACACCCAAGATGCTCACCTCTGCGCGCGCGGCCAGCACGCTGTCCACGACCTCCATCATGCGGTCCAGGATGAGGCTGGGGGGCAGGATCTGCGACAGCGCCTCCAGGATGACCGTGCGCACCTGCTGCGTGTCCACAAAGAGGCTGCCGAGGACGGTCAGCAACAACAGCAAGGGGAAGAGGGAGAGCAGGGTGTAGTAGGCCATGCTGGCGGCGGCCTGGCCACTGTGTTCCAGCGCAAAGCCGTTCAGGGCCTGGCGCACGACGCCGATGCGGCCGCCGGCGGCGGCGTCGGCGCGCGCGTAGGCAACTTCCACGCGCTGTTTGAGGTCTTGCAGCCGCTGGGGAAGGTCCATGTCAACCTGCTTGCCAACGGGCGAAGAGGGCACACCGCAGCCGGCGGCCGGCGCTGCGCTCCACGGCGACCATCTCGCCCACCGTCAGCCGGCCGCCCAGCCCCGCCGTCAGGTGCTCGGCCACGGCGCTGCGCAGAGCCTCGGCCGTCGCCCCTGCCGTGTACACCGTGACGACGACAAAGCGCGGCTCCGGGCTCAGCACCGCGCGACAGGCCTGGCACAGGGCCGGGAAGAGGCGGTCGAACTGCCACACCTCGCCGCCCGGCCCACGGCCGAACGCAGGCGGGTCCATGACGATGCCGTGGTAGCGCGACCCGCGACGGGCCTCGCGGCGGAGATACTTCAGCGCGTCCTCCACGATCCAACGCACAGGGCGGTCCTGCAGGCCGGAGAGGGCCTGGTTGTCGCGGCCCCAGGCCACCGCCTTGCGCGATGCGTCCACGTGGGTGACTTCGGCCCCGGCCTGGGCCGCCGCCAGGGTGGCTAAGCCGGTGTAGCCGAAGAGGTTGATCACCCGCAGGGGACGGCCGGCGCCGCGCACCTGCTCGGCGATCCAATCCCAATGGGCGGCGTTCTCCGGAAAGACGCCCACCTGGCGGCTGTCGCGCGCCTGCACCCAGAAGCGCAGGGTGCGGTAGCCCATCTCCCAGCGGTGGGGCAACGGCCGACGATAGGCCCAGTGGCCGCCTTGCGCGCCGCTCCCTTCCCAAACCGCGTCCGCGGCCTCCCAGTCGGCCGGGGGGAGGGCAGGGCGCCAAGTAGCCTGCGGTTCCGGTCGCACCAGGGTGATCGGGCCAAACCGCTCCAGCTTGCGGCCGTGGCCGGTGTCCAGCAGGGCGTAATCCTGCCAGGCGGGGGAGGTCAGAGCCATCATGCGCGTGGCCGCGCCAACACCTCGGCCACCGTCCTGGCCAGGATGGGGTCAACCTGCAGGTCGGCCGTGGTGGGGCCAGGGGGCGGTCCGGCCTCGAGCCGTCGCGCTGCCTCCACAATCCAGCTCACAGCCGCCTCCGTGGTCACCTTGCCCGTGTTAACCACCAGGTCGAAAAGGGTGGCATCGGTCCATCGCACGCGGTAGTAGCTCTCCAGAAACGCGGCGCGGCCCTTGTCCTCCTCCAGGAGGCGCGCCTCGGCCTCCGGAACCGTCAAGCCCTCCAACGCTGCCAGGCGCTGCGCGCGCAGGGCCACCGGCGCCTGCACGCGCACGTGGAGCACGTCGGCGTAGCCCTGGAGGATAGCGAAACCGCCGCGGCCGACGATCACCGTGCGTCCGTGGCGGGCCACCGCCGGCACGATCTGGTTGAGCATCCGAACGATCTGGTGGCGATACTGCTCCCGCTGGGCGTTGAAGCGCTCCCAGAAACCGGGCAGGCGCTCGTGGGCAGAGTCGAACTCCACCAAACCATACTGCCGGAGGATCTCGGCGATCTGGTCCTTGCCTACCAGGCAGTAGCCCAGCGCCTCGGCGGCGCGCAGGGCAAGGACATCGCCGTCGCTGCCGATCTCCCTTGAGAACGTGATTGCTGCCATCGTGTCACCTCCACGCCCACCGGTGGACCAAGGCTCGAAAGATTGCTGGGGCAGGCACACCCATTTTACCTCACACCATCCAGCAAATCAACACCGCCGGCCGAAGGCGAGAAAAAAGTCTCTTGACAATTCTCCGAAGCCCGCTATGATTCTGCTACCGGTGTATTGAGTGCCGCGCTTGGCAACAGGCTTTTCTCGGAGGTGGTCCGTGAGGGTACGAGTTTTCGCCACGTTGCGCCCCATCGTCGGCGGGGCGACTGTGACCACGTCGGTGCAGGCGGGTCAGCGGGTGCGCGACCTGATTGACGAGATGGTGGAGCGCTGGCCCGACCTGCGTCGCGAGCTGTTGGACGACGAGGGCCGTCTTCTCAGCCGCGTGCACGTGATGATCAACGGCCGCGGGGTGGAGTTCATGGACGGGCTGGAGACGGTGATCCCGCCCAACGCCAACATCACCATCTTCCCGCCCGTCGGAGGCGGCTGATGCGAATGTCGCTGCGCGGGGTCGGTGTGCCCATCGTCACGGCCTATCTGGTGGACCTAGGCGGCGCAGCGTTGGAAGCCGGGCTTGTGGTGGGCGACGGATGGCAGGCCCGCGTGTGGGCAGGCGAGCCGGTCCAGCTCGCCGCCCTCCGCATCGGCGTCACCGAGGTCGAGATCAGCGGCGAGCCAGGGGCAGTGGCCCAGACGGCCGCCGAGCTAGAGAGAAAGACCATCCGAGGCGGCGGCTAGCGCCGCAGAGGAGGCAGGAGGCACCTATGGGCAGCTCAGCCAACGGGCATCGCAGCGAGGCAATGGCGCTCAAGGCGCTGCAGCCCTCCCCGGAGGAGCAGTGGCGCCATCTGCGGTCATATCTGGACCTCAACCGGGACGACCTGGCGGCCATGGCGGAGACGGTGGAGATCCTGATGCGCCGCGGGCCGGAGTTCGTGGTGGCCACCTACGACTACTTGCTGAACTTCAAGGAGACGGCGGAGATCCTGGGGTGGGAGAGGGGGGCTGACCCTGACCACCTGGCCGAGCGCCGACGCTTCTTCACCATCTGGCTGGCCCGCACCATCGGCCTCGACCTCAGCGACGACCTGGCGCGCTACCTGTTCCGCGCCGGCAAATACCACGCCGGGCACGGCCCGCGGCGCATCCACGTGCCGGAGCTCTACGTCACCGGCGCAGTCAGCCTGGCCCAGGCCAGCTTTGCGCGCTACATCGCCGAGGAGATCAAGGACGCCCGCCTGGTGGCGCGAGCGCTGACCGGCTGGAACAAGCTGCTCACCATGCACGGCCACCTGATGTCAGCGGGCTACCACGCAGCCCGCGACCTGGAGAGCGGCGACTTCGCCGTGCCGGTCAGCCTTTTCGGCCGGCTGCGCACGCTGGTGGGCGCGGACGAGGTGGTGGTGCACGTGGACGCCGGCGCGCGAGCGGAGCACCTGCTGCGCAAGTTCTTCAACTACTTCCCCGACACGCGGCAGGAGGTGTTCGACAAGGCCTGGGTAGACGACTACCGCCTGGACGAGCAAGGGGTCCCCTGGGTGCGCGTGGAGCCCATCTATCGGCCCCGCCGCGACTGGAACATTCGGCTCAACGGCCGCAACCTGGAGTACCTGGGCGGCTTGGCCGTTCCCGTCAAGCCGGGGGATCGCCTGAGCATCTTCCCGCCGGGGAGATAAAAAAAGATGGCAACTTGGGCTTCGGCCCAAGTTGCCATCTCGGTTGGTTCAGCCGGGGGAGGCTAGATGATCTCCAGCTCCTTCAGCTTCGACTCGGGCACCACGCCGTCCACCCAGCCGCGCACCCGGTAGTACTCCTCCTTCATCAGGTCCAGCTCGCAGACGTGGCCCTCAGAGCCGGGCATGGTGGAGGGCTCCTTCAGGAAACGCTCGGGCAGGGTGTCGTCCTTGCCGGTGAAGCCGCACAGGTTGTTGTAGTAGCGCTCCAAGTTGTAGATGCGCTCGCCGATCTTGAGCACGTCGTCGGCGGTGATCTGGCGGCCGGTCATGGCGCTGTACTGCAGGGCGTACTCCTCGGCGCCCTCGGCGAAGGCGGAGAACTTGCACAGGTCGAGGCTGTCGGAGAAGGCGTGGATGTCCTGGAGCAGCTTGAGCAGCTCGCCCTTGCCCTTCCAGGCCAGCGGGTCGGTCTTCAAGGGGATCAGGCCCAGCTCGCTGGCGGGGGTGTAGCCGCGCAGGTGGCAGGCGCCGCGGTTGCTGGTGGCGTAGGCGATGCCCATGCCCTTGAGGCCGCGCGGGTCGTAGGCCGGGACGCCCTGGCCCTTGACGTGCATGCCCAGCTCGGGATGGCCCAGCTTGGCCGCGGCCTTGCCCGTGCCCTCGGCCAGGATGTCGCCGACACCCTCGCGGAAGGCGATCTTGCGCGCCACCTCCACCATGCCGTGGGCGTCGCCCCAGGCCAGGCCGGAGCCGTTGGCGTAGCCGCGCTCGCTGTACTCCATGTACAGGGAGATCACGTCGCCCAGCTCGATGGCGTCGTAGCCCCAGTCGTTGGCCCGATCAATCAGGTAGGCGATGGAGGCCGCGTCGCTGTTGCCGCAGTTGGCGCCCAGGGACCACGCCGGCTCGTACTCGAAGCTCTCCATGTGGACGGCGAAGGGTCCCTCCTTGATGTGTACCTCCTTCTTGCAGGCCACCGGGCAGGCGTGGCAGGTGGGGTCGTCCACTAGGATGTGCTCCTTCACCCACTCGCCGCTGATCAGCTCGGCGCGTTCGCCGAAGCTGGTCACCTTGCTGTTGAAGGAGGGCAGGGCGCCCATGTTGCTGGTGATGTTCATCAGCACGTTGGTGCCGTAGACGGAGAGGCCGCCCTTGCGGGGGGAGGTGACATTGGCCTCGTCCATGATGGTGGCCAGGGCGCGCTGATGGGCGGACTTCCAGGCCTCCTTGTCCTTGGGCCGCGGGCGATCGGCGTGCTTGCCGCGGATCACCACGGCCTTGAGCAGCTTGCTGCCGCCCACGCAGCCGGTGCCGCCGCGGCCCGAGGCGCGATCGTCCTCGTTGACCCAGCAGGCGAACTTCACCAGGTTCTCGCCGGCCTGGCCAATGGCGATGACGCTCAAGTTCTTCTCGTCGCCGTAGCGCTCCTGCAGGATCTTAATGGTCTCGTGGATGCCCTTGCCCCACAGGTCGCTGGCGTCGTGGAGGGTCACCTGGCCGTTCTCCACGTAGGCATAGACCGGCTTCTCGGCCTTGCCCTTGAACACCAGGCCGTCGAAGCCGGCCCACTTGAGCCGCGCCGCGGACCAACCGCCGTGGTGCGAGTCGGTGACGGTGCCGGTGAGGGGGGACTTGGTGACGATGGCCATGCGGCCGCTCATGTTGGCGTCGGTGCCGGTCAACGGTCCGTTCATGAAGCAGAGGATGTTGTCCGGCGAGAGGGGGTCCACCTGCGGGCCGTTGTCGAAGACATACTTCACGCCCAGGCCGCGCGCGCCGACGTACTTCAGCGCATCCTCCTCGGCGATCGGCTTGTATTCCACTGTGCCCGTGGTGAGGTCAATCCAGGCTACGCGATTGGCATATCCACCGAGATCCATAGAGCACCTCCTGAACTAGGTTGTGGAAACGACACGATAACGGCAGCTCCGGCGTGGGGGGAGAGAGGAGCCGGCGCCGCCGGAGAACGACCGAGAGACCGAAAAGACGCCGAGGGATAAAACAGTAAGCCGCTGTGTACGGGCTACACAGCGGCTTACTTACTCCAAGGTTGGCAGCGGGGCGCTGCACCACAACAGCCGAGTTGTCTACAGCAGACGGGCTTCATCGCCGACAAGGCGCAACGCTGGAGGATCAATGGGAAACCAAACCGCGGACTAGCGCTATTATACTCCACTCCCCGCAAACGCGCAAACCACCGTTCCTCAGGAAAGGCATGGATGTCCGCCACCGCGGGTTGGCTCGGGCGAGCGCGCACGCCGCATCCGCCACCTAGTCCTCCTCCTCGTCCTCTTGTTCGAAGAGCTCGGCCACCAGCTCGGCCGTCTCCGCAGCTGTAAACTCGGCCAGGGCCGCGCCGACCTGGGCCCGCAGCGCCTCCCGCTGGTCATCCAGCTTGCCGATCAACACGCCGACGGCCAACAGGGTGTTGCGGCCGTTGACGCCGTCTAGGGGCAAGTCCTGGGCCACCTGCTGCAGGTAGGCTTCCTGGACGGTCAGGTCGTTGATGTCGCCCAGGATGTCCTGCAGCTGCTTCAAGTGGTCCACCAGGTTGTGCACCTTCTTGGCGGGGAAGAGGCTGGCAAAGACCTCCAGCAGGTAGCGCAGCTTCTTCCCTTCGATGCGCAGGGCGTGCAGAGTCTGCGGGCTGGCGTCGCGGGCCAGCTTGGCGGCCTGTTTGGCCATGCCGCGATAGCGCTTGAGCAACCGCTGCCGGGCTAGCACCCCGATGGGCAGCAATCTGTGGGTCGCCTGGGGATGGTCCGGGGAGGGCTGGTCAAGAAACGCCTGCCACTCCGCCATCAGGCGAGCGTGCTCCGGCGAGGTCAAGGCCGACACGACGGCCGCCAACGCCTCGCTGCGCAGGCTGCGCAGATGGTCGAACAGCGGGGCGATGGCCGGCCGCAGGTGAGCCGGCAAGAGCCGAGTGTAGTCCTTCTGCCGCGCCAGGTACACGTCCAGGTCGCGCAGCGCGTTGGTCTGCTCGCCCAGCTCGGCGAAGGCCTGGCGAAAACGCTGCACCTCGTCCGGCGGGAAGATATGCTTCATCTGGGCCAGCAGCGAGCGCGTGCGGCGCAGCGCCACCCGGTAGTCGTGCAGGAACTCGATGTCCACGTCCTCCACGACATAGGGCTCGTTGAGCTGCATAGTGCGCAGCAGCTCGCGCAAGACCAGGCGCACCGCGTCGGCAGCAGGCATGTCCGGGTCGAGGTCCAGCGCCAGCTGCGTCGAATAGCTGCCAGGCCGCTGGCCCGCCCACTCCAGGACACGCGCGTAGAGCTGGTCGTCCTCTAAGTCCTTGACCCGCTCCAGCCCAAGGTTCCCCAGCGCTGCGACCAAGCGGCGCCGCAGGGCAACGCTGCCGGACGAGCTCCACACCCAGAGCTGGCGCGCAACAGCCTGGTCGTCTGGGCCCTGGGTGTGGCGGGCTTCGAGCAGGGCCATCTCCGCCAGCGAGCTCTGGCTGCCGTCCAACACGCGGTAGCGGACGTCGGTGTAGTCGGCTGCGGCCATCGGCAACAGGGCGCGCACACCCGCCACGGGCTTGAGCCGCTTGCGCAGCTCGCCCTTCGGCAGCTGCGCGACGAAGCGCGGGGCCAGCGACCCCGGCTCTTGGGCCGCCTCTTCGCCGCCGAGGGAGCACAGGGTCAGGCCGCTGGCCAGCTGATAGAGGGCCAGTCCCTCGCGAAACAGTCGCCAATCAAACGTGTCGAGGACGGTCAGGCGCCCAGAGATTGCCTCTATGCGTTGGACCGTTGCGCTCTGACTTCCCACCGTCAAGCTCGGCGGGACCTCCCATCCTGCCGGCAGGTTGAAGCGCACACAGCTAGCCACGATGTCGCTGCTCCTCCCTGGTCATCCCGGAGGCCATCCCATGCGCCTGCCTCCCAGGACGTGGAGATGCAGGTGGTAGACCGCCAACCCGCCGTCGCGGCCCACGTTCAGCACCAGCCGGTAGCCGCTGCGGTCTATGCCGGTCAGCGCAGCTACCTTGGGGGCCACCGCCACGATCCGCCCCAGGACCCCCTCGTCCTCCGGCTGCGCCGCCGCCAACGACTCGATGTGGCGGGCCGGCACGATGAGCACATGCACCGGCGCCTGGGGATGCGCGTCGTGGAACGCCACCACCTGGTCGTCTCGGTAGACGATCTTGGCCGGGATGTCGCCGTTGACGATGCGGCAGAAGACGCAATCGCTCGCCATGGGGATGCCTCCGTGTTATTCTGCCCGAAGCTCAGCGCGGATGCTGCCCGCCTCTAGGGCTAGCAGCCGCGCCGGCGTGATGCGGTTGGCCAGGTCGAGATGGGGCGGGGCCGTCGTGTGCACCCGCAGGTAGTTGTCGGTCAGCCCCTGCCAGACCGGCCCGGCGCCGTTGGCCGGCTCCACCTGCTCCCACAGCACCGGCCGCACCTGGCCGAGGAACGCCCGGCGCACCTCCTCGCCCGTAGCCGCAGCCACCGTCTCCACCGCATCCACCCGCCGTCGCCGCTCTTCCACCGGCACCTGGTCCGGGAAGCGGGCTGCTGCCGTGCCGGCCCGGGGGGAGTAGGGGAAGACGTGGACGTGAGCAAAGCGCATCTCGCGGATGAACTCCAGGGTAGCGTCGAGGTCGGCCGTCGTCTCGCCGGGGAAGCCAACGATGATGTCGGTGGTCAGCACCAGGTCGGGGATGCGCGCCCGGGCCTCGGCCGCCAGGCGGCGGAAGTCGTCGCTGCGGTTGCGCCTTGCCATGCGCCGCAGCACCGCGTCGCTGCCGGACTGCGCCGGCAGGTGTAGGTGCGGGCACAGGCGCCCCCCGCTCTGCGGCCACAGGTCGAAGAACGGCGGCGACAGGTCCCACGGCTCCAGCGAGCTCAGCCGCAGCCGGGGGAGGCTGGTTCCCTCCAGCAAGGCAGCCACGAGCTGGTGGAGGCTGGCGCCCAGGTCGCGGCCATAGCCGCCCAGGTGGACGCCGGTCAACACGGCCTCCTGGTATCCCTCCGCCTCCAGGCGGCGGATCTCGGCGACGATGTCGGCGATGGGGCGGCTGCGCTCCTCCCCCCGCGCCACGGTGACGATGCAGAAAGTGCAGCGGTTGTTGCAGCCGTCCTGCACCTTGACGAAGGCGCGCGTGCGAGTCGGCGCCTGGGGTGGGGCCTCCGGGGCCAGGCGGCGCCACTGCTCGCCGTCCAGCTCGGCCGACCAGGGCTCCAACAGCTCGGCTAGCTGCTCCTTGCGCCGGTTCTCCACCACCAACCGGACGTTGGGCAGCCCGCCCACCTCGGCCGGCGCGAGGGTAGCGTAGCAGCCGGTGATGGCGAGGCGCGCCGACGGGTTGGCCCGGGCCAGGCGCCGCGCGGTTTGACGGGACTTGCGCGCTGCCTCCGCCGTCACAGCGCAGGTGTTGAGCACGCAGACATCCGCCTGCTCCGGCGTGCCTACCACCTGGTGGCCCGCAGCGGCCAGCTGGCGGCCCAAGGCCTCCATCTCGCTGTAGTTGAGGCGACAACCGAGGGTTTCCAAAAAGACCTTCATAGGCTACAATAGGATAGCACGTCGTTCCCCTCCCTGTCAAACAACACCCGCAGCACGATGCCGCAGTTCGGTATCACTTTGCGTTCATGTCTATGCCGAGAAAGCGCTCCGCCGCCAAGCGACGCAAACCGTCGAGCCGGCAGTCGGGATCGGGCCGCCGGACGGGGCTCCATCGCCTAGAGCGAAGCCTGTTCGCCCTGGTGTTGATGCTGCTGGTGGCTACCGTCGCCGTCACTCGGCTGACTGGCAGTCGAAGCCTGGCAGCCCGCCTGGAGGAGGCCTGGCAGAACCGCCCCCGGCCGGTGGCAGCCGCCGAAGGCCGACGGGTAGGGTTGATCGCCGGCCACAAGGGCTACGACTCTGGGGCCGTCTGTCCCAACGGCGTGGTGGAGCAGGAGGTCGTCCAGCGCATCGCCGAGCTGGCGGCCGAACGCCTGCGGCGGGCCGGCGCTGCGGTAGAGTTGTTGGACGAGTACGACGCCCGACTGAACGGCTACCGCGCGGACGTGTTGGTCTCCATCCACGCGGACTCGTGCATCGAGCGCAGCGGGTTCAAGGCAGCGCGCTGGGCCGACAGCCCTCGGCCCGCTCCCGGCGACCGGCTGTTGGCGTGCCTAGTCCAGGCCTACGGCGAGGCCACGGCCCTGGCCTTCGACCACCACAGCATCACCGAGGACATGACGGCCTACCACGCCTTCCGCCGCGTTGCGGCCGAGACCCCTGCGGCTATCGTGGAGGTGGGCTTTCTGGGGGGCGACCAGGTGCTATTGACCCAGCAGCCCGAACGGCCGGCTCGTGGCATTGCCAACGGCATCCTGTGCTTCCTCGAAGGGCCAACGGAGTAGCGACAGAGGGGTGCGTATCTGTCCTCTGGGTTCCCCGTCTTGATCGGTAGAGCACGCACCGAGTTGGTTTGTTTGAAGAAGGAGGAAGAGAGCTATGAGACTACCACAGGGCCGCGCTCGCCTATGTCTGGCGAGCCTTTTGCTGGTGCTCATGGTCGGCGTCGTGTTGGTGCCCGCAGCCGAAGCCAGCGGCTCCGGCTATTGGTACGTGGTGCAGCCCGGCGACAGCTGGTCTAGCATCTCTGCGGCCACGGGTGTGCCGGTCAGCACCCTTCAGGCGTGGAACCCGGCGGCAGTGCGGCCGCCCCATTACTGGCTGATGATCGGCGAGTGGCTGTGGATCCCCACCGCGGCCCCGCCGCCGCCCCGCTGCGACTACTGGTACACCGTGCGCAGCGGCGACTCGTGGACCAAGATCTCCCGCTGGTCCGGGGTGTCGGTGGCAGCCCTGCAGGCCGCTAACCCCGGCCTCGTGCGGCCGCCTCACTACTGGCTCTACGTGGGCGATCGCCTGTGGATCCCCTGCGGCGGAGGCGGCTGGCATCCGGGCGGCTACTGGTACACCGTGGTGCGCGGGGACAGCTGGTATGCCATCTCGCGGCGGACGGGGGTGTCGGTGGCGGCGCTGCAGGCCGCGAACCCCGGCAAGGTGCGCCCGCCCAAGTACTGGCTGTACATCGGCGATCGCCTGTGGATCCCCGATCCGTGAGGGTTGAGGTGGTCCCTGCCAGCCCGCCGGGCCTCTGATGGTCCGGCGGGCTGCTTTTTGGGTGTTTCCCGCTGCGACAGGTCCTCGGTTCGCCCCGGCCATCTGTTCCGCCGTTGCGCTGGACAGACCGCGCGGCTAGGGGTATAATCGGCGCGCATCTCATCCCTGAGGAGTTCCTGTGCAACCGACTTTGCTCTACATCGCTGCCGCCGGACTGTTCGTGCTGGGCCTGGCCGCCATCGGCGGCGCCACCTTTGGACGCCAGCGCCAGCGGCGCATCGTCCTGGCAGTGGTAGGCCTGGCCCTGTGGGGTTTGACGCTGTGGCTCTACAGCCGCGCCGCCTCCTTTGCGCCGACGACCGCTCCCACGCCCACCGCGGTGGTTCCGGCGCCCACCGACACGCCGGCGCCGGAGCAGCCCACGGCGGCGCCCACGGAACCAACCCCTGCACCGGCGGAACCAACCCCGGCCGTCCCCGGCCTCCCCGGCCGCATCGCTTTCCACTCCGACGCCAGCGGCGACCTGGAGATCTGGACCATGAACGGGGACGGCACCGACCTCCGGCAGCTCACCAACACCCCCGGCCGCGACATCGAGCCCGACTGGTCGCCCGACGGCGCCACCATCGCCTTCTCCAGCGCTCGCGACGCGGAGACCGACGTCCAGCTCTACCTGATGGACGCTGACGGCGGCAACCAGCGCCGCCTGATGCCCTTCGTGGCGGCCGACTACCTAGGGCCGCGCTGGTCGCCCGACGGCCAATGGATCGCCTTCTTCACCAACGTGGACAGCACGCTGGAGGTGTACAAGGTGCGGCCGGACGGCAGCGAGCTGACCCGGCTGACGGCCAACGCCAGCAACAACTTCATGCCCGACTGGTCGCCCGACGGCCGGCGCATCGTGTTCGTCTCCGAGCGCGACCGCAACCGCGAGCTGTACGTGATGAACGCGGACGGCAGCAACCCGGTGCGCCTGACCAACGACTTGGCCGAGGACATCCGCCCCCGCTGGTCGCCCGACGGCCAGTTCATCGTGTTCCAGAGCAACCGGGACGGGGAGAGCAACCTCTACCTGATGCCCGCGCCCGGCCCTGACGTTACCGGCCCCGTTGACCAGACCGTGCGCTTGCTCACCTTCCCGGTGGTCAAGAACGAGTCGCCGGCTTGGGCCCTGGGCGGCCAGGCCATCCTCTTCTCCTCCGACCGCGACTCGGAGAACCCCAACCTGCCCAACTGGGAGCTCTACGTGATGAACCCCGACGGCAGCGACGTGCGCCGGCTGACCTTCCGCAAGGGGATGGACCGCTTCCCGGCGTGGACGGGGCGCTGACGTCGCTTCCGGTCGAACGAGGCTGGCCCACTTCAAGGCTGGCCCACTCTTCGAGAGTGGGCCAGCCTTCTTTTGCGTGTCACGCGCGGCCCAGCACCTCGTCGTCCAGCCGACGGAAGAACGCCTCCATGGCGCGGTGGCGGTCGGTGGCGATGCGGCGGGCAGTCTCGGTGAAGAGCAGGCCCTGCAGGCGAGAGAGCTTGAAGACGAACTCGTGGGAGGGGGAGTAGTCGGCGCCCTCCGGCGCGGCGGCGGGGTTGATCTCGTCCAGAGGCTGCGACCAGAGGCGGTGGCCGTGGGCCGCGGCGTAGGCCACCGCTCGCGCCACGCCGATCGCGCCCAGGGCGTCCAGCTTGTCCGCGTCGAACAAGCACTGGGCCTCCAGGGTGGCGGGCGGTGGACCGCGGCGGAAGCGGTGCGCTGCGATGGCGTGGCACACCGCCTCCACCCGCTCGGCCGGATGGCCCTGCAGCAGGCGGCGGGCCTCCTCGGCCCCGCGCAGGTGGTGGTCCGGCTCGTGGCGAGCGATGTCGTGCAACAGCGCCGCCGCGCGCACGATCTCCAGGTCGGCGCCCTCGGCCTGGGCGATGCGCTCGGCCAGCCGCAACACCCGCAACACGTGGTCGAAGGCGTGGGCGGCGTCGGCGCCGCAGTAGAGGGCCTGCGCCTGCTCGACGGTGATCATGGGCTGACGGCCCCCCACCGGGCGCTACTTCTCGGCTGCCAAGGCGGCAGGGGCCGGCCGCGGTTGCCCGTTCTCCGCCCGGCGCATGCGCAGCCACAGCACGCCGCCGGGCAGGCTCCCCAGGACGATGATGAAGGACATGAGCACGCTGACGGCCACGGCCTGCGCCTCCGGCACCCCCAGCAGGCCGTAGAAGAAGGGATAGGCGTTCTGGATCACGCCGTGGCCGCCGATGCTGATGGGGATCAACAGCACCAGAGCGATGAGTGGGTTGAACAGCAGCACGTCCACGAAGGGCACGTTGCCGCCCACGGCCTGGAAGAGCAGCCAGTTGACCACGTTGGCTGCCATCAGCCCGGCCAGGCCCACCAAGAAGGCTGTGAAGAGGGCGCGGTAGCGAAAGCGGTAGGCGTCCAGCGCGGCCGAGACGCTGGCGTAGATGGGCGCCAGCCGGCTCAGGGGCTTGTGCTGAAAGAGCCGGCCGATGCGCAGCCGCAGCCGGCGGCTCAGCATCACCGCCAGGGCCAAGGCGATGCCGGCCAGCGCCAACACCGCCAGGTAGAACAGCCACTCCAGCTCGGCGTGGTCCATGGCGCGGATCACCACGATGGCCGTGACGGCCGCAGTGCTCATGTAGGCCAGCAGGCCGACGATGCGGTCCACCACCACCGACACCGCGGCGTCGGCGGTGCGGTCGGTGTAGCGGGCCATGCCGTAGCCGCGCATCAGGTCCCCGCCGATGTTGGCCGGCAGGATGCCATTGAAAAAGAAGCCGACGAACATGTACTGCAACACGGCCCGGAACGGCACGCCCGGCACCAGCGCAGCCAGCAGCCCATGCCACTTGAGGCCATTGATGGTCATGGCCAGCAGGTAAAAGCCAAAGGCGGCTAGGATCAACCAGGGGTTAGCCGCAGCCAGGGAAGTCCTTACCTCGGCGAGGTCCACGCGCGAGAACGCCAACGCGACCAACCCCACGGTGATGGCGATCTTGGCCAGAGTGGTCAGGTGTTTCTTCAAGGTTTCTCCCACAGGCGCGCCACGGATCGGCGTCAAGGTAGGGGTTGCCGGCCGGTCAAGGCCATCGGCCGCACCTCCAGCTCGTTGGTCTCCTGGCGGCGCAGCTCCTCGACGTTCTGCTTTTGGGACATGGCCATCTCCCAGACCACGTGGCGCTCCCGCTTGATGGCGAAGTCGTACCAGCCTAGCAGGCGGCTCCACCCCTCCAGCAGGGCCAGCAGCACCAGGCTGTAGAGCAGCCGGATCGCGCCCCACAGCTCCTTGAGGGCCACGCGCGCCACGCGCGCGTTCTGGATGCTGGACACCTGGTGGCCGTACTTGTGCTTCAGGTAGAGGTGGCCGGCGTGGTTGCGTCGGCGCTGGCGGACGAAGTCGCGGATGGTCTCCGGCCCGGTGTTGTAGACGATGGCGTCAGGCGAGTACCTCACCTGCAGGCCGTGCTTGATGACGATGGCCTCCACGAACGCCTCGTCCATGGCCACGTCGGGCGGGATGCGGTCCAACAGGCGGCGGAAGGCGATCAGCTCCCCCAGCCGGGGGATGTCCAGGCACAGCTCGTGCTCCATGCGCAGCCGCAGGTGCGTGAACAGGCCCACCAGGTGATCGGGCGTGTTGACGGGGATCTTGTGGGCGCCGGTCATGCCCACGCTGGGGTCATGGAACACCCGCACCAGGTTCTCGATGGCGTTCTCGTGGGGCAGGGTGTCGCCGCTCTCCAGGACGAGGATGTCCTCCTTGGCCACCGCTAGGAACTCGTTGATGGCCGCCGTCTTGCCCCGGCGCTCCGGCTGGACGATCAGCTTGATGCGGGGGTCCTGCTCCTGGAAGGAGCGCACGATGGGCACGGTGTTGTCGGTGCAGCCGCTGGCCACCACGACGATCTCCGTGATCTCCACATCGTGCAGGTGCTGGTCCAACATGGCCTGCAGCAGCGCGCCGATGTTGTC
Organism: Caldilineales bacterium; assembly: GCA_025055015.1. Classification (GTDB taxonomy): domain Bacteria; phylum Chloroflexota; class Anaerolineae; order JAAEKA01; family JAAEKA01; genus JANWYQ01. The sequence goes on from JANWYQ010000147.1 coordinate 43,300, forward strand.
CTCTTCGTTGTAGGCGGTGATTCCCACGCTGCACCGCAGTTTGGGCCTGGAGTGGATCAAGGGCGTCACCTCTGGAAGGGCTCGGACTCAAAGCAACCGCCTTGCCTGGCCTTTCGCCAGCCGGCCAACCTGAGCGCAGGGTGCTCGCCCACGCACGAGGAGGCCCCTTCGACCGGTCGTCTCAGCCAGACAGCGCAGCGATTATGCCACAGATGCGGGGGAAAGAGCAAACCGTCTGTCGCCGGCAACTTCGGCGGGCCGCCGACGTATAAGGAGACGAGGGCTACTGCGCCACGCCAAAGGAACGCCAGGCCACTTTCTTTTTCGCCTGACCTGTGATAAGATGGCGCAGCCCACGGCGGATGACCCAGCCGGCGTCGGCGCAACACGGCTGAGCCGATGGCTGCGAAAGCGCCGACCCGGCTGTAAACCACGATCTAACGCAGTTGCTTGGTGCTAGTCGGTGCAGAGAGGCATTTCCAGAGGGACCACAATGCGCAAGCGACTATGGCTACTTCTTGCGGTGTTGGCGGCCCTGCTGCTGGCGGCCCAGGCGCCCACGGCATGGGCCCAGGACAAGCGTCTGTACTGGGAGCGCTACGACGTCGAGATCACGATCCTGCCCAGCGGCGACTTCCGCGTGGTAGAGACGCAGGAGCTGGTGTTCACCGGCGGCTCATTCACCTACGGCGTGCGCTTCATCCCCACCGACTACGTGACGGGCATCAGCGACGTGCGCGTGCGGGACGGGGATGGGACTGAATATCAAAACTCCTTCAGCGCCGAGCCCTACACCTTCTCGACCAGCCAGGTGGGCAACGAGTTCAACATCCGCTATACCTTCCCGCCCACCGACGACCGGCGCACGGTGATCATCGAGTACACGGTCAGCGGCGGGCTGCTCTACTACCCCGGCGGCGACCAGCTGGTGTGGAAGGCGGTGCCGGCCGACCCGGAGTTCCCCATTCGCCGCGCCTCGGTGACGGTGCGCCTGCCCCCTGGCGTCACCGTTGACAACTACGACGCCACCGGGCCGCGCGGGGAGGCCACCCTGCTGGACGACGGCAACGCGGTGCGCTTCGAGACCACCGAGGTGATGCAGGGAGGGCCGGACTTCGCCGTGCGGGTGCAGTGGCCCCACGGCGTGGTGGCGGGCGAGCCGACCGCGTGGCAGCAGGAGCTGGACCGCCTCGAGCGCATCAAGCCGATTGCCAACGTGACCGCGCTCTTCCTGACCCTCTTCCTGAGCATCGCCGGGCCGCTGGGGCTCTACCTGCTGTGGTACCGCAAGGGCCGGGATGCCGTGGTCAAGCTGCCTGCGGAGTGGATCCCCGAGCCGCCCGGCGACCTGCCGCCTGGCATGGTCGGCACCCTGGTGGACGAGCGGGCCGACATGAAAGAGGTGGTGGCCACCGTGGTGGACCTGGCCCGTCGCGGCGCGCTGACGGTGGTGGAGGAGGCCAAGCCGGGCGCTATGGGCATCGGCACCCGACGCGACTACATCTACCGGCGGGCGAGCAAAGTGCTTCCCATGCGCCCCTACGAGCGCAGGCTGGTGGAGAAGATGTTCGGCGACAAGCAGGAGGTGCGCCTCTCCGACCTGCAGAACACCTTCTACACCTATGTGGCCGGCATCCAGCGCGAGCTGTACGAAGCCGTCACCGAGGAGGGCTTCTTCGACGCCAACCCGGAGAAGGTGCGCTCCCGCTACGCCCGGTATTCCGTGCTGACGATGCTCATCGCTGCCGTGGTGGCGTGCGTTGCCTTCGCCGCGCTGATCCAATACACGGGGCTGGCCTTCTGTGTGCCGATCCCGCTGGTCCTGGCTGCCGTTGGCTTGGCGGTCCTAAGCCGCCACATGCCGCGCAAGACGGCCAAGGGCGCCGAGGAAGCGGCCAAGTGGCTGGCCTTCAAGCGCTACCTGGAGAACATCGAGAAGTACACCCAAGTGGCCGAGGCGACGGACCTATTCGACAAGTATCTGCCCTACGCCATCGCCTTCGGCCTGGACGACGAATGGATCAGGAAGTTCAGCCAGGTGGAGACCCCGGCGCCGCCGTGGTACGTCCCGGTGCCCAGCAGCCCGTACACAGGCGGCCCGTACACGGGGCCGCGGCCGGTGGCGGCCGGCGGGCCGACGGCGGGTCCCGTGGCCGAGGGCGCTAAGCCGCCCACCTTGGCCGACGCCTCCAAAAGCATGGGCCGCACCCTGGCCAGCATGAGCGCAGGCCTGGGCGCCATGCTCAGCCAGACCGCTTCGGCGATGACCAGCATGCCGGCGTCCACGGGCACCAGCGGCAGCGGCTCCTGGAGCGCCGGCGGCGGCAGCTGGAGCGGCGGCGGTGGCTTCAGCGGCGGCGGCTGGAGCGGCGGCGGGGGGTTCAGCGGCGGTGGCGGCGGCGGCAGCCGCTTTGGCTAGTTCAACCGAGGAGGTGGTATGGGCGGTTCCGGTCGTGTTGTCGGTATCATCTTGATCGCCATCGGCCTGCTGGCCCTGGTGATCACGGCAGCGCTGATGGCATCGCAGGTGGCCAGCGGCGAGAACACGGCGAGCGGCGCCATCTTGGGCGTGCTGCTGGTGTTTGCGGCCGTGGTGGCGCCCTCGGTGGGCGTGGGCGCTTACCTGGTGGTGAAAGGTGGCCAGGAGAAGAAGCAGCTGGCCCAGGTGGAACAACAGCGCAAGCTGTTGAACATCGTCCTCACCCGGGGCCAGGCGAGCATCGCCGACCTGGTGCTGGAGCTCAACAGCACCCAGGCCCAGGTGAAGGAGTGGATCTACGATCTGGTGGGCAAGGGGCTGTTCAGCGGCTACGTCAACTGGGACGAGGGCATGGTGTACTCGCGGCAGGCCAGCGAGCTGCGCGCGGGCAAGAAGTGCCCCAGCTGCGGCGGCGAGATGGCCTTCGCCGGCAAAGGGGTGATCCGGTGCCAGTACTGCGGGTCGGAGATCTTCCTGGCGACTTAGGCCGGTGAACGGTGAGCGGTGAACGGTAAACGGTGAACGGTGATCGGTGACCGTTGCCGATGTCCGGCGACCAACCAACAGGAGAGGAGTCAACCGATGGACCAGGACTTGCTGAGGCAGGGCAAAGAGGCCATGGGGCCGGTGGAGACGGTGCTGGCCAGCGTGCCGGGCATCAAGGGATACAAGGAGAAGGAGCTGCGCCGCGCCACCGACAAGGCGGTGCGCGAGCACGTGGCCAGGCGGCTGCAGGAGCAACAGGCGCGGCTGACCAACCTGCAGGGCGAGCTGCTGCGCAGCGGCGGGCTGAGCCTGGTGGACGACATGGAGCGTGCCAACACCAAGCTGCAGCTGCTGGCCGACCGGGTGCGCACGGCCAGCTACGGCTACGCGCCCCTGTTCGACCTGGTGCGGGTCAAGGAGGCGCAGCTGGACGCGCTGATGGCCTTCGACGCCAATCTGCTCACAGGGGTGGAGCGCATCGAGGCCATCCTGGACAACATGGCCACCCTGGCCGGCCGTCCCGACAGCGAGTGGCTGGAGGCCATTCGCGCGCTCAACACGGCCCTCGACCAACTGAACACCGAGTTCGGCCGCCGCTCTGAGCTGATCACCCAGGTTGGGTCGGCGTCGGGCAGCGCCGGCGAGTGAATTTCCCTGAGCCGGCGCGGCGCAGGCGCCGCCTGGCCGACACCCTTTTCAGGAGCGTAACCCATGCCAAGGATTATTGACGTCATCGAGGCGCCCAACCAGGGGCCCAGCGACATCGTGGTGCGGGTGCCGGAGGTGGGGCCGGGCGACTTCCGCCTCGGCTCCCAGGTGATCGTGCGCGAGAGCCAGACCGCGGTCTTCTTCCGCGACGGCAAGGCGCTGGACACCTTCGGCCCCGGCCGACATACCATCACCACCGCCAACCTGCCCCTGCTGTCCGGCCTGATTGGCCTGGCCACCAGCGGCAAGACCCCCTTCACCGCCGAGGTCTACTTCGTCAACCGCCGGGACTTCCTCGACATGAAGTGGGGCACCCCGGAGCCTGTCAGCCTGCGCGACCCCGACCTGGGCCTGGTGCGGCTGCGGGCCTTCGGCAGCTACTCCATGGCTGTAGACGATCCGCAGCTCTTCGTGGCCAAGATCGTTGGCACCCAGGGCCTGTACCAGCTCAGCCAGATCCAGAACTTCCTGCGGGGGATCATCGTCTCCCGCCTGACCGACACGCTGGGCGAGAGCAAGAAGGGCCTGTTCGACATGGCCGGCCTGATGGACGAGCTGAGCGCGGCCACCCGCGCCAAGGTGTCCGACGACTTCAAGCTCCTCGGGCTGCTGCTGAAGCAGTTCTTCGTGCAGTCGGTCAGCCCCACCGAGGAGACGCAGGCGGCCATTGACAAGCGCGCGGCTATGGGCGCCGTCGGGGCCAAGTCCTTCATCGAGTACCAAACCGGCATGGCCATCGGCAACATCGGCACCGCGGGCGGCGCCGGCGGCGGCGCGGCGGAGACCGGCGTCGGCCTGGGCGCGGGCGTGGGCCTGGGCGCGGGCATGGCCGGTGTGATCGCCCAGACCATGCAGCAGGCCATGGCGCCCCAGCAGCAGCCGCAACAGGCGCCGGCCAACCCCCAGACCCCGGCCGAGATTCGTGCGCTGCTGGACAACCTGGACGCGCGGCTGGCCGCGGGCGAGATCAGCGAGGCGGTGTACAACAAGCTGTACGCCAAGTGGGAGGCTCGGCTGAAGGAGCTGGGCGGCTGAGGG